>NZ_JBHJTK010000048.1:0-49414 GCF_042267665.1 Streptomyces sp. NPDC056224
ACTCGCCCCCCCCCCACCCCCCCTGCGCCCCCCCCCCCCCCCCATCCCACCCCCGCCCCCCCACCCCCCCCGCCTTCCCCGGGCCCCAGCGGGCCGCCCCCGTGTGTTGGCCCCCGCCCCCCGCCCCTTCCGCGCGCCTACGGCCTGGGCGGCAGCTTCGGGCGGCGCAGGTCCGGCACGTCCGTGTAGCCGGGCGGCACGGCGGCCGGGTCCTGCTCCAGCAGCTCCAGCGCCAGGTGCACGGCGTCGTCCAGGCCGGCGTGCCGCCCCTCCGCCCAGTCGAGCGGCGTGCGCAGGACCGCGAAGTCCGGTTCCACGCCGTGGTTCTCCACCGACCACCCGTACTCCGGGAACCAGGCGGCATTCATCGGCACCGTGATCACCGTGCCGTCGCCGAGGGTGTGCCGGCCCGTCATGCCGACCACCCCGCCCCAGGTGCGCTGGCCCACGACCGGGCCCAGCCCCAGCAGCTTGAACGCCGCGGTGATCATGTCGCCGTCCGAGGAGGTCGCCTCGTCGGCGAGCGCCACGATCGGACCGCGCGGCGCGTTGGAGGCGTAGCTGACCGGCTGGGCGTTGCGGGTCAGGTCCCAGCCGAGGATCGAGCGGGTCAGCTTCTCCACCACCAGCTCGCTGATGTGCCCGCCCGCGTTGCCGCGTACGTCCACGATCAGCGCGGGCCGGGACATCTCCATCCGCAGGTCGCGGTTGAACTGTGCCCAGCCCGAGCCGCCCATGTCGGGGATGTGCAGGTAGCCGCACCGGCCGCCGCTCAGCTCCCGGACCACCGCACGCCGCTTGGACACCCAGTCCTGGTAGCGCAGCGGCCGCTCGTCGATCAGCGGCACGATCGCGACCCTGCGGGCCCCGCCCTCGCCCTCGGCGGGCCGGAAGGTGAGCTCCACGGTCGTTCCGCCCGCCGCGGACAGCAGCGGGTACGGGCCGGCCACCGGGTCCACCGGGCGCCCGTCGACATGGGTGAGCACCGCGCCGTCCCGGATGCCGGTGCCGGCCAGCGGGGAGCGGGCCTTGGAGTCGGAGGACTCGCCGGGCAGGATCCGGCTGACCACCCATGTCCCCTCCCGGGGCACGAGGTTGGCGCCGAGCAGCCCGATCGCCCGCTGGTAGTGCGGGGGGCCTTCGTTGCGGCGGGCGGGGGACACGTAGGCGTGCGAGGTGCCCAGTTCGCCGAGGACCTCGCGCAGCAGGTCGGCGAACTCGTCGGGGGACGCGACCCGTTCGACCAGGGAGCGGTACTGGCTCAGCACCCCGTCCCAGTCGATGCCGCACATCTTCGGTTCCCAGAAGTAGGCGCGGATGATCCGCCCGGCCTCCTCGTAGGCCTGGCGCCATTCGGCCGCCGGGTCCACCTCGTGCAGGATGCGCCGCAGGTCCAGGTAGACCGTCGAATCGCTGTCGCCCGACTCGGTGGCCGGGACGGCCCGCAGATCGCCGTCGTCGTTGATCACGAGCCGGGTGCCGTCGCCGCTGAGGGCGAACCAGTCCAGTCCGGAGGCCAGTTCCGTCTTGCGGGCCTTGGTGAGGTCGAAGTGCTCCAGCGTGGGCTTGCCGCTGATGTCGGCGGGGTTGGCGAACGTCTCGCCGAGCGCGCCCGAGATCGGCCAGCGCAGCCACACCAGCCCGCCGCCGTGCACCGGGTACAGGGCCGAGTACTTCGACGCCGACACCGGGAAGGGCGTGACCCGGCTCTCCAGCCCCTCCACCTCCACCATGACCGCGCCGTCGCCCGTGTCGCCCGAGTCCCCTTCCACCGGGTCGAGTCCGCCCGCCGCGGGCCGCCCCTCGGCGGACAGCGCGAAGGGCGAGGGGGTCGCCGAGGACAGCGGCACCAGGTACGGGCGGCAGCCCAGCGGGAAGGACAGGTCGCCGGTGTGCACGTCGTACACCGGGTCGAAACCGCGCCACGACAGGAAGGCGAGATAGCGCCCGTCCCGGGTGAAGACCGGACTCTCGTCCTCGAAGCGCCCGTTGGTGACGTCGATGACCGTGCGTCCGCCGGGGCCGGAGATCCGGGCCATCTTGATCTGCCGCAGCGACCGCCCGATGCCCGGATGGGACCAGGTCAGCCAGCATCCGTCGGGGGAGAACGCCAGGTCGGTGACGGGCCCGTTGATGGACCGGATCAGCTCGGTGACCTCCCCGTCGGACTCCTCGGTGGCGTCGAGCAGCAGCAGCCGCCCGTCGTTGGAGGCGACGGCGAGGCGTTCACCGTCCGGGTCCGACAGCAGTTCCAGCACGCGCCCCAGCTCGCCCGAGGCCAGCCGGCGCGGCTCCCGCTCCCCGGAGGCCCGCGGCAGGTAGGCGATCTCGATCGCGTCCTCGCCCTCGGCGTCGGTGACGTAGGCGACCTGCCCGCCGCTGCCGAGCATCTCGGGCAGCCGCACCCGGACGCCCGGGGTGTCGGCGATGGTCCGGGCGGGGCCGTCGCGGTGGGTCAGCCAGTACAGGCTGCCGCGCACCACGACCGCGCTGGCCCGCCCGGTGGTGTCCACGGACAGCGAGTCGACGTGGCTGGCGGCCGGCACCTGGTACGTACGCCTCCCCGCGCGCGGGCCGCCGAGCCGTACCTCCAGCTTGCGCGCGGCGGCGCCCCGGCCCAGGGAGTCCACCAGCCAGATGTCGCCCGCGCACTGGTAGACGATCCGGGAGCCGTCGCTGGAGGCGTGCCGGGCGTAGAACTCCTCGTGGTCGGTGTGCCGGCGCAGGTCGGTGCCGTCGGGCAGGCAGGAGTAGAGGTTGCCGATGCCCTCGTGGTCGGAGAGGAAGGCGATCCGGCCGCCGACGAACATCGGGGAGTCGAGGTGGCCCTCGATCTCCTCCAGGAGCCGCTGCCCGTGCAGCCACAGCCGGCCGGTGGCGCCGCCGCGGTAGCGCTTCCAGGCGGCGGGCTCGTGCGGGGGCTTGCCGGTCAGCAGCAGGGTGCGCCGCTCGCCCGACTCGTCGTCGTGGACCTGGATGTCGGAGACCGGCCCCCAGGGCAGGCGCCCGCCGGGGCTGCCGTCGGTGGGCAGGCTGTAGGCCCAGGCGAAGTAGGAGAAGGGCTGGCCGTGCGAGGAGACGGCCAGGATGTCGCTGCGGCCGTCCTCGTCGGGCGGGGTCCAGCCGCAGACGCGGGTGTCGGTGGCGCCCCAGTAGCTCAGCCGGCGGGCCGGGCCGCCGGCCACGGGGGCCAGGTGGATCTCCGGGTCGAGGCTCCGCCAGGTGGTGAAGGCGATGTGCCTGCCGTCCGGGGAGAAGCGCGGGTGGCTGACCCGGGTCCGGTCGACGGTGATCCGCCAGGCCCGCCCGGCCGGATCTCCGGGGGGAACCAGGGGTGCCACCCAGAGATCGTCCTCGGTGGCGAAGCACAGCAGGTCGTCGTGAAGGTGCGGGAAGCGGAGGTACGCGACGTCGTGACTCACCCCCCAATGCTTTCCGCGCCAGGGGGGCCTGGCAACTCGTACAGGTGATCCATGCCACTGCCCGAAGCGAAACGGAACGGTTTCGTTTCGATGGGGGCGGGGGTATCGTCGTATGTGTACGGAACACTTTCGTTTCGATAAGAGACGTGTTCGGACGTTCGGACGGAGGCACGGAGATGACCGAGGCGATGGCGGCCCGGCGCAGCCGGATCACCCCCGAACGGGAGGCCGAAGTCCACGGGGCGGTGCTCGACCTCCTCCGCGAGGTGGGTTACGAGGCGCTGACCATGGACGCGGTCGCCGCCCGCACCAAGTCCAGCAAGGCCACCCTCTACCGCCAGTGGGGGAGCAAGCCGGAGCTGGTCGCCAAGGCCCTGCGGTGTACCCAGCCCGTCTCGCTGCGGGAGATCGACACGGGCAGCCTGCGCATGGACTTCGCGCGCATGGTGGAGCACTCGGACGACGCGCAGATGGCCAAGGACACCGCGCTGATGCGGGGTCTGGCCCATGCGGTCCACGAGAGCCCGGAGCTCCACAAGGCGCTGCGTGACCTGCTGGTCGACCCGGAGATCAACGGCCTGCAGGCGATGCTCCGGCGCGCGGTGGACCGGGGCGAGATCCGCCCCGACTGCCCGGCGCTGGACTTCGTACCGCACATGCTCATCGGGGCGTTCATCGCGCTCCCGCTGATCGAGGACCGGCCGGTCGACCGGGCCTTCCTCGGTGACTTCATCGACGCCGTGGTCTTCCCCGCCCTCGGCGTCTGACTCCTCTCCTCCATCCCGTCCCCGCCGCTTTCCCGCTGTTCCTGACACGCCGCTCTCGTCGTCGGGCCGGCTCCTCATGCCCAGATCCGGTCTCCGGATCCATCCCACGACCCGAACGGGAGAACCACCGACGTGGCCACCTTCCTCTACCGACTCGGCCGGGGCGCCTTCCGGCGCCGCCGTCTCGTCGCCCTCGTCTGGGTGGCGCTGCTGTTCGTCGCCGGCTTCGGCGCGGCCTCGGCGTCCGCCCCCACCTCCGGCTCGTTCTCGATACCCGGCACGGAGGCCCAGAAGGCCTTCGACGTGCTCGACAAGAAGTTCCCGGGGATGGCCGCCGACGGCGCCACCGCCCGGATCGTCATCAAGGCCCCGGCGGGCGCCAAGGTCACCGACCCCGGCGCCAAGGCCGAGGTCGAGAAGATCGTCGAGGGCCTGAAGTTCGGTGCGGGCAAGGACCAGATCTCCTCGGTCGCCGACCCGTACCAGAGCCAGGCCGTGAGCCAGGACGGCTCCACCGCCTACATCAGCGCCAAGTACCAGGTCAGCGGTATGGAGCTGACCGACGCCACCCGCGACGCGCTCAAGGAGTCCGGCAAGGACGCCAAGGCGCAGGGGCTCACCGTCGAGATCGGCGGCGACGCGCTGATGGCGGCCCCCGAGACCGGCTCCGGCGAGGTCATCGGCATCCTGATCGCCGCGATCGTCCTCGTCATCACGTTCGGCTCGCTGATCGCGGCCGGGCTGCCGCTGCTGACCGCGCTGATCGGCGTGGGCATCGGCGTCTCCTCCATCACCGCGCTGGCCAACGTGCTGGACCTCGGTACCACCACCTCCACCCTCGCGATGATGATCGGCCTCGCGGTCGGCATCGACTACGCCCTGTTCATCGTCTCCCGCTACCGCGCGGAGCTCGCCGAGGGCCGCGAGCGCGACGAGGCCGCCGGCCGTGCCGCCGGAACCGCCGGATCCGCCGTCGTCTTCGCCGGTCTGACCGTGGTCATCGCCCTCGTGGGCCTGGCCGTCGTCAACATCCCGATGCTGACCAAGATGGGCTTCGCGGCCGCCGCCACCGTGGTCATCGCGGTGCTGGTCGCCCTCACGCTGGTCCCGGCCATCCTGGGCTTCGCGGGCAAGAAGGTGCTGCCCGCCGGCGAGAAGAGCAAGCTGTTCGGCAAGGGGAGGCAGGCGGCCTCCGGCTCGGCGGCCGCCGCCGGGAAGAAGGCCAACGGCGGCACCCGCTGGGCCCGCTTCGTCCTGCGCCGCCCGGTCATGGTCCTGCTGGCCGGTGTGATCGGCCTCGGCGTCATCGCCGTCCCGGCGAGCAAGCTGGAGATGGGCCTGCCGGACGACGGCGCCCAGCCGGTCTCCACCACCCAGCGCCAGGCGTACGACCTGCTGTCCGACGGCTTCGGCCCGGGCTTCAACGGCCCGCTGATGGTGGTCGTCGACGGCGACAAGGCGCTCGCCGACCGGACCGTCGAGCGGATCAAGGGCCTGGAGGGCGTGGCCGCGGTCACCCCGCCGACCCCCAACCAGGGCGGCGACGCCTCGGTGATCACCGTCATCCCGAAGGACCGTCCGTCCTCCACGCAGACGGAGGACCTGGTCCACACGATCCGCGACGGCAGCGGGGACGACGTCCTCGTCACCGGCGCCACCGCGATGAACATCGACTTCTCGCAGAAGATGAACGACGCGCTGCTGCCCTACCTCGCGCTCGTCGTCGGCCTCGCCTTCCTGCTGCTGATGCTCGTGTTCCGCTCGGTCCTGGTCCCGCTCAAGGCGGCCCTCGGCTTCCTGCTCTCGGTCGTCGCCGCCCTCGGCGCGGTCGTCGCGGTCTTCCAGTGGGGCTGGCTCGGCTCGCTCTTCGGCGTGGAGCAGACCGGCCCGATCATGTCGATGATGCCGATCTTCATGGTGGGCGTGGTCTTCGGCCTGGCCATGGACTACGAGGTCTTCCTCGTCACCCGGATGCGCGAGGCGTACGTACACGGCGAGCGTCCGGGCCAGGCCGTGGTGACCGGCTTCCAGTACAGCGCGCGGGTGGTCGTGGCCGCCGCCGTCATCATGATCGCGGTGTTCGCGGGCTTCATCGGAGCCAGTGAGCAGATGGTCAAGATGATCGGCTTCGGTCTGGCCGTCGCCGTCTTCTTCGACGCCTTCGTGGTCCGGATGGCGATCGTCCCGGCGGTGCTCGCCCTGCTCGGGCACAAGGCCTGGTGGCTGCCGCGCTGGCTGGACCGGCTGCTGCCCAACGTGGACGTGGAGGGCGACAGCCTGCGCCGGCACCTCTCCGGCGCCTCCGACGGCCACGACAAGGACCGCGAGCTGGTCAACGCCTGACGTCGGGACCCGTCCGTACGGCAACGGCAACGGCAACGGCAACGACAGCCCGGCCCCGCACCTGAACCTGAGGTGCGGGGCCGGGTCCGTTGCGCCTATCGGGTGACGGCGTACGTACGGCGCAGGAAGCGGCGCAGCCCGGCGATGTCGAACTGGACCACGGCCACGCCTTCGGGGGAGTGGAACTCGACGACCGCCTGCACGCGGCCGCACGGCCAGACGCGCACGTCCCCGGTCCCGCTCGGGGCCTGGAGGCCCGCCTCCAGGAGGGCGCGGGGGAAGACCCACTCGTTGTCGGTGCCCTCGGGGGACAGGTCCGCCGGGAAGACGATCCGTACCGCCAGCGGTTCTGCGGGGACGAAGCGCAGGATGACGGGGATCGCCCGGTAGAGCGGATCGTCGGTGATCACGCGGGCTCTGACGCGCTCCTCGACGAGGCGGACGGTCGCCGTGGCTGTCGCGGTGGCTGATGGATTCTCGGCGGTGGCTGACATCGACAAGACTCCTCGCGTCGGAGCGTTGAACAAAAGTGCCTTCTGTGCTCTTTTGTCCCGTCCAGCCTCGCACATTCCGACGGAAGTGCGAGGGCGTATTTGTGTCCGAGACGCTGTTGCCAACCATTTGCAAGAGGGCACTATTCTTGGACGGCTGAAAACTGTGAGAAGCGGAGCCACTCCATGCACGTGCCCGACGGATTCATCAACGCACCCGTCTCGGTGGCCGCCGGAGTGGCGGCCGCCGCCGCGGTGGCCGTCAGCCTCCGCGGCGCCCGGCGGGAGCTCGGGGATCATCCCCCGGCTACCGCCGGGGGGACCCCCACCCGGGCCGAAGGCTCCGGGGGAGAGCGCACGGCGCCCCTCGCCGGTCTGGTCGCCGCCTTCATCTTCGCCGTGCAGATGCTGAACTTCCCGGTCGCCGCCGGAACCAGCGGGCACCTGCTGGGCGGGGCGCTCGCCGCGATACTCGTCGGCCCGTACACGGGCGTGCTGTGCGTGTCCGTCGTCCTGCTGATGCAGGGCATCCTCTTCGCCGACGGCGGACTGACCGCCCTCGGCGTGAACGTCACCGTCATGGGCGTCGTCACCGTCGTCGTCTCCTACGCGGTCTTCCGCGGGCTGCTGCGGGTGCTGCCCCGCACCCGCCGCTCCGTGACCGTCGCCGCCTTCGCCGGGGCCCTGCTCTCGGTGCCCGGCGCGGCCGCCGCCTTCACCGCGATCTACGCGATCGGCGGCACCACCGACGTGGCCATCGGCAAGGTGTTCACCGCCATGGTCGGGGTGCACGTGCTCATCGGCATCGGCGAGGCCGCCATCACCGCCGCGACCGTCGGCGCCGTGATCGCCGTACGGCCGGACCTGGTGTACGGGGCGCGCGGACTGACCACGCGGCTGAAGCTGCGCGTGGGCGGCGTCCTCGTCGACGCACCGGCCGCCGCCCCCGCCGCCGCCCCCGTCGCGGCCCGCTCCACCACGAAGGTGTGGGCCACCGGCCTGGTCACCGCCCTCGTCCTCGCCGGGTTCGTCTCCTTCTACGCCTCGGCCAGCCCCGACGGCCTGGAGAAGGTCGCCGCCGACAAGGGCATCGACGCCAAGGCCGAGGAGCACGCCGCGAAGGACTCCCCGCTCGCCGACTACGCCGTCAGGGACGTCGCCGACGCCCGCCTCTCCGGCGGCCTCGCGGGCGCCCTCGGCGTCGGGGCGACCGTCGTCGTGGGCAGCGGCGTCTTCTGGGCCGTGCGCCGCCGCCGTACCGCCGAACCGGCCGCGGCCGGCGCCTCGGCGGTCTGAGATGGGTGCGGGCCACGCCCACCGGCTCTACCGGCACGGGCACTCACCGGTGCACGCGCTGCCGCCGCACTGCAAGCTCGCCGCGGTCTTCGCCTTCGTGCTGGTCGTCGTCTCCACACCGCGCGAGGCGGTGTGGGCCTTCGGGCTGTACGCCGTCCTGCTCGCCGGGGTCGCGGCCGCGGCCCGGGTACCGGCCGGCTTCCTGCTGCGGCGGCTGCTGATCGAGATCCCGTTCGTGGCGTTCGCGGTGCTGATGCCGTTCGTGGCCGGGGGCGAACGGGTGGACGTACTGGGCCTGTCGCTCAGCGTCTCCGGACTGTGGGGCGCCTGGAACGTCCTGGCCAAGGGCACGCTCGGGGTGGCCGCCTCCGTCCTGCTCGCCTCGACGACGGAGCTGCGGGCGCTGCTGCTGGGCCTGCAGCGGCTGAAGCTGCCGCCGCTGCTGGTGCAGATCGCCTCGTTCATGATCCGGTACGGCGACGTGGTCACCGGCGAGCTGCGGCGGATGTCCATCGCCCGGCGATCGCGCGGGTTCGAGGCGCGGGGGATCCGGCACTGGGGGGTGCTGGCCAAGACGGCGGGCGCGCTGTTCATCCGCTCCTACGAGCGCGGCGAGCGGGTCTACCTGGCCATGGTCAGCCGCGGCTACGCCGGTTCGATGCCGGTGATCGACGAGGTGGCGGCAACGCCCACTGAGTGGGCGCGCGCCTCTGCGCTCCCTTTGACGGCGTTGGCCGTCCTGGCCGTCTGTCTGATGGGGTGACTCCTCCGCCCGGGGCGGTTTCTCACTTGCCCCGGAGGCTCATGACGGCCGAGCCCTGACCGCTGTCGCAGCAGATGACCGAACAAAGCGGAGAACCCCCCGACGGGAGATGGAAATGGACCTGTTGAAGGCACCACCCTCACTGGAAGTGACCGGCCTCGCCTACGCCTACCCCGACGGCCACCAGGCCCTCTTCGGGGTCGACCTGGCCGTCGCACAGGGCGAGCGGGTCGCCCTGCTCGGACCGAACGGCGCGGGCAAGACGACCCTGGTGCTGCACCTCAACGGCATCCTGAGCGGCGGCGTCGGCACCGTGGCCGTGGCCGGGCTGCCCGTGGAGAAGCGCAACCTCGCCGAGATCCGCCGCCGGGTCGGCATCGTCTTCCAGGACCCCGACGACCAGCTGTTCATGCCGACCGTCCGCGAGGACGTGGCCTTCGGCCCGGCCGCGGCCGGCCTGCGCGGCGCCGAACTGGAGGAGCGGGTCCGGGACGCGCTGGAGCAGGTGGGGATGGCCGGATTCGCCGACCGGCCCCCGCACCACCTGTCCTTCGGGCAGCGCCGCCGGGTCGCGGTGGCGACCGTACTGGCCATGCGGCCCGAGATCCTGGTCCTGGACGAGCCCTCGTCCAACCTGGACCCGGCCTCGCGGCGGGAGCTCGCCGACATCCTGCGCTCGCTTGACGTGACGGTCCTGATGGTGACCCACGACCTGCCGTACGCACTGGAGCTGTGCCCGCGCTCGGTCATCCTGAGCGAGGGCGCGATCACGGCCGACGGACGCACCCAGGACCTCCTGTGCGACGAGGACCTGATGCGCGCCCACCGCCTTGAGCTGCCCTTCGGCTTCGATCCCCGTTCGGTCTCGGTGGCATAAGCGCCGGTCGCCGGTTGTTGGACTGCCCGTGGAGATCCAGGGTGTGGTGACGGAGGGCTTCGAGCCCGTCAGGGACGCGTTCGTACGCAACTTCGAGGTACTCGGGGACCGGGGCGCGGCGGTGGCCGTGTACCGGGACGGGCGCAAGGTCGTCGACCTCTGGGGCGGTAGCAAGGACGCCGACGGCACCGAGCCGCGGCCCCCTTGGACCGCAGACACCGCGCAGGTCGTCCGCTCCGCGACCAAGGGCGTGGCCGCCGCCGTACCGCTGCTGCTGCACCAGCGCGGACTGCTCGACCTGGACGCGCCCGTGGCCACGTACTGGCCGGAGTTCAAGGCGGGCGGCAAGGAGAGGACCCGGGTCCGCGACCTGCTCGCGCACCGCGCCGGAGTCCCGGCCCTGGACCGCGGGCTGACCGTGGCCGAGGCCGCGGACGGCGTGTCCGGGCCGCGCGCGGTCGCCGCGCAGCGGGCCTTCTGGGAGCCCGGCACCGCGCATGGCTACCACGCGCAGACCTTCGGCTGGCTGCTGTCCGAGCTGGTGCTGCGGGCGACCGGCCGCACGGTCGGCGGCATCCTGGCCGAGGAGATCGCCGAGCCGCTGGGCCTCGACTTCTGGATCGGCCTGCCGCAGACGCAGGCGCACCGGGTGGGCCGGGTGGCCCCGGTCGACCCGCCGGAGAGCGCGGGCCTGCTCAGGACCCGGCCGAGGCGAAACGTTTCCGAGGCCTACGCCGACCCGGACTCCCTCACCCGCCGCGCCTTCGCGGCCATCGACCCCGCGCCGGACGAGAACGACCCCGCCTACCAGGCGGCCGAGCTGCCGGCCTCGGCGGGCATCGGCACGGCCCGCGCACTGGCCCGCTTCTACGGGGCCACCATCGGCGTGGTGGAGGACGGGGCACGGATCTTCACACCGGCCACCACCGCACTCGCCGGCAAGGAGTTCTCGGCGGGCCCGGACCGCGTCCTGGTGGTCAACACCCGCTTCGGCCCCGGCTACATGCTGCACGGGCCGGCCTCGCCGCTGCTGTCCCCGGCCTCCTTCGGCCATCCGGGCCGCGGCGGCTCGCTGGCCTTCGCGGACCCGGAGGCGGGCATCGGCTTCGGCTACGTCACCAACGCGCACGCCAAGTCGGTCACCGCCGACCCGCGCGCGCAGGCGCTGGTCCGCGCCCTGCGCTCCGCGCTCTGACGGAACCGCGGGGACCGCGGGGACCGCAAGGACGGAAAGGATCGCGGGGACCGGGCCGGGGCGGGTGCGGCGCCCGGTCCCCGCGCGTCAGCCGGCGTTCAGGACGGCGGCCACGATCGGGCCCGCCGCGTCGCCGCCGTGGCCGCCGCCCTCGACCATGGCCGCCGCGGCCACGTCACCGCTGTAGCCGGTGAACCAGCTGTCCGGGCTGCCCGAGCCGCCGACCTCCGCGGAGCCGGTCTTCGCGCCCTTGTCCGAGCCGCTGACCGAGGACATCGCCTTCTGGCCCGTGCCGCTCGTCGCCGTCAGCCGCATCATCGAGACCAGCTGCTGCTGCACCGAGGACTTCATCCGACGCTGCGCCGTGGCGACCGTACGGCCGTCGAGGTCCGGAGAGACCAGCAGCGGCTGGCGGAACACGCCGGTGCGGGCGGTCGCGGTGATGGACGCGACGTTCAGCGGGTTCATGGTGATCCTGCCCTGGCCGATGTACGCGGCGGCCGCCTCCGCGCCCGTCGCCG
Source organism: Streptomyces sp. NPDC056224 (assembly GCF_042267665.1). Classification (NCBI taxonomy): domain Bacteria; kingdom Bacillati; phylum Actinomycetota; class Actinomycetes; order Kitasatosporales; family Streptomycetaceae; genus Streptomyces; species Streptomyces sp. NPDC056224. Next base: position 11,676 of record NZ_JBHJTK010000048.1, read on the forward strand.
GCGGGACCTTGCCGTCGGTGGACTTGACGCCCGTCTTCCAGTCCAGCCCGATGCCGAAGACCTCCGTGGCCTCCTTCGCCAGCGCGCCGTCGTCGCCGACCGCCTGGATCTGCTTGATGAAGGCGGTGTTGCAGGACTTGGCGAAGCTGGTCGCGAAGGTCGCGGAGCCGGGCAGGTCGAAGTTGTCCAGGTTGTGGAAGGAACGGCCGCCCCAGGACACGGCCTTCGGGCACTCCGCCGGCTTGTCGGCCGCCACCTTGCCGCGGTCCATCAGCATCTCGGCGGTCACGATCTTCATCGTCGAGCCGGGTGCCCGGTTGCCCGTCAGCGCCGCGTCGTAGCCGTCCTTGCGGTGGTTGGCGACGGCCAGGATGTGCCCGTTGCTGGGCTTGACGGCGACCACCGACGCCTCGGGGAACCTGGTGACCGCCTGTTCGGCGGCCGCCTGCACCGTCGCGTCCAGGTACGTCTTGATGGTGCTCGGCTCCCCCTCGACCAGGGTCAGCAGCGTCCGCTTGGGCGCGTTCGGGGTGGCCGGCTCGATCCAGACCTCCGCACCGGATTTGCCGCCCGCCTTGCTGCCGTACGTCTCTCGCAGCTGGTCGAGGATCAGCCGCAGCGAGGGGTACTTCTCCGCGGTCAGCTCCTCGCCGTTCCGGTCGACCGCCTTGACCGGCGGGTTCGCCGGGGCGCCGGCGCGCAGCGCCTCGTCCCGCTGGAGCTGCGGGTGGATCACCGAGGCCTGCCAGTCGACCAGCGGCTTTCCGCTGGTCAGGCCGCGCACCACGGTCAGCCGGGACTCGTAGGCGAGGGGCTTGGTGGTGCCCTCGTACGTGATGTCCGCGGCGACCGTGAAGGGCACGGTGTCGCCCTTCGGGGTGCCGGGGGTGATCACGGCCTTGGAGACGTGGGCCTTGGCCCCGAAGTCCGCCACCGCGGTCCGGGCGGCCTGCTCGTTGTTGGTCAGCTGGGCGGCCGCCTGCCCGTCCCCGGCCGCCCACGCGGCCAGGAAGGCCTTGGCGGTCGCGGCGGTCTCCTGTTCGGTGACGGGCCCGCTGCCCTTCGCCGGCGGGGCGGAGGCCTCCGCCTTCCCGCTCCCCTTGCCATCGCCGTTGCCGGCGTCCCCGACCAGGGCGTACACCCCGTACCCGGCGCCGCCGACCATCGCGAGGAATACCCCGCCGATGACGGCGCCCTTCGCTGCCCCGTTCACTTGCGTCCCCTCCAGAGTCCCCGTTCTCTGAACGTGTTCAAAGAACCTCTGGTGCGGACCTTACGCTCCGCGAGCGGACGGGTGCCTGCTTGTTACCGGACCGGAACAACGATGGCCGAAAAGGAGCGTCAAACGTCACGAGGGCCACCCGGATCGGGCGGGCCCTCCCGTGAACACCGCGCCGGAAGCGCGCCGTTGGCCGCACGGTCTTGCCCCGACGGGACGGCCCTCGGCTGTCAGCCGACGTGGCGCCACCCCTGACGACGGGCCGGCGGAGCCGGCCGGCGACGCCCGCCGACGGGCCCGGACGACCCGGGCAACCACGACGGCCCCGGCGCTCGCGGGCGCCGGGGCCGTCGTGGGTACCGCTCCTCGTGCTGCTCCCTAGACCCAGGTGTCCAGCCACATGCGGGCGCGCCAGGAGTCCATCGGGATGGTCTGGCCCGTGAAGATCGGCCAGAAGTAGATGAAGTTCCACACGATCAGCAGGACCAGCACCCCCGCCCCGATCGCGCCCAGCGTCCGCCGCCTCTCGGTCGAACCCGCCGGACCGAGCAGCGCGCCGATCATCATCGCCACCGCCAGACACAGGTACGGGACGAAGACCACGGCGTAGAAGAAGAAGATGGTCCGCTCCTGGTAGTTGAACCAGGGCAGCAGGCCCGCGCCCAGCGCGCACGCGATCGCGCCCGCACGCCAGTCGCGGCGGAAGAACCACCGCCACAGCACGTACAGCAGAGCGAAGCAGCCCGCCCACCACAGCAGCGGTGTGCCCAGGGCCAGCACCTCGCGGGCGCACTTGCCGGCCGCCGTGGCCGGGCAGCCGTCGGTGCCCGGCTCGGGGGACTCGTAGAAGTACGACACGGGCCGGCCCAGGACCAGCCAGCTCCACGGGTTCGACTCGTAGGTGTGCCCCGACGTCAGACCGACGTGGAACTTGTACACCTCGGTCTCGTAGTGCCACAGGCTGCGCACCCACTCCGGCAGGAACGACAGCGCGCCGCCCTGGTCGTTCTTGGCGGCCCAGTCGCGCAGATAGCCGCCCTTGCCGTTGTCCGGGCTGAAGATCCAGCCCGACCAGGAGGCCAGGTACGTCACGATCGCCACCGGCACGGTCGACACGAAGGCGGGCAGCGCGTCGCGGCGCAGCATCGCCGCGTAGGGGGCGCCCGCGCCCGCCGTGCGCCGCGCGGCCGCGTCCCACAGCACCGTGAGGATGCCGAAGAAGGCCAGCACGACGAAGCCGTTCCACTTCGTGCCCGCGGCCAGGCCCAGGCAGACGCCCGCCAGGATCCGGTACGGACGCCAGCCCAGCCGCAGCGTCTCGGCGATCTGCGGGTCGGGCCGCGTCCGGCCCTCCCCGTCCACCGGGAGCGCGTCCGCGAGCCGAGCGCGCGCCCTGTCCCGGTCGATGAGCAGCGCCCCGAAGGCGGCGAGCACGAAGAACATCAGCACCAGGTCGAGCAGCGCGGTGCGGCTCATCACCAGGTGCAGTCCGTCCACCGCGAGCAGCGCTCCCGCCAGGCAGCCCAGGAACGTCGAGCGGAAGAGGCGCCGCCCGATCCGGCACAGCATCAGCACCGACAGGGTGCCGAGCACGGCGGTCATGAACCGCCAGCCGAAGGGGGTGAAGCCGAACATCCACTCGCCGAGCCCGATGACCCACTTGCCGACGGGCGGGTGCACGACGTAGCCCGGGTCCAGCGGGAGGCTGACCCCGTCCGGGTTGGCGAGGATCGACTTGTCGATGTCCTTGGGCCAGCTCGCCTCGTAGCCCTGCTTGATGGTGGCCCAGGCGTCCTTGGCGTAGTACGTCTCGTCGAATATCACCGCCTTGGGGCTGCCCAGGTGCACGAACCGCAGCACCCCGGCGACCAGCGCCACCAGCAGCGGGCCCGCCCACGACAGGACGCGCTGCCACGTGCCCCACACCTGCGGCGGCAGGCCGAAGGTCATCCACAGCTGCGGGGACGGCTGGGCGTACGGGGGCACCAGGCGGGCGCGGAGGTCCGTGCGCGAGGCTGCGCCCTGCGGCGCGTAGCCGAAGGCACGCAGGCGGCGCAGCCACGTGGGCGGCTCTTCTTCGCGTCCCGCCGGCGGGGCGGGAGCGGCCCCCGCGGGGCTGGGCGGCGGCGTCGCGGTCTTGGTCACCGGGCCATCGTAGGGAAAGGATCTGTGAGTGCCCCAGTGGCGGGGAGGGTCGGGGCGCGGGGCTGAGAGGATGGACGGGTGACAACTGACCAGCCCTTCGGCTCCGAACCCCCCGCCTCCGCCGCCGGCCGGATGGGCACGCTCGTCCTCGCGGGCACCCCCATCGGCGACCTCGCGGACGCCCCGCCGCGGCTCGCGGCCGAGCTGGAGCGGGCCGACGTGATCGCCGCCGAGGACACCCGGCGGCTGCGCAGGCTGACCCAGGGGCTCGGCGTGCACACCACCGGGCGCGTCCTGTCGTACTTCGAGGGCAACGAGTCGGCGCGCACCCCGGAACTGGTCGAGGCCCTGGCCGGCGGCGCGCGGGTGCTGCTGGTGACCGACGCGGGGATGCCCTCCGTCTCCGACCCCGGCTACCGGCTGGTCGCCGCCGCCGTGGAGAGGGACATCAAGGTCACCGCCGTCCCCGGGCCGTCCGCGGTGCTCACCGCGCTGGCCATGTCCGGGCTCCCGGTGGACCGGTTCTGTTTCGAGGGGTTCCTGCCGCGCAAGGCGGGCGAGCGCCTCGGCCGGCTGCGCGAGGTCGAGGGCGAGCGGCGCACGCTCGTCTACTTCGAGGCCCCGCACCGGCTCGACGACACCCTGGCCGCGATGGCCGAGGTCTTCGGCGCCGAGCGCCGTGCCGCCGTGTGCCGCGAGCTGACCAAGACCTACGAGGAGGTCAAGCGCGGCGGGCTCGGCGAGCTGGCGGCCTGGGCCGCCGAGGGCGTCCGCGGCGAGATCACCGTCGTCGTCGAGGGCGCCCCGGCGGCCGCCCCCGGAGACGTGGACGGCGAGGAGCTGGTGCGCCGGGTACGGGTGCGCGAGGAGGCGGGGGAGCGGCGCAAGGAGGCCATCGCGGCGGTCGCCGCCGAGGCGGGGCTACCCAAGCGCGAGGTGTTCGACGCGGTCGTGGCGGCAAAGAATGCGGCACAAAAGGTGTCGTAGGTCGGTAAAGAGATAACCTGAAAAGCAAAGCTCAGACCGCGCACCGGGCGCTTTGGGCATGAGTCGCCCAAAGTCCGTCCAACACTAGACAGGGCCTGATGCGCTCCCGCCCGAAGAGGCGTCCACTGGCAATGGCACCAGTGGAACAAGAGGAGCTGGCATGAGTGAGATCGCTGACACCCCGGTACCCGTGTCCGCACCCGTCGAGACCGCGGACGGTGTGCATACCGTCCGCGAGGCGTACTCCTTCGCCTGCATGAAGTGCGGATACGGCTGGGAGCAGGCGTACACGATCGAACACCACGTCGACGGCAAGGGTCAGCCGTTCATCATGTACACGGTCAACCGTGAGCGGGTGCCCTCCCCGCTGTCCAACCCGACCTGCCTGAACTGCGGCGGACACGTCGTACGCATCATGCGCGCGGGCCAGGTCTCCTCGGTGCTCGGCACGATCGACCAGCTCTACCACCACCGCATCGCGCCCGGGATCGCCGGGCCCGTCCCGGCGGGCGCGGACGTCCCCCGCCCCCCGAAGCCGCACAGGGCGTCCCGGCACCACGACGCCCCCGGACCCGTCGCCGTCGACGAGGCCGAGAAGCGCGGGGGCCCGATCTCCCGTCTGCTGGGGCTCTTCCGCCGGTCATAAGATCGGCCGTATGAGCTCTTCTGCTGCTTCGAAGGACGCACCGCCGCCGCTGCCCGAACCCCTCCGGGTGGCGGTCGCGGACTCGCACACCCACCTGGACATGCAGTCCGGCACCGTCGAGGAGGGTCTCGCGAAGGCCGCCTCGGTGGGCGTCACCACCGTCGTCCAGGTGGGCTGCGACGTGAAGGGCTCCCGGTGGGCCGCCGAGACGGCCGCCGCGTACGAGAACGTCCACGCCGCCGTGGCCCTCCACCCGAACGAAGCGCCCCGGATCGTTCACGGGGATCCCGACGGGTGGTCGAGGCAGGGCGCCCGGACCGGCGGCGGCGAGGCGGCGCTGGACGACGCGCTCGCCGAGATCGAGGCGCTCGCCGCGCTCGACCACGTCAAGGCCGTCGGCGAGACCGGGCTGGACTACTTCCGCACCGGGCCGGAGGGCATGGCCGCGCAGGAGCGGTCCTTCCGCGCCCACATCGAGATCGCCAAGCGGCAGGGCAAGGCACTGGTCATCCACGACCGCGAGGCCCACGCGGACGTGCTGCGCGTGCTGCGCGAGGAGGGCGCGCCCGAGCGCACCGTCTTCCACTGCTACTCCGGGGACGCCGAGATGGCCCGGGAGTGCGCCGCCGCCGGCTACTACATGTCCTTCGCCGGGACGGTCACCTTCAAGAACGCGGCGCCGCTGCGCGAGGCCCTGGCCGTGGCCCCGCTGGAACTGGTCCTCGTCGAGACCGACGCGCCCTACCTGACCCCGGCGCCGTACCGAGGCCGGCCCAACGCGCCGTACCTCATTCCGCTGACCGTACGGGCCATGGCGGCGGTCCGCGGCCTCGACGAGGACGCGATGGCCACCGCGCTGGCCGCCAACACGGCCCGCGCCTTCGCCTACTGACCCACCCCGCCCAGCCCCCGGCGCTCCGAAACGCCGTGTAGTCGTACGACTTTGGAGCGTGACGACTCCTCCGCTATCGTGCCGTGCCCGAACCATGAGGGTCCGGACCAGTGGAGCGAGCTTCGTGAGCGATACACAGGGCAGTCACCGCCGCGGCGGCCCCGTCCCGGAGGCGTACGAGCCCGTGGCCCGGCCGACCGGACCGGGGGACCCGCAGACCGCGGTCCCCGGGCCGCGCGGCGGCGACCGGCGGGCGGCCCGACGCCGCGCCCGCGGCGGCCCGGCCCCTGCCGCGTGGCCGGACACCGGGGACCCGGACACCTCGTGGTCCGACGCCGCCACCGCGCCCGGCTCGGGCCGCCGCCGGGCCCCGCGGCCGGCGCCCGGCACCGGCTTTGACACCGGCACAGGCACGGGCTTCGGCACAGGCACCGGCTTTGACACGGGCACAGGCACGGGCTTCGGCACCGGCACCGGCACCGGCACCGGCGCAGGCACAGGCACAGGCACAGGCACAGGGGGCTCGGGCCGCCGGGCCCGTGGCCGTACCACCACCGACGAACCCCCGCCGGGGACCGGCCGGCGCCGCGCCCCGGGAGATCCGGCCGGCCCCGCCCCCGTGCCCACCGCGGCGGGCACCGGGCGCCGTCGCGCGGCGGACCCCCCGGCCGGGGGCGCCACCACCGGCAGGAGCCACCGCTCACGCGGCCGGACCGCGGGGCCCGGGCTCCTCACCCCGGACGCCGTCGGCGGAACCTGGCGGCGGATCGTGCCCCAGGCGCTGGTCGTCGCCTTCCTCGCCGGCGGCACCACCGCCTTCGTCGCCGCCGACAAATCGGTACGCCTCACCGTGGACGGCGTCCCCCGCACCCTCCACACGTTCGCCGACGACGTGGACGCGCTGCTGGCCGCCGAAGGCCTCGGCATCGGACCGCACGACCTCGTCGCCCCCGCACCCGGCGAACCCCTCGACGACGGCGAGCAGGTCGTCGTCCGCTACGGCCGCCCCCTGCTCCTCACCCTCGACGGACAGCGGCGCCAGATGTGGACCACCGCCCGCACCGTCGAGGGCGCACTGCGCCAGTTCGGCATCCGCGCCGAGGGCGCCTACCTCTCCGCCCCCCGCACCGCCCCCGTCCCCCGCGCCGGCCTGACCCTCAGCGTCCGCACCGAACGCAGCGTCACCTTCATGGCCGACGGCCGCGAACGCACCATCCGCACCAACGCCTCCACCGTCCAGGAGGCCCTCGACCAGGCCGGCATCACCCTGCAGGGCCAGGACACCACCTCCGTGCCCCCCACCGCCTTCCCGCGCGACGGCCAGACCGTCACCGTGCTGCGCATCACCGGAACCCGGGAGGTCCGCGAGGAACGCGTCCCGTTCGCGACGGAGCGGACCGGGGACGACACCCTCTTCGCCGGGACCGAGGTCGTCGAGCGGGCCGGCCGTCCCGGGGCGCGCCGGGTCACCTACAGCCTGCGCACCGTCAACGGCGTCCGGCAAAAGCCCCGCCGCATCGCGGAGGAGACCGTCCGCGAGCCCGTCACCCAGCTCGTCAAGGTCGGCACGAGGCCGCTGCCGACGTCCGTCTCCGGCGCCGACGGCCTCAACTGGGCGGCCCTCGCCCAGTGCGAGTCCGGCGGCCGCCCGTCCGCCACCGACCCCTCGGGCACCTACGGCGGCCTCTACCAGTTCGACGTCCACACCTGGCACGCCCTCGGCGGCAGCGGCCGCCCCCAGGACGCCTCGGGTGCCGAGCAGACCTACCGGGCCAAGAAGCTCTACGTGCAGCGGGGGGCGAGTCCGTGGCCGCACTGCGGCCGTACGCTTAGCCGGTGAGCACCGCAGAGCAGCAGCCCAACGAGACCCCTTCTGACGCCCTCCTCGGCCCCGCCGACATCCGGGAGCTGGCCGCCGCCCTCGGCGTACGCCCGACGAAGCAGAAGGGCCAGAACTTCGTCATCGACGCCAACACGGTGCGCCGGATCGTGCGCACCGCGGAGGTGCGGCCGGACGACGTGGTCGTCGAGGTCGGTCCGGGGCTTGGCTCGCTGACGCTCGCGCTGCTGGAGGCCGCCGACCGGGTCACCGCCGTCGAGATCGACGACATCCTGGCGGCGGCGCTGCCCGCCACCATCGAGGCCCGGATGCCCGGGCGCAAGGACCGCTTCGCGCTGGTCCACTCCGACGCCATGCTGGTCACCGAACTCCCCGGCCCGGCGCCGACCGCGCTCGTCGCGAACCTGCCCTACAACGTGGCCGTGCCCGTGCTGCTCACCATGCTCGACCGCTTCCCGAGCATCGAGCGGACCCTGGTGATGGTGCAGGCCGAGGTCGCCGACCGGCTCGCCGCCGAGCCGGGCAACAAGGTGTACGGGGTCCCCTCCGTCAAGGCCAACTGGTACGCGCACGTCAAGCGCGCCGGATCCATCGGCCGCAAGGTCTTCTGGCCCGCGCCGAACGTCGACTCCGGCCTCGTCTCGCTGGTGCGGCGCGCGGAGCCGATCAAGACCACCGCCACGAAGGCCGAGGTCTTCGCGGTCGTGGACGCGGCCTTCGCGCAGCGCCGCAAGACCCTGCGCGCCGCGCTGGCCGGCTGGGCCGGCTCGGCGGCCGGCGCCGAGGCCGCGCTCGTCGCCGCGGGCGTCTCGCCGCAGGCGCGCGGGGAGTCGCTGACGGTCGAGGAGTTCGCCGCGATCGCCGAGAACAAGCCCGAGGCGCAGAGGCCCGCGCTGTGAGCGCCCGCACGAGCGTGACCGTACGGGTCCCCGCGAAGGTCAACGTGCAGCTGGCGGTGGGCGCGGCGCGCCCCGACGGCTTCCACGACCTGGCGAACGTCTTCCTCGCCGTCTCGCTCTTCGACGAGGTCACGGCGACGGCGGCCGACGCCCTGACCGTGACCTGCGCGGGCCCCGACGCCGACCAGGTCCCCCTGGACCGCACCAACCTCGCGGCGCGCGCCGCCGAGATCCTGGCCGCCCGGGCCGGCACCGACCCCGCCGTCCACCTCCACATCGCGAAGAACATCCCGGTCGCGGGCGGCATGGCGGGCGGCAGCGCGGACGGCGCGGCGGCCCTCCTGGCCTGTGACGCCCTGTGGGGCCTGGGCACCCCGCGCGCCGAACTGCTCGACATCTGCGCGGAGCTGGGCAGCGACGTCCCCTTCAGCCTCGTCGGCGGCGCCGCGCTCGGCACCGGCCGCGGCGAGCTGCTGACCCCGGTGGACGCGGGGGCGTTCCACTGGGTGTTCGCGGTGGCCGACGGGGGCCTGTCCACCCCGGCTGTGTTCCGCGAGTTCGACCGCCTCACCGCCGGTACGCAGATCCCCGGGCCCGAGGCCTCGCCGGCCCTGCTCGCGGCCCTCGCCTCGGGCGACCCGGACGCGCTGGCCCCCGTCCTGGCGAACGACCTCCAGCGGGCGGCTCTGTCGCTGCGCCCGCAGCTGGCGGGGACGCTGGCCGCGGGCACGGAGGCCGGGGCGCTCGCCGCGCTGGTCTCCGGATCGGGCCCGACGACGGCCTTCCTGGTCCGAGACCCGGAATCCGCCGCGAAGGTGGCCGCGGCCCTCGAAGCCTCGGGCACCTGCCGCGCCACCCGCGTGGCGTCCTCCCCGGCTCCCGGAGCCACGGTCCTGCCGTCCTGACCCGGCCGCGCGGGGCTCCGCCCCGCCGCCCCCCGCAGCGCCGCTGCCGGGGGCTCCGCCCCGGACCGCCGTAGCTTCGAACGCCGGCGTGGCCGAGCCGCGTGGCGTCCTCCCCGGCTCCCGGAGCCACGGTCCTGCCGTCCTGACCCGGCCGCGCCGCTGCCAGGGGCTCCGCCGGCGCTTGAGACGCGGAGCCCCGGCGGGCGGGCTCGCCCACGTACCTACGCGGGAGTTGAGTACCCGCACCCTGTCGGGCGTCCGCCACCGGCGGCGACCGTAGGGCCATGACAGCCAGCGCACGCGACACGGCCGCCGCCACCCCCGCAGGCCGCGACCGGTACGTAGACCTCCTGCGGGTCGCCTCCCTCGCCACCGTCATCGCCGGGCACTGGCTGATGGCCGCCGTGAGCGGCGACGGCATGGGGAACCTGCTCGCCCTCGTGCCCCCGCTCCAGGTCCTCACCTGGGGGCTCCAGGTCATGCCCGTCTTCTTCTTCGTCGGCGGGTTCTCGCACGCCCTGTCCTACCGCTCCTTGGCCCGCAGGGCCGGCACGGGGCCCGTCTACGCCGCCTTCCTGCGGGCCCGGCTCCAGCGGCTGCTGCGGCCCACCCTCGTCTTCGTCCTCGTCTGGACCGCGGCCGCGCTCGCCGTCCAGCTCGCGGGCCACGGCGCGGGCGGGCTGGCCGGGGCCGCGCTGCGGCTGGTCACGCAGCCGCTCTGGTTCATCGGGATCTACCTCGCGATGGTCGCCTTCACCCCACCGCTGCTCAAGCTGCACGAGCGATGGGGGTGGGGGGCCTTCGCCGGGCTCCTCGCCGCCGCCGCGCTCGTCGACGTACTGCGCTTCGCGCTCGGGATCCCGTACGTGGAGTTCCTGAACTTCGCCTTCGTCTGGCTCGCCGTCCACCAGCTCGGCTTCCTGCGCGCCGACGGGCGGATCCGCGTCCCCGCCGCCCTGGCCGCAACCGGGCTCGCCGCGGCCGCGGCGCTGGTCGCCTGCGGCCCGTACCCGCTGTCCATGGTCGGGATGCCGGGCGAGAAGGTGTCCAACATGGCCCCGCCGACCCTCGCCCTGCTCGCACACGGCATGTGGCTCGTGGGCGCCGTCCAGCTCCTGGCCCGCCCCGCCGCCGCCTGGCTCGCCCGCCCCCGCGTCTGGCGCGGCGTCGTCGCCGCCAACGGGATCGCCATGACCGCGTTCCTCTGGCACCTCACCGCCATGCTCGCCGTGTACGCGGCCCAGCTCGCCCTCGGGATCGGGCTCCCCGTACCGGCCTCCGCCGCCTGGTGGGCCCAGGTCCCGGTCAGGTTCCTCGCCGCCGCGGCGCTGACCGGCGTGCTCGTCGCCCTCTTCCGCCGCTTCGAGGCACCCGGCGGGAGCACCGCGGCCCCCGGCAGCGGCCCCCGCGCCGCCGCCGGCATCACCCTCTGCCTGCTCGGCGTCCTGGGCCTGTCCATGACCGGCCTCGGGGGCCTGCTCGACGGCCACAGCGCCACCCTCGTCGCGCTCCCCGTCACCGCGCCCGCCGCGATCGCCATGGCGCTGGGCGGCTGGGTCCTGGTGGAACGGTCGACGTCGTCCCGGAGCGTTAGGCTGAGGGGCTGATCCACAAACCCTTCCCTGGAGCGCGTCTGATGGCCGTCAATCTGGTCAATGTCGAGGCAGTCAGCAAGGTGTACGGCACACGTACCCTGCTCGACGGCATCTCCCTCGGCGTGTCCGAGGGGGACCGGATCGGCGTCGTCGGCCGCAACGGCGACGGGAAGACCACCCTCATCCGGATGCTGGCCAAGCTGGAGGAGCCCGACAGCGGCCGCGTCACCCAGAACAGCGGCCTTCGCATGGGCGTCCTCACCCAGCACGACTCCCTCGATCCCGCGGCCACCATCCGCCACGAGATCATCCGGGACATGGCCGACCACGAGTGGGCCGGCAACGCCAAGATCCGCGACGTGCTGACCGGCCTGTTCGGCGGACTCGACCTGCCCGGCTTCGGCCAGGGCCTCGACACCGTCATCGGCCCGCTCTCCGGCGGCGAGCGCCGCCGCATCGCGCTCGCCAAGCTGCTCATCGCCGACCAGGACCTCCTCGTACTCGACGAGCCCACCAACCACCTCGACGTCGAGGGCATCGCCTGGCTCGCCCGGCACCTCCAGGAGCGCCGCTCCGCGCTCGTCTGCGTCACCCACGACCGCTGGTTCCTCGACCAGGTCTGCACCCGCATGTGGGACGTCCAGCGCGGCGACGTGCACGAGTACGAGGGCGGCTACAGCGACTACGTCTTCGCCCGCGCCGAGCGCGAGCGGATCGCCGCCACCGAGGAGTCCAAGCGGCAGAACCTGATGCGCAAGGAGCTGGCCTGGCTGCGCCGCGGCGCCCCCGCCCGGACCTCCAAGCCCCGCTACCGCATCGAGGCCGCCAACGAGCTCATCGCCGACGTGCCGCCGCCGCGCGACCGCTCGGAGCTGATGCGCTTCGCCAACGCCCGCCTCGGCAAGACCGTGTTCGAGCTGGAGGACGTCACGGTCCAGGCCGGCCCCAAGACGCTCCTGAAGCACCTCACCTGGCACCTGGGCCCCGGCGACCGCATCGGCCTCGTCGGCGTCAACGGCGCCGGCAAGACCTCCCTGTTGCGCGCCCTCGCCGAGGCCGCCCGCACCCAGGGCGAGACCCAGCCCGCGGCCGGACGGGTCACCGTCGGCAAGACCGTCAAGCTGGCCTACCTCTCCCAGGAGGTCGGCGAACTCGACCCTTCCCTGCGCGTCCTGGAGGCCGTCCAGCGCGTCCGTGACCGCGTCGACCTCGGCAAGGGCCGCGAGATGACGGCGGGTCAGCTCTGCGAGCAGTTCGGCTTCACCAAGGAGAAGCAGTGGACGCCGGTCGGCGACCTCTCCGGCGGTGAGCGGCGCCGGCTGCAGATCCTGCGCCTGCTGATGGACGAGCCCAACGTCCTGTTCCTCGACGAGCCCACCAACGACCTCGACATCGAGACCCTGACCCAGCTGGAGGACCTCCTCGACGGCTGGCCCGGATCGATGATCGTGATCTCCCACGACCGGTTCTTCATCGAGCGCACCACCGACACCGTCATGGCGCTGCTCGGCGATGCGAGCCTGCGGATGCTGCCGCGCGGCCTGGACGAGTACCTGGAGCGCCGCCAGCGGATGATCGAGGCGGCCGCCCCGGCGCCCGCCCCGGCCGCCGCCGCGGCGAAGTCCACCGCCTCGGGGGACTCCCGCGCCGCGAAGAAGGAACTCCAGAAGATCGAGCGGCAGCTGAACAAGCTCTCCGACCGCGAGAGCGGCCTGCACGCCCAGATCGCCGAGAACTCCACCGACTACGACAAGGTGGCCAAGCTCGACGCGGAGCTCCGGGAACTCCTCGCGGACCGCGACGATTTGGAGATGCGCTGGCTGGAGCTGGCCGAAGAGGCCTAGAGCCCGGGCCTCCCCGCGCGGCCGACCGGCCGGATAACGGCGGCGTCACGGGCCGGTCCTCCCTTGGGAACAGGGGGCGGACCGGCCCGGCGTAAGCCCTGTGTGAGTGATAGAAAGGTCATCTTCCACACCCCCGGACACCGAAGGTACGCGCTGATGACCGAGCCGCCCCAGCCGCCGAACCAGCCGCCTGCCCCTTCCGGTTACGGGCACCTCCCCGGCCCGCCCCAGCCCGGCTACGGCTACCCGCAGCAGGGCGAGAACCCGTACGCCCAGCAGCCGCCCACCGCCGCCCAGCAGCCGCCCACCGCCGCGCAACAGCCGCCCACCGCCGCGCAGCAGCCTGCCTACTACCCGCCGCCGCCCCCCGGCCCGCCGGGCACGCCGCAGCCTTCCTCCGGCATGACGCCGAAGAAGAAGCGGACCGTGGTCATCGCCGTCTCGGTCGCCGCCGCCGTCCTCGTCGCCGGGACCGTCGCCTACGCCGGCTTCTTCACGGAGGGCAAGGACCCGAAGCCGCCCGTCGCGCAGGAGTCCGCGTCCCCCGACGCCAAGCCCTCCGCCTCCCCTTCCGTCGACACGGGCGACGGAAGCGGCAACGGAGCCGGGGACGGAGACCTCAACTCCGCCCGCAAGCAGGGCGAGGACAAGGTCCTCTGGCTCAGGACCACCAAGATCGACGGCCCCGGCGTCGGCGCCGACGCCAGCGGCCAGTGGGTCGTCGGCGACACCGTCGCCAAGACCGTCTGGAAGAACCTCACCGGATACGGCGCGGCCGACGGCAAGGAGAAGTGGACGATCTCCTTCCCCGGTGACATCTGCGCCGTCACGGACCAGATGACCGCCGACGGCAAGACCGTCGTCATGTTCAGGAACGGCGAGGGCGACACCGCCGACTGCAACCAGATGCGCATGGTCGACCTCAAGACGGGCAAGGAGGGCTGGACGAAGGAAGTACCCAAGGAAGGCCTCTTCGACCTTTTCGCCGGTCCCAGCCTGAGCCTCACCGGGGACACCGTCGCCGTCAACCGGGTCACCCGCGCAAGCGTCTTCAAGGTCAGCACCGGGGACAAGCTCTTCGCGACCCCGGCCGAGGGCTGCATGACCGGCTCCTACCTCGGCGGCAACGGCAAGATGATCGGCGTCGCCACCTGCCAGGACGCCGACCGCACCGTCGAGGTCAAGGACGCCGACCCGGCCACCGGCAAGTCGACCTGGTCCTTCAAGCTCCCCAAGGGCTTCACCGTCTCCAGCGTCTACTCCGTGGACCCGCTCGTCCTCGACATCGGCAACGAGGCGAAGAAGGAGCGCTCCATCGTGGTCATCGGACCCGACGGGAAGCAGCGCGCCACCGTCACCGGTGAAGGCAGCTTCGCCAGCGGCTGCCGAAGCTCCTTCAGCCGCTCCCTCCAGGGCTGCGCCGCCGGCCTCGTCGACTCCAACACGCTCTACCTGCCCACGGCCACGGAGGCGGGCACCGGCAACGAGATCGTCGCCTTCGACCTGGCCTCCGGCAAGGCCAAGTGGCGTACCCCGGCCGGGGACAAGCGCACCCTCACCCTCGTCAAGGCCGCGAACGGGCAGCTGATCGCCTACCGCAAGGCCGAGTACGAAAAGGGCGGCGAGGTCCTGTCCATCCCGGCCGCCGGCGGCGAGCCCACCGCGCTCCTGCGCCACCCCTCAGGCCCGGCCGCTCCGGTAGAGAGCTCCTTCTACTCCCCGAAGACCGAATACGCCGACGGGCGGTTCTTCCTCTCCGTCACGCATCTGCTCGCCCGGGGCAAGGACGAGAAGTTCCTGATGGTCTTCGGCAAGTGAACGCGTCCCCGAGCAGTCCACCGAGAGGCAGTAGCCACACATGAGCACCCCGCCGCCCCCCAGCCAGCCGCCGTCCGGCGGCTTCGGAGCGCCGCAGGATCCTCCCCCGGCCACCCCCGGGGCGACCCCCGCTCCCGGCGGGTTCGCGCCACCGACGCCGCCCGTCCCGCCGGCGCCCCCGCAGCAGCCGCCGGCCGCGCAGCCCGCGTACGGCTACCCCCAGCAGCCCGCGCCCGGCTACGGCTACCCGCAGCAGCCCGGCACCCCGGCCCCGGCGCCCTTCGGACCGCCCACCACGCCCATGTACACCGCCCAGCCCCCGGCCGGCGGCGCGGGCGGCGGCGGTGGCGGCAACGACAAGCGCACCCAGCTCATGATCGTCGGCGCGGCCCTCCTGGCCATCGTCCTCATCGTCGGCGGCGGCCTCTGGTACGTCTCCGGCGACACCGGTGGCGGCGGCACCGACAACACCGCGAACAGCGGTCCCGCCGCACCGGGCGAGAACAAGGGCGGCCAGGCCGGCGCGGGCGGCAGCGAGAAGGTGCCCGCCAACCCCAAGTCGAAGGTGCTGGTCAACCAGCCGAGCCCGACTCCGGAGGAGATGTTCCAGGTCCCCGGCTCCTGGCTGACCGACTCCACCTACATCAAGTCCGACGTCGCGAAGATCGTCGGCTACAACCTCGTCGACGGCGGCAAGAAGTGGGAGCTGCCGCTCCCGGGTGAGATCTGCGGCGCCACCCCTCACGTCACCGACAACAAGTCGGCGGTGCTCTTCAGGCCCGCGATGGGCACACCGGAGAACAAGTACCCGCCGTGCACCGAGGTCGGCGTCGTCGACCTGAACACCGGCAAGCTCGTCTGGACCGGCAACGCCAAGAGCGCCACCAGCGGCGACAAGCCCGCGTCCTACTACGAGGTCACCCTCAGCGGGCAGACGGTCGCCGCCGGCGGTTCCTCGGGCGGCGCCGCCTGGAACCTCGCCGACGGCAAGTCGCTGTGGGTGCCCAAGACGGACGGTGAAGGCTGCTACGACGCGGGCTACGCCGGCGGCGAGGCCCTCGGCGTCATCCGCAAGTGCGGCCGGAGCCCCAACCAGACCCTGTACGCACAGGTCCTCGACCCGGCCACCGGCGCCCCGCAGGCCTCGTACAAGCTCTCCGCGGGCATCGAGACCGCCAGCATCGTCTCCACCAAGCCCCTGATCGTCGCCGCCGACGTCGGCAAGACCGCCAAGAACGCCAGCGGCGTCAGCGACCTCTTCGTCGTCGACCCCGCGGGCCAGCTGAAGGCGCGCATCTCGCTCTCCTCCGGCAACTTCGGCGGTGAGTGCAACACCGAGGTCGAGAAGTGCTCCGGCTTCCTCGTCGGCAACGGCAAGCTCTACCTGCCCTCGTACGAGCACCAGGGCCAGGACCCCTACGCCAAGACCAACGAGCTGCTCTCCTTCGACCTGGAGACCGGCAAGCAGACCAGCGACCGCGCCGACGCGGGCGAGCGGTACCAGCTGTACCCGCTGCGCATGGACGGGTCGAACATCATCGTCTACAAGGACCCCCCGTACGACAAGGGCGGCCAGATCGTCAGCATCGACGGCAAGACGATGAAGGAAACCGTCCTGATGGAGAACCCGTCGGACAAGACGACCCAGCGCATCGAGACGGCCTACCTGCCCGACCACCACGAGTACCGCTACCACAACGGCAAGCTCTTCATGGCGCGTACGACGGTCAAGAAGCCGTACTCCGCCACGTCCGACCCGGAGTACATCTTCACCGCCTTCACCGCGAGCTGACCGGCCCGCGTCCCCGAAGCCCCCGGAAGGTCCGCCTTCCGGGGGCTTCTGCGCGGTAACACCCGCGCGCCGTCGAACAAGCGTGTAGCTTGCCGGGGCAGAAGGGTGGGGGGTGGGTGCCGCAATGGGCGTACGGGTCGTGGTGGTCGACGAGCACCGGCTGCTGGCCGAGGCGCTCGCCTCTGCCCTGAAACTGCGCGGCCACCGGGTGCTCGCCGCCGCCGCCCCGGCCGCGGGAGCCGCCGAACTGGTCATCGGCCGCGCCCCGGAGGTCTGCCTCTTCGGTACCGCCACCCCCGCCGAGCCCGGCGTCTTCGAGCCCGTCGTCCGCGTCAAGCGGGAGCGCCCGCAGATCGCCGTCGTCGTCCTCGGCCCGGTGCCCAGCCCGCGCGGGATCGCGGCCGCCTTCGCCGCCGGCGCCTCCGGGTACGTACGCCACGACGAGCGCATCGAGGGCGTGGAGCGCGCCCTGGCCAAGGCCAGGGCGGGCGAGGTGGCCATCGCCCCGCAACTGCTGCAAGGAGCCTTCGCGGAGCTCCTCAACCCCGCGGCCCAGCCCGACGACGAGGGCAGCCGGCTGCTGCGGCTGCTCACCCCCCGCGAGGTGGAGGTGCTGGTCCGGGTCGCCGAGGGCGAGGACACCCGGCTCATCGCCGAGGGCATGGCCATCGCGCCGAGCACCGCCCGGACCCACGTACAGCGGGTGCTGATGAAGCTGGGCGTGGGTTCCCGGCTGGAGGCGGCCGCGCTGGCCGCCCGTACCGGCCTGCTGGACCGGGCGCTGCCGACGGGGCCGTCCGCCGCCGCCCAGGCCTGACGGGGGCCGATTTCCCCGCGGGCGCCGAATCGGGTAAGCCAGTGTCTGCATGCGCAGGCACCCGGCGCGTGGTCCCCCGCGAGAGGCAGTAGGCGAGTGAGCAAGACGGCGAAGCACAAGTACCTGGTGACCGGCGGCGCCGGCTACGTCGGCAGCGTGGTCGCGGCCCACCTCCTGGAGGCGGGCCACGAGGTCACCGTCCTCGACGACCTCAGCACCGGCTTCCGCGCCGGAGTGCCGGCGGGCGCCGAGTTCATCGAGGGCCGGATCCAGGACGCCGCCGCGTACCTGGACCCCTCCTACGACGCGGTGCTGCACTTCGCTGCCTTCTCGCAGGTCGGCGAGTCCGTGGTGAACCCGGGCAAGTACTGGGAGAACAACGTCGGCGGCACCCTCGCCCTGCTCGCCGCCATGCGCGGTGCCGGCGTGCGCAAGCTGGTGTTCTCCTCCACCGCCGCCACCTACGGGGAACCGACGGAGGGCCTGCTGACGGAGGCCTCGGTGACCGCGCCGACCAACCCGTACGGCGCCTCGAAGCTGGCCGTGGACCACATGATCGCGGGGGAGTGCGTGGCGCACGGCCTGGCCGCGGTGTCCCTGCGGTACTTCAACGTGGCGGGCGCGTACGGGGAGTTCGGAGAGCGGCACAGTCCCGAGACCCACCTGATCCCGCTGGTCCTCCAGGTCGCCCTGGGCGAGCGGGAGTCGATCTCGGTGTTCGGCGAGGACTACCCGACCCCGGACGGCACCTGCGTGCGCGACTACATCCACGTCGCGGACCTGGCGCAGGCCCACCTGGCGGCGCTGGGGGCGGCCACCGCCGGCGAGCACCTGATCTGCAACCTGGGCAACGGGGCCGGCTTCTCGGTCCGCGAGGTCGTCGAGACGGTCCGCAAGGTGACCGGGCGGGAGATCCCCGAGGTGATCGCCCCGCGCCGGGCCGGCGACCCGGCGACGCTGGTCGCCTCCGCCCGCACCGCCCACGAACGCCTGGGCTGGACCCCGAGCCGCCCGGACCTCACCGACATCATCACGGACGCGTGGAACTTCGCCCGGACGCACACCTCCTGAACCACGGGTGTTCCCCCGCACCACCGCTTTCCCCGCACGCCCCCCGACCCTCCGGTACGGGGGGCGTGCGCACATCCGGCACGCGCGGGCGCCGGGCTCTCTGCGCGGGCGCCCGGCGTGCACACGCCGGGTGAAACGCGCAGCGTGCAACTGCCTATGGCACACGCCGGTCCGGTAGCCGCCATCCGGGCCATCTGTGCAGGTGAAATCAAGCCACGACAAAGGCCCTTCAGCCCGCCCGCGCCGGAAAATCGCTGGAAAAACTTCCGCTATTCGGCCAACCGCGAGCGCCCGGAGCCCTACGCTGATGCGTGACGCCGGTGGGGGCCGGTGTTGATTCAGGGGTCGAGACAAGTCGGGTACGACGTCCGCTCCGGGGTAGTGCAGAGATGTCACGGCGGCGGTCGCGGCAGCTGCGGATCACCCGGTCCGGGCGTCGTACCCGCCGTCGTCCGTTCCCCGACCCTTGGGGGTTTTGTGGCTCGTATCCGGGTTCTGGTGGTCGACGATCACCGCATCTTCGCCGAATCGCTCGCGGCCGCGCTCGCGGCCGAGCCGGACGTGGACGTGTCCGCGGCCGGCAGCGGCCCCGCCGCGCTGCGCTGTCTCGAACGCGCGACGGCCGAGGGCCGCCGCTTCGACGTCATGCTGGTCGACGCCGATCTCGGTGCCGTCGCGGGCACCGCGGCCGGGGCGGTACCCAGCCAGCGGGAGCCGGGCTCCGGCTCCGGTCCGCCGCCCGCACCGGACGGGATCGCGCTGGTCGCCGGGGTGCGGGTGTCCCACCCCGGGGTGCGCGCGGTCGTCCTCGCGGAGCGCGACGACCCCCGACGGGCGGCCCACGCGCTGCAGGCGGGAGCCTCGGGCTGGGTGGCGAAGGACTGCTCCCTCTCGCGGCTGCTGGCCGTCATCCGGGGGGTCCTGCGCGAGGAGACCCACCTGCCGCCCGCGCTGCTCACCGGCGTCCTGCGCGAACTGACCGCCGCGCGCAAGCACCGCACGGACAGCGAACGGCTCGTCGAGTCGCTCACCCCGCGCGAGCACGAGGTGCTGCGCTGCATGGTGGCGGGGCTGGGCCGCAAGGACGTGGCGGCGCGGCTGTTCCTGTCCCCGCACACGGTCCGCACCCACATGCAGAACGTGCTGGGCAAGCTCGGGGTGCACTCGACCCTCGCCGCGGTGGCGCTGGCCCGGCGGGCGGGCGTACGGCCCGCCGACCTAGCCGGGGACGTTGTCGAACGGAGCGGTCAACTGGCGTAGCAGCGCCGCGAGATCGCCGCGCTGGCCCTGGGAGAGCTGGGCCAGGATCGCCCGCTCCTGGGCCAGCAGTCCGGCGAGGGCCTGGTCGGCGCGGTCCCGGCCCTCGCCGGTCAGCCGCACCAGGACCCCCCGGCGGTCGCTGGGGTCCGGCAGCCGCTCTACGAGGCCCTTCTTGGCGAGCCGGTCGATGCGGTTGGTCATCGTGCCGGAGGTGACCAGGGTCTGCGTCAGCAACTGGCCGGGAGAGAGCTGGTAGGGCGCGCCCGCGCGCCGCAGCGAGGTCAGGACGTCGAACTCCCACGGCTCCAGGCCGTGCTCGGAGAAGGCCAGCCGACGCGCCCGGTCGAGGTGGCGCGCGAGCCTGCTCACGCGGCTCAGTACCTCGAGCGGTTCCACGTCGAGGTCAGGGCGCTCCCGCCGCCATGCCGCTACCAGTCGGTCGACCTCGTCCTCCATGCCGATCAGTGTAAGGGGTCTGTCGACATGAAGTCTCTTCATGTCATGCATCTCGTGATCAAGTATCTTGACATCGAGATATAAACGGAGCGACCATGGGGCATGGAGGGGCCGGAACCGAATTCCGTTACCGACGGACCCGCCAGCAGGGAGGCACGAACATGTATTCCGATACGGCACGGGCCGGGATCCCCACGGCCACCGCGCCCTCCACCCCCACCTGGGACCCCCGGCAGTACCTCCGGCACGCCGGCCACCGCACCCGCCCCTTCCTGGACCTCCTGACCCGCATACCCGAACTCCCCTCCCGGCCCGCCCGCATCGCCGACCTCGGCTGCGGCCCCGGCAACGTCACCGCCCTGCTCGCCGGACGCTGGCCCGAGGCCCGCATCACCGGCTTCGACCTCTCCCCGGACATGCTCCACCGCGCCACTGCGGAGTACGCCGGCCCCACCGCGGGCGGCGGCAGCCTCGAATTCCGCCACGGCGACCTCGCCGCCTGGCTGCCCGAAGAGCCCTACGACCTGATCGTCTCCAACGCCGCCCTCCAATGGGTTCCCGGCCACCCCGGCTCCTTCGGCGCCTGGATCAACGCCCTGCGCCCCGGCGGCACCTTCGCCTTCCAGGTCCCCGGCAACTCCGGCGCCCCCAGCCACGCCCTGCTCGCCGAACTCTGCGACGCCCCGCGCTGGCGGGCCCGGCTCGCCGGGCACGGCGCCCGTTACACCCATCTCCTCGAGCCCGCCGAATACCTCGCCCGGTTCACCGAGCTCGGCTGCGCCGCCGACGTCTGGGAGACCACCTACCACCAGCTGCTCCAGGGCCCCGACCCGGTGCTCGACTGGGTGAAGGGCACCGCGCTGCGGCCCGTCCTCACCGAACTCGGCGACGACCGCGAAGCCGCGGACGCCTTCCTCGCCGAATACCGCGACCGGTTGTGCGAGGCCTACCCGGCCGGGCCGCGCGGCACCGTCTTCCCGTTCCGAAGGATCTTCGCCGTCGCCCGCAAGGAGGCCCGACCGTGCTGACCGCCGTCGACCACGTCCAACTCGCCGCGCCGCCCGGATCGGAGGACCGGCTGCGGGCCTATTACACCGAGGTCCTCGGTATGGACGAGATCCCCAAACCGGCCGTCCTCGCCGCGCGCGGCGGCTGCTGGTTCGCCGTCGGCCCGGTCCAGCTGCACCTCGGCGTCGAGGAGGACTTCCGGCCCGCCCGCAAGGCCCACCCCGGACTGAGGGTGACCGCGATCGCCGCCTACGCGAGCCGACTGCAGGAGCGGGGCGCCAAGGTCGTCTGGGACGACGACCTGCCGGGCCACCGCCGCTTCTACTCCGAGGACCCCGTCGGCAACCGGCTCGAATTCCTCGAACCGTACGGCCCGGATCCGGTCGGCTGACGCCGTCGTACAGGTCGCGAACGGTACGCGGCTCAGCTCTTGCGCCGGCCCACCAGCTGCGGCTTCGACTCCAGCCCGTCCAGCCCGTGCCACGCGAGGTTCACCAGGTGAGCCGCCACCTCCGCCTTCTTCGGGCGGCGCACGTCCAGCCACCACTGACCCGTCAGCGCCACCATCCCCACCAGCGCCTGCGCGTACAGCGGGGCCAGCTTCGGGTCGAAGCCCCGGGCCTTGAACTCCAGGCCCAGGATGTCCTCCACCTGCGTGGCGATGTCACTGATCAGCGAGGCGAACGTGCCGGTCGACTGCGCGACCGGGGAATCGCGGACCAGGATCCGGAAGCCGTCCGTGTAGGACTCGATGTAGTCCAGCAGCGCGAACGCCGCCTGCTCCAGCAGCTCCCGCGGGTGCCCGGCCGTCAGCGCGCCCGTCACCCCGTCCAGCAGCTGGCGCATCTCCCGGTCCACGACGACCGCGTACAGCCCCTCCTTGCCCCCGAAGTGCTCGTACACCACCGGCTTGGACACCCCGGCCTTCGCCGCGATCTCCTCCACCGAGGTGCCTTCGAAGCCCTTCTCCGCGAACAGGGTCCGGCCGATGTCCAGCAGCTGCTGGCGCCGTTCCGCGCCCGTCATCCTCACCCGGCGGCCGCGCCTGGGCTTGTCGCTGCTGGAGTTACCGCCGTCGATCGCCACATCCCCCATCATGCCGGGTTCGGTTCGTTTTCCTTGCGCCGGGCGTCGATGCGGCCCTGTGAGGGCCAGCGCACGTCCGTGGCCCAGCCCAGCTGCTCGAACCAGCGGATCAGCCGCGCGCTGGAGTCGACCTGGCCGCGCAGCACCCCGTGCCGGGCCGAGGTCGGGTCGGCGTGGTGCAGGTTGTGCCAGGACTCCCCGCAGGACAGCACCGCCAGCCACCACACGTTGCCCGACCGGTCCCGGGACTTGAACGGCCGCTTGCCCACCGCGTGGCAGATCGAGTTGATCGACCACGTCACGTGGTGCAGCAGCGCCACACGCACCAGCGAGCCCCAGAAGAACGCGGTGAACGCCCCCCACCAGGACATCGTCACCAGACCGCCCACCAGCGGCGGGAGCGCCAGCGACACCATCGTCCAGAGGATGAAGTCCCGCGAGACGCGCCGGATCGCCGGATCCTTGATCAGGTCGGGGGCGTACTTCTGCTGATCGGTCTGCTCCTCGTCGAAGAGCCAGCCGATGTGCGCCCACCACAGGCCCTTCATCAGCGCAGGCAGCGTCTCGCCGAACCGCCACGGCGAATGCGGGTCGCCCTCGTGGTCCGAGTACTTGTGGTGCTTGCGGTGATCCGCCACCCAGCGCACCAGCGGGCCCTCCACCGCCATCGAACCCATCACGGCCAGAGCGATCCGCAGCGGCCGCTTCGCCTTGAAGGAACCGTGCGTGAAGTAACGGTGGAAGCCGATGGTGATCCCGTGGCAGGCCAGGAAGTACATGAAGACCATCAGGCCGAGGTCCAGCCAGCTCACCCCCCAGCCCCAGGCCAGCGGAACCGCGGCCAGCAGCGCCAGGAAGGGAACCGTGATGAACAGGAGGAGGGCGATCTGCTCGATGGACCGCTTGTTCTCGCCGCCGAGCGTCGCGGAAGGCACGGGTTGCGTTGACGTGCCGCAGGACGTGGTGACGTCCTCGGCCAGATCGGGACTGGTGGTCATGGGTGTCCCCTGGGGGTGAGGAGAGGGTTGGGAGCAGGGAGCCGGATCGCGGACCCTACGGACCCGTAACCTACGGCATCGTAAGTATGGCAAAGGCCGGGCCCGGGGCAACAGGAGCGCGGCCGGGACGGCCGGACGGCGGCGAAGCGGGCCCGACGCCGGCGAAGCGGCCGGACGAGCGCACCGCGGCGAGCGCACCACAGCGAGCCGCGAGCCGTTCGTAGCCGCCTGCTGAGACATTTGCCCAGGCACGCGCCCCGGACACCTATCCTGGTCCCGTCGGACAGCGCGGTCCGCACGGGCAGCCCGAGCTGTGCAGCAGGTGGGGATCCCCCCGGACGTAGTCTGGGGGAGGCGATGCAGCGCACCCGCGCACGGCCGGGAGCCCACCGCCCAGTAGCGCTCGAACACTGCAAGGAGCCGCACCTGTGAGCAGTGCTGACCAGGCCCCCCAGGGCCAGGCCCCCGTCACCCCGGCCGCCACCGCCAACGCGGAGCTGCGGGCCGACATCCGCCGCCTCGGCGACCTCCTCGGGGAGACCCTCGTCCGCCAGGAAGGCCAGGACCTCCTCGACCTCGTCGAACGCGTCCGCGCCCTCACCCGCACCGACGGCGAGGCCGCCGCCGCCCTCCTCGGCGACACCGACCTGGAGACCGCCGCCAAGCTCGTACGCGCCTTCTCCACC
This sequence comes from Streptomyces sp. NPDC056224, assembly GCF_042267665.1. Classification (NCBI taxonomy): domain Bacteria; kingdom Bacillati; phylum Actinomycetota; class Actinomycetes; order Kitasatosporales; family Streptomycetaceae; genus Streptomyces; species Streptomyces sp. NPDC056224. The sequence goes on from NZ_JBHJTK010000048.1 coordinate 35,640, forward strand.
TACTTCCACCTCGCCAACGTCACCGAGCAGGTGCACCGCGGCAAGGAACTGCGCGCCCACCGCGCCGCCGAAGGCGGGCTCCTCGCCCGCACCGCCGACATGCTCAAGGACGCCGACCCCGAGCACCTGCGCGAGACGGTCAAGAACCTCAACGTCCGGCCCGTCTTCACCGCACACCCCACCGAGGCGGCCCGCCGCAGCGTCCTCAACAAGCTGCGCCGCATCGCCGCCCTCCTGGAGGAGCCCGTCACCGGCGCCGGCGACCGCCGCCGCCACGACCTGCGCCTCGCCGAGAACATCGACCTCGTCTGGCAGACCGACGAACTGCGCGTCGTACGCCCCGAGCCCGCCGACGAAGCCCGCAACGCCATCTACTACCTCGACGAGCTGCACGCCGGCGCGGTGGGAGACGTACTGGAGGACCTCGCCGCCGAGCTCCAGCGCGTCGGCGTCGAGCTGCCCGCGGGCACCCGCCCGCTGACCTTCGGCACCTGGATCGGCGGAGACCGCGACGGCAACCCCAACGTCACCCCCGACGTGACCCGGGACGTCCTGATCCTCCAGCACGAACACGGCATCACCGACGCCCTGGAACTCATCGACTTCCTGCGCGGACTGCTGTCCAACTCGATCCGCTACACCGGGGCCACCGAGGAACTCCTCGCCTCCCTCCAGGCCGACCTCGAACGCCTCCCCGAGATCAGCCCGCGCTACAAGCGGCTCAACGCCGAGGAGCCCTACCGCCTCAAGGCCACCTGCATCCGCCAGAAGCTCCTCAACACCCGCGAGCGCCTCGCCAAGGGCATCCCGCACGAGGAAGGCCGCGACTACCTCGGCACCGCCGAACTGCTCACCGACCTCACCCTCATCCAGACGTCCCTGCGCGAACACCGCGGCGCGCTCTTCGCCGACGGCCGCATGGACCGCACCATCCGCACCCTGGCCGCCTTCGGCCTCCAGCTCGCCACCATGGACGTACGCGAGCACGCCGACGCCCACCACCACGCGCTGGGCCAGCTCTTCGACCGGCTCGGCGAGGAATCCTGGCGCTACGCCGACATGCCCCGCGACTACCGGCAGAAGCTGCTCGCCAAGGAACTCCGCTCACGCCGGCCGCTCGCCCCCACCCCGGCCCCCCTCGACGCCGCCGGCCACAAGACCCTCGGCGTCTTCTCCGCCATCAAGGACGCCTTCGAGAAGTTCGGCCCCGAGGTCATCGAGTCCTACATCATCTCGATGTGCCAGGGCGCCGACGACGTCTTCGCCGCCGCGGTGCTGGCCCGCGAAGCCGGCCTCATCGACCTCCACAGCGGCTGGGCCAAGATCGGCATCGTCCCGCTCCTGGAAACCACCGACGAGCTGCGCGCCGCCGACGTCATCCTCGACGAAATGCTCGCCGACCCCTCCTACCGGCGCCTGGTCTCCCTGCGCGGCGACGTCCAGGAGGTCATGCTCGGCTACTCCGACTCCAGCAAGTTCGGCGGCATCACCACCAGCCAGTGGGAGATCCACCGCGCCCAGCGCCGGCTGCGCGACGTCGCCCACCGCTACGGCGTCCGCCTGCGCCTCTTCCACGGCCGCGGCGGCACCGTCGGCCGCGGCGGCGGCCCCTCCCACGACGCGATCCTCGCCCAGCCCTGGGGCACCCTCGAAGGCGAGATCAAGGTCACCGAACAGGGCGAGGTCATCTCCGACAAGTACCTCGTTCCCTCCCTCGCCCGCGAGAACCTCGAACTCACCGTCGCGGCCACCCTGCAGGCCTCCGCCCTGCACACCGCGCCCCGCCAGTCCCACGACGACCTCGCCCGCTGGGACGCGGCCATGGACACCGTCTCCGACGCCGCGCACGCCGCCTACCGCGCACTCGTCGAGGACCCGGACCTCCCCGCGTACTTCTTCGCCGCGACCCCGGTCGACCAGCTCGCCGACCTCCACCTCGGCTCGCGCCCCTCCCGCCGCCCCGACTCCGGCGCCGGCCTGGACGGCCTGCGCGCCATCCCGTGGGTCTTCGGCTGGACCCAGTCCCGCCAGATCGTCCCCGGCTGGTACGGCGTCGGCTCCGGCCTCAAGGCCCTGCGCGAAGCCGGCCGGGGCGACGTCCTCGCCGAAATGGGCGAGCGCTGGCACTTCTTCCGCAACTTCCTGTCCAACGTCGAGATGACGCTGGCCAAGACCGACCTGCGCATCGCCCGCCACTACGTCGACACCCTCGTACCCGAACACCTTAAGCAGGTCTTCACCCGCATCGAGGCCGAGCACGAACTCACCGTCCGCGAAGTCCTGCGCATCACCGGCGGCGAGAAGCTCCTCGACTCCCACCCGGTGCTCCAGCAGACCTTCGCCGTACGCGACGCCTACCTCGACCCCATCTCCTACCTCCAGGTCTCCCTCCTCGCCCGCCAGCGCGCCGCCGCCGCCCGCGGGGAGGAGCCGGACCCGCTGCTCGCCCGCGCTCTGCTGCTCACCGTCAACGGCGTCGCCGCCGGCCTGCGCAACACCGGCTGACTCCGCGACCGCCCACGGACACGGCGAAGCCCCCGCACCGACGGTGCGGGGGCTTCGCCCTTACGGGCCAACCGTGTAACGGCTACGGCTACGACTGCGTGCGGCGGCGGCGGCGGACCACCAGCACCCCACCGGCCGAGACCAGCGCGACGGCCAGCGTCGAAACCAGGGCGACCGGCAGGCCGGAACCGGTGTTGGCCAGGTCACCGCCGGGGACCGGGGCCGGCGAGGTCGCCGTGGCGCTCGGCGTACCCGACGGGGTACCGCTCACGCTCTGACTCGGGGTCACCGACCCGGAGGGGGAGACCGACCGCGACGGCGTCGTCGACGGGGTGCCCGAGGGCGTGCCCGACGCCGAACCGGACGGCGTACCGGACGGGGTCTTCGAAGGGGTCTGCGAAGGCGTCCCGCTCGGCGTCACGGTCGACGGGCAGGTGTGCGACAGGTTGAACCACTCCAGGTTGCCGCCCTTCACCTTGGCGACGGCCGAGGTGAGCTTGGCGCCGGGCTCGGAAGCCACGTAGGCGTGGTTGTCGTTCGGCGGGCCGAAGGAGGTGACCACCTTCTGGCCGCCGGGCTCGAACGTCACCGTCAGCTCCACGAAGGAGATGTCGTTGGGGTTGCCCGGAGCGATGAAGTGCCACCCGTCCTGGGTCGACGGTATGTCAGCGCACTTCTTCTCCGTCGATCCGAACGAAGCCGCGGTGATGGGGAGCTGCTGGTGCAGCGGAACGGTGTACGCGTCGGTGGCGAGAGCGGGAGTCGCGCCGGCGGCGAGGACGAGGGAGGTCGCGGCCACGGCGAAGGCCGCCCGGCGCATCCTGGAAGGGGACATGGAGTACCTCTGGCACAAGTGAGGACAATGGGCCGTGGGGGTGGCGCCGCTCAGCTTGCTGATGACGCCCCGCACCGGTCAAGAGGTACTCGTCGGTATTCGTACGCTCCTGTGTGCCTGTATGACGGTATGTCCGAAGTAACGATCGGTCCGCACCCCCCGGCCACTCAGGAGTTGTACGCCGACTGCGCGCGCTCCAGCCCCTCCGCGATCAGACACTCCACCGCATCCGCCGCCCGGTCCACGAACCAGTCCAGCTCCTTGCGCTCCGTCGAGGAGAAGTCCTTCAGCACGAAATCCGCCACCTGCATCCGGCCCGGCGGCCGACCGATCCCGCACCGCACCCGGTGGTAGTCCGGGCCCATCGCCTTCGTCATCGACTTCAGGCCGTTGTGGCCGTTGTCCCCGCCACCCAGCTTCAGCCGCAGCGTCGGATAGTCGATGTCGAGCTCGTCGTGCACCGCGACGATCCGCTCCACCGGCACCTTGTAGAAATCACGCAACGCCGTCACCGGACCGCCGGACAGATTCATGTACGTCATCGGCTTCGCCAGCACCACCCGGCGGTTGGCCGGCCCCGGCGGACCCATCCGGCCCTCGACCACCTGCGCCCGGGCCTTGTGCGCCTTGAACTTCCCGCGGATCCGCTCCGCCAGCAGATCGGCCACCATGAAACCGATGTTGTGGCGGTTGCCCGCGTACTCCGGCCCCGGATTGCCGAGGCCGACGATCAGCCAGGGCGCCGCGTCGTCCGACATCAAAAGCTCCTTAGGTCCTGGGCGAAACACGACCGCCGTCCCGCTCCAGTGGAGCCGGACGGCGGTCGGTCAGCAACTGCTGAGGGAAGAAGGCGAGGCTCAGGCCTCGGTGCCCTCGGCCTCGGCGGCCGGCTCCTCGGCCTGCGGGGCCACGACCTGCAGCACGGCGATGTCGCCGTCGACGGCCAGGGTGGTGCCGGCCGGGAGGACCAGGTCCTTGGCGTGGATGGTGGCGCCGGCCTCCAGGCCCGCGATCGAGACGGTGACCTCGGTCGGGATGTGGGTGGCCTCGGCCTCGACGGAGATGGTGTTCTGGAGGGTCTCCAGCATGTTGCCGCCGGCGGCCAGCTCGCCCTCGGTGACGATCGCGACGTCGACGGTGACCTTCTCGCCCTTCTTGACGATCAGGAAGTCGACGTGGGAGACCGAACGCTTCAGCGGGTGCTTCTGCACGGCCTTCGGGATGACCAGCTCGGTGCCTTCGCCCGCGATGTCCAGGGAGATCAGGACGTTCGGGGTGCGCAGCGCCAGCTGCAGGGCGTGGGCGTCGACGTTGACGTGCTTCGGCTCGGTGCCGTGGCCGTAGATGACACCCGGGGTCAGGGCGTCACGACGGGCCTGGCGGGCAGAGCCCTTGCCGAAGGTGTCACGGAGCTTGGCGGAAAGCTTGACCTCGGACATGCTCACTCCTCGTGGGGTGACGGAAAAAGGACAACGGTCACCCGGCCGGAACGGCCTGCTACGAAGAGCGCGTCGATAACGGAGTGCCCGCACATGAAAGTGCGGCCTCCCTCGCCGAGCAACTTCATGAGTCTACCCGGCGGGGAGGCCGCCCACAAAAATGATCACAGCAGAGAGATCTGCTGTGACGCCTACTGCTGCTCTTCGAACAGGCTGGTGACCGAGCCGTCCTCGAAGACCTCGCGCACCGCGCGCGCGATCATCGGGGCGATCGACAGCACCGTGATCTTGTCGAGCTCCAGGTCGGACGGGTCCGGCAGGGTGTTCGTGAAGACGAACTCGCTGACCTTGGAGTTCTTCAGACGGTCGGCCGCCGGGCCCGACAGGATGCCGTGCGTGGCCGTCACGATGACGTCCTCGGCACCGTGCGCGAACAGCGCGTCGGCCGCGGCGCAGATGGTGCCACCCGTGTCGATCATGTCGTCGACCAGGACGCAGACGCGGCCCTTGACCTCACCGACGACCTCGTGGACCGTCACCTGGTTGGCGACGTCCTTGTCGCGGCGCTTGTGCACGATCGCCAGCGGCGCGTCCAGACGGTCGCACCAGCGGTCGGCCACACGCACACGGCCGGCGTCCGGGGAGACGATCGTCAGCTTGGTGCGGTCCACCTTGGCACCCACGTAGTCCGCGAGGACGTTCAGGGCCGAAAGGTGGTCCACCGGGCCGTCGAAGAAGCCCTGGATCTGGTCGGTGTGCAGGTCGACCGTCAGGATGCGGTCCGCACCCGAGGTCTTCAGCAGGTCCGCGACCAGGCGGGCCGAGATCGGCTCGCGGCCCTTGTGCTTCTTGTCCTGGCGGGCGTACCCGTAGGAGGGGATGATCACGGTGATGGAGCGAGCCGACGCGCGCTTCAGCGCGTCGATCATGATCAGCTGCTCCATGATCCACTTGTTGATCGGAGCCGTGTGGCTCTGGATCAGGAAGCAGTCCGCGCCACGAGCCGACTCCTGGAAGCGGACGTAGATCTCACCGTTCGCGAAGTCGAAAGCCTTGGTCGGCACGAGGCCGACGCCCAGCTGGTGCGCGACCTCCTCGGCCAGCTCGGGGTGGGCGCGGCCGGAGAAGAGCATCAGCTTCTTCTCGCCGGTCGTCTTGATCCCGGTCACAGCACTGTCTCCTCAGACGTGTTGAAAGCTGCTCGCCCCCGTGCGCGTCCGTCCCGCACACGGTGAGCCAGCCGAATTGCGTGCACCTATCACGGTACGCCGTCCCAGGCGTACCCGTTTCCGGTCAGTTCACCTCAACGGCCGTCGGAGTCCACCTCGACCGCCGACTGAGCCGCCGTCGCGGCAGCGCTTCCCGGACGCTTGCGGGCCACCCAGCCCTCGATATTCCGCTGCTGGCCACGGGCCACGGCCAGCGCACCGGGCGGAACGTCCTTGGTGATCACCGACCCGGCCGCCGTGTAGGCGCCGTCCCCGATGGTGACGGGCGCCACAAACATGTTGTCCGAGCCCGTCTTGCAGTGTGAGCCGACGGTGGTGTGGTGCTTGTGCTCACCGTCGTAGTTCACGAAGACGCTCGCCGCGCCGATGTTCGTGTACTCGCCGATCGTCGCGTCACCCACGTACGACAGGTGCGGCACCTTGGTGCCCTCGCCGATCGTCGCGTTCTTCATCTCCACGTACGTACCGGCCTTGGCCTTCGTGCCGAGGACCGTCCCCGGACGCAGGTACGCGAACGGCCCCACGGAAGCCAGCTCGCCGACGACGGCGCCGTCGGCCACCGTGTTGTCCACGCGCGCCCCCCGGCCCACCCGGGTGTCCTTCAGCCGGGTGTTCGGGCCGACCTCGGCCCCCTCGGCGATGTGGGTGGCGCCCAGGAGCTGCGTCCCCGGGTGGACGAGGGCGTCCTGCCCGAAGGTGACGGTGACGTCCACGAACGTGCTGGCCGGGTCCACGACCGTGACACCCGCGAGCATGGCCTGCTCCAGCAGCCGCGCGTTCAGCAGGGCGCGGGCCTCGGCGAGCTGGACGCGGTTGTTGATGCCCAGGATCTGGCGGTGGTCGCTGCCCACGGCCGCGCCGACGCGGTGCCCCGCCTCGCGCAGGATCCCCAGCACGTCGGTGAGGTACTCCTCGCCCTGGCTGTTGTCGGTGCGCACCTTGCCGAGCGCGTCGGCGAGCAGGGCGCCGTCGAAGGCGAAGACGCCGGAGTTGATCTCGCGGATGGCGCGCTGGGTGTCGGTGGCGTCCTTGTGCTCGACGATGGCCGTCACGGCGCCGCCGGCGTCCCGGACGATGCGCCCGTAGCCGGTGGAGTCCGGCACCTCGGCGGTGAGCACGGTGACGGCGTTGCCGTCGGCCCCGTGCGTCGCCGCGAGCTGCCTGAGGGTCTCGCCGGTCAGCAGCGGGGTGTCGCCGCAGACGACGATCACGGTCCCGTCGACGACCCCGCCGAGCTCCTCGAGGGCCATCCGGACGGCGTGGCCGGTGCCGTTCTGCTCGTACTGGACGGCCGTGCGCACACCGGCGTCGATCGCACCGAGGTGGGCGGTGACCTGCTCCCGGGCGTGTCCGACGACCACGACGAGGTGGGCGGGGTCCAGCTCACGGGAGGCGGCGACGACGTGACCGACGAGCGAGCGCCCGCAGATCTCGTGCAGAACCTTGGGAGTGGCCGACTTCATGCGGGTGCCTTCACCCGCTGCGAGTACGACGACGGCTGCCGGGCGGTTGGCGCTCACGGGGATGCCCTTCGGCTTCGGGGGTGGACCCGTGCAGGATACCGGGGGCTTGGCGGCCCCTCATGAACGCGGGTCCCGACCGCGAAGGTCAGGACCCGAATCTGAGCATCAGTGCTCTGGGAGCTCCCGGAGAAGGATTCGAACCCTCATTCAATGGACCAAAACCATTTGTCCTGCCCTTAGACGATCCGGGATGGTTCGCCCTGCTATGTCCGATTCCGATGATCGGCTTCGGATGCAGCCCCTACTATGCCGCACCACCACCCTTCGATGCGACGGTACAGACCGGCGCTTTGAAGGACGCGAATCGCCAGGCACCCGTAGTAGTTCTCGCCGGTGTTCTTCCGAGTCGTCTTGGGGCTGTGCCCCTTGAGGGTCGTCTTGAGGAATCGCCCTGCGCCCACGCCGACGAAGCGGGCCCAGAATTCCTCTGCACGTGTGACGTCGGCCGTCTCGTGGATCATGATGGAGTAGCGCAGGTGCTCGCCCTTCACCCCGAGCCGGCGCAGCCAGGTGAGGTAGACGCGAATCATGTCGGGGTCGCTGTTGGTGAAGATCACCCTCTCGCGCCGGTCGTAGGGTTTGTCTTTGCTCCCCTCCGCCCAGTAGAGGCCGACACCCAGGATGAACAGCTCTCGGTCCGATAGGGCGTCGATCTCGGCCGCCGCCTGGCGCTTCGTGCGCTGCCTCTCCTCGTCCCGTACCGCGAGGGTCCGTTCCCAGCCGCGCTTGGCGATGTCCGAAGCCTCCTCGGTGGTTCGCCGGCGCTCCGGCTTCGGGAGGTCGCGGACCCAGAGGGAGATCGAGCTCTTCGAGCAGCCGAGCTCGGCCTGGATCCGGTCGTAGGTCAGGCCCTGGAGGCGGAGCTCGCGGGCCCGGTCGCGCAGGTCGTCCTTGGCGTTGGGGCGCTTGGTCCATTCCGGGGGCGGCTCGCCCTCCAGGAGCCGGTTGAGGATGTCGTTGTTGTGGACGGCCAGGCGGTCGCGGATCTCGCGGCGGCTGAGGCCCTCGCGGCGCAGGGCCACCGCCTGTTCGCGGAGGGATTCGAAGGTCGCGGCGCCCGTGCGGAGGCCGCCGGTGCCGTCACCGGGGCGGCGTCGGATGTCGGTCATGGCCTCAATGTCGTCCGGAATGCGGGATTCAGGTCCCGGTCAGCGAACGATTCAGTCGTACGTGCGATTACCGTCGGGTTGCCGGAAATTCGGCCGTCGGTGTGCTGCGGGCGCTGCGTACGCTGGTCGGCATGACCAGTACGGGGGAAGAGCAAGGCCGCGCTGGGCCGCCTTTGTGGTGGGCGCGGCGGCGGGATGCCGTCGGGGACGTGGTGCTCGGCGGGGTGTCCGCCCTGGAGTGCGCGTGGGAGGGCGTCGGCTTCGCGCGTGACGCCGGGGTGCCGACCGTGGCCGGGGTGCTGTTCGGGTTCGCGGTGGGGGCCGTGCTCGTGCTGCGGCGGCGGTGGCCGGTCGCCGTGGTGCTGGTGGGGATAGCCGTGGCGCCGGCCGCGATGGGGTTCCTGCTCGCGGTGGTGGGGCTGTACACGCTGGCCTCCTCCGAGGTGCCGCGGCGGATCATCGCCACGCTGGCCTCGATGTCGCTGGCCGCGACCTTCGTGGTGATGTACCTGCGGACGAGGGGTGGCGTCGAGGCCGACCCCGTGCTCGTGGTCGCGCTGTCCGGGTTCGTGGCGGTGGCGCTGACCGTGCCGCCGGTGCTGTTCGGGCTGTACATCGGGGCCCGGCGGCGGCTGATGGAGAGCTTGCAGGAGCGGGCGGACTCGCTGGAGCGGGAGTTGTCGCTGCTGGCGGACCGGGCGGAGGAGCGGGCCGAGTGGGCCCGTACGGAGGAGCGGACCCGGATCGCGCGGGAGATGCACGACGTCGTGGCGCACCGGGTGTCGTTGATGGTGGTGCACGCGGCGGCGTTGGAGGCGATCGCGGCGAAGGATCCGGCGCGGGCCGCGAAGAACGCCGCGCTGGTGGGGGACATGGGCCGGCAGGCGCTGACGGAGTTGCGGCAGATGCTGGGGGTCCTGCGGGCCGCGGAGACGCCGGTGAAGCCGGTGAAGCCGGCCGTGGCGGCGGTGGCGGCGGTGGCGGCCGTGGCCGCCGCGGCGGTCGCGCGGGCGGGGGGCTTGGACGAGGGGCCTTCGCTGGATGAGCTGGAGGTGCTGGTGGGGCAGTCGCGGGCGGCCGGGATGGCTGTGGAGATGGTGGTGCTGGGCGAGGGGGCGGGGTACGCGGCGGAGGTGGAGCAGACGGCGTACCGGGTGGTGCAGGAGGCGCTCACCAACTGTCACAAGCACGCTCCCGGGGCGCGGGTGACCGTACGGCTCGCGCACCGGGAGGGGGAGGTGGCGATGCAGGTGGAGAACGGGCCTTGTGACGGGATGGCCGCGGAGCCGGGTCTGCCCAGTGGGGGCAACGGGCTGGTGGGGATGCGGGAGCGGGTGCTCGGGCTGGGTGGGGTGTTCGTCTCGGGGCCGACGGACGCGGGGGGTTTCAAGGTGTCGGCGGTGCTGCCGGGCCGTTGTCCGTAGTCCTGTCGGGGGTGGTGGCGCGGTTCGCCGCTTCCCTCGTGTGAGGGCTCCGGCCGGGCGGCGATTCGGGGGCCGGTTCGTCCGGCCGTTACGGAGCGGGGTCCTGGCCGGTGGTGAGGCGGGTCGGCTGGAGGCCGGTGAGGAGGAGGTTGAGGGCCTCGTCGAGGCTGCCGCCGAGGTACCAGTCGCCGGTGTGGTCGATGCCGTAGACGCGGCCTTCGCGGTCGATGGCGAGGTGGGAGCCCGCGTCGGCTTCGACGCCGAGCGGGCAGAGCTGGGTGGACAGGGCGCGGCCGAGGTCGGCGAAGGTGCGGGCGAGGTGCAGGCCGGTGAGCGGGTCGAGGTGGATGGCGACGGGGGCTATTTGGCGGCCCGTGCCGGGGGCGCCCACGGTGAGGCCGCCGAATTCGGCCCAGGCCTCGACGGCGGCGGGGAAGACCTCGTGCCGGTGTCCGGCGGGGGTGGTGTGGTCGCGGAGGGCGTCGGCCCAGAATTCGGCCTGTTTGATGTCCCAGCGGCCGGGCTCCCAGCCGGCGGTGCGCAGGGCTGAGTCCACGGCGACGGGGAAGCGGGTGGCCGAGGAGCGGTCGTAGGAGGCTGAGGCGGCGGTCATGGCTACTCGGAGGGGGTGAGGTCGACGGGGCGTACGCCGAAGTGGGCGAGGAGTGCGTCGCAGGAGCGGCAGGGGGGTGCGTAGCTGCCGTGGAGGGGGTCGCCGTCCTCGCGGATGCGGCGGGCGGTGATCTTCGCGTGTTTGAGGGAGCGGCGGGCTTCGCTCGGGGAGAGGGGTTTGCGGGAGGCGCGCCGGGAGCGGGCGCCTTCGACGGCGGCGAGGTGGCGGGAGAGCAGGATCGCTTCCGGACACCGGCCGGTGAACCGTTCGCGCTGGCCGCTGGTGAGGGTGTCGAGGAAGTCCTGTACGAGGGGGTGGAGTACGGGTGGGTGGTCGGCTTTGCCGGCGGTGCCGGTGAGGGTTTCGCCGCGTACGGAGAGGGCGGCGGCGATGGTGGGGAGGATGCCGTCGCGGCGGAAGCGCAGGACGGGTGCGGCGGGGCGGCCGTCGGTGCTGCTCCAGCGCAGGCGGGGGTCGCCCGTGGGGCCGCCGGTGTCGGTGGCGGTGGCGGGTGGTGGCATGGGGACCGGTGGTCCTACCGGTGCGGGTGGTCCGGGCGGGCCTGATGGTCCGGGCGTTCCCGGGGTGGGGTCGGCCGGATCTGTGCGTGTTGCCGTGTTGTGCATGGTTGCGCTTTCCCTCCCGTGGCGGCGGTGGTGGCCGCTGTCGCGCACGCCCCCGTGCTGAGGGGACAGCCTGCCAAATGTCCCCTGTGATGCGGAAGCGGGGTCGAATATTCGTATCAAATCGGATGTTCCCGGCCGTCGGCCGGGTGCGCCGGTCGTGCGCGGGTGAGCCCCTTGCCCCAGCGCATAGGCTGTGGTGAACCAGCCAGATCCAGCAGGGGGCTACCGCCATGACGACAGGTCGGCTCGGGCAGCAGGCCGCGCCACCCAACGCCGCTTATTCGGGGCAGGTCGTGCATTTCCCGGACCCGGTCCGGGCTGCTCGGCATCCCCACGGAGTACGGATGGGCGGCAACGGGCATCCGGACTTCTCCCCGTACGCGCGCGCGGCCGTGGAGATCGCGGAGCCGCCGGAGGGCTTCGGCGTGGACGAGTTGCGGCTGACGGACTACGTGTCCGCGAACGCCGCGATGAAGGCGGCCGGGCACGATCTGTGGGACACGGTCGGTCCGGTGGCGACCCCGCACGGCTGGACCTGGCACCACGTGTCGGGTTCGCGGCGGATGGAGCTGGTCCCGGTCGAGGTGAAGGCGCTGCTGCGGCATCACGCGGGGCTGACGACGGCGCCGGTGGACCACACCAAGCGCGGGACGCGGCCGTTGCAGGAGCTGCGCCCGGCGCATCTGGGGCTGCCCAAGTCGGTGGTGTCGGTCTCGGAGCAGCAGGTGCAGGGGATCGAGGAGGACCTCGGCTACCGGCTGCCGGAGGCGTACCGCTCGTTCCTGAAGGCCGCGGGCGGCTGCGCGCCGGTCGGTGCGGCGCTGGACGTGGATCTCGGCCTGCTGGTGGACCAGCCGTTCTTCACGGTGCGTGAGGAGGCCGCGGTCAACGACCTCGTGTACGTCAACAAGTGTCTGCGGGACCACCTGACGAAGGACTACCTGTGCGTGGCATTCGTGCAGGGGGGCCTGCTCGCCCTGAAGGTGAAGGGCGAGGGCGCAGGTTCGGTGTGGTTCTCCCCGTACGACGACGCGCGCGACCAGGACGGCTGGTCGGTGCAGGAGCGCGTGGAGCGGCTGTTGCTGCCGTGCGGCGGTGATTTCGACGCCTTTCTGGAGCGGTTGGCGGGTAATCCGCCGGAGCTTGAGACGGTGGCCGGTCTGATGGTGGACGGCGGATTCGCGCGCTCGGTTCCCTTGGCGGGGCCGACGGGCGCGGTGCGTGCCGGTTCGGATGAGGGGTGACGGCGCGGTGGTGACATTTGCGCAGGCGCAGGAGCGCGCCGAGGAGTGGATCAACGGTGATGTGCCCGCGTACCAGCACCGCGAGGTGCGTGTGCGGGAGTTCGGGCTCGGGTTCGTGGTGTGGGCGGAGGACCGTGCGGCCGCTCCGGTGTCCGGTGGTGGGCGGCAGCGGCTGGTCATCGCGCGGGACAGCGGCGAGGTGACGCTGTGGCCGGGGCTCCCGGTGGGTGAGGTGATCCGCCGGTACGAGGAGGAGTACGGGGCGACGGCTGCCGCGGCGGTTTCGGAGGCTTCGGTCCCGCCGCCGCGGATCGACTCGGAGCAGACGTCGTTCATGCTGAGTCCGCCGGAGTGGCTGCAGGAGGCGGCGGACCGGGCGGGGATTCCGGCTGCCGCGTCTTCGTCTTCGGCCTCGTCTTCGCCTTCGTCTTCGTCGGCGCAGGCTCCGGCCGACCCGGCTCCCGATAGGGCTCCGGCCGTTCCCGTGGAGGCCGTTGCCGCCGCCTCGGCGCCGGCTCCGGTGCCCGTGGACGCGGTGCCGCTGCGGCGCGGGGAGGAGGTCCCGTACGAGCCGACCGCCAATGACGGGGTTCCGGTGGCTGCCGCGGCGGCCGTTCCGACCGGGGCCACGCCGTGGGCCGGGACCGATGTGAACCCCGGCGCGGACGACGCGTCCGTGCCGCTGCCCGCGACCGTGTTCGCGCCGCCGTTGTCCGGGTCGGACCTGGACGAGGCGCCGTCGTCCCGGGTGGCGCCGGAGGCGCAGACCACGCTGATGCCGGGTGGCAGCCAGCTGCCGAGGACCGCCGTGGTGCCGGCGCTGGGGCCGCAGGCGGAGAGCATCGCCGACGCGCCGACGAGCAAGGCCCGGGTCTCCCGGCCGGGCTCCGGCGAGGGTGGAGCCGCCGGTGGTGCGGGGGGTCCGGGCGCGGGTCGGCCGGCGACGCCTCCTGGTCCTCCCGGTGCTCCGGGTGTTCCCGGTGGTGCGGGGGGTTCGGTGGGGCGTGGGCTCGATCATGCCGCGACGATGCTGGCGGGTCCTGCGGTGACGGGTCAGCCCGTGGCGCCTCCTGGTCCGCCCGGGGTTCCGGGTGCCGGTGCGCCGCAGCCTCCTGGTCCGCCCGGTCCTCCTGGTGCTCCGGGTGTTCCCGGTGGTGCGGGGGGTTCGGTGGGGCGTGGGCTCGATCATGCCGCGACGATGCTGGCGGGTCCTGCGGTGACGGGTCAG
>NZ_JBHJTK010000048.1:49512-50924 GCF_042267665.1 Streptomyces sp. NPDC056224
AGCCCGTGGCGCCTCCTGGTCCGCCCGGGGTTCCGGGTGCCGGTGCGCCGCAGCCTCCTGGTCCGCCCGGTCCTCCTGGTGCGCCCGGTGCGCCCGGTGGTGCGGGGGGTTCGGTCGGGCGTGGGCTCGATCATGCCGCGACGATGCTGGCGGGTCCCGCGGTGACGGGTCAGCCGCCGGCGCCTCCCGGTCCGCCCGGTGCTCCGGGTGTTCCCGGTGGTGCGGGGGGTTCGGTGGGGCGTGGGCTCGATCATGCCGCGACGATGCTGGCGGGTCCCGCGGTGACGGGTCAGCCGCCCGCGCCTCCCGGTCCGCCCGGTCCGGCGCCGGCCGGTCCCGTCGCGCAGCCCCCGGCGCACACGGGTGTGCCCACGGTCGGCCCCGGCTACCAGGCAGTACTGCGCTACCGCGCGCCCGACGGCTCCGAGCAGCAGCTCATCCGCCGTTCCGCACCCGGCACCCCGCACCCCGAGTGGCAGATCCTGTACGAGCTGCGCGCCATGAACGTGCCGCCGCAGCAGGTGCTGGAACTGCACACCGAGCTGGAGTCCTGCGAGCTGCCCGGCGGTTACTGCGCCCGGATGATCCGGGAGACCTGGCCGCAGGTGCGGATCACCAGCGTGGCCCCGTACGGCAAGGACCATGCGGGCCGTCAGCAGGGCATGCGCCATCTGCTCACCCATCAGGGCGAGCTGCACCAGGTGGCGGACGGTCCCGCGCGGCCCGCGCCGGTACGGGTGCCCCTGCCGCAGGTTCCGCTCCAGCCGGCGATCCCGCTGGACGCGATCGCGCAGGAGCTGGCGGGGGCGTTCGGCCCGCAGGGCGTGTTCCGCTTCGACCAGCGGGCGGTGTCCCGTCAGGGTGTTCCGGAGATCGTGGCGCAGACGCTGATGTGGTCGGGCCTGCCCATCGATTTCGGGCCGTTCTTCTGGGCGCAGGCGGTGCCGGGCCAGCCGGTGCCGACGCTGGCCGAGATGGCCGCGCAGCGGCAGGTGGCGCCGGCTTCGGACGCGGGCTCGTACCTCGTTGTCGGCAGCGACTTCGGCAAGGCGCTGTGCGTGCAGTACGGCACCGCGCACATCGTTGCGGTGCCGGTGGAGGGCGGTCCGGGCGGTGCTCCGGTGCCGCCGCAGTTCGTGAACTCCAGCCTGCCGCAGTTCGTACGGTCCCTGGCGATGCTGGGGCACATGTGGCGGCTTCGGCAGCATCTGACGCCGGAACAGGCGGGGCGCTGGACCGTCGATTTCCAGGCGAATCTGGCGGGGCTGGACAGTGCGGCGCTGGCTTCTCCGGAGAGCTGGTGGTCGGTGCTGCTGGAGCAGATGTGGGACGGACTGCTCTGATCGGATGATCGGTTGAGTGGCCGGGGGGGGGGGGCCCCGCGCGGGGGCGGGCCCGCCCCCCACCCAGGG
>NZ_JBHJTK010000049.1:0-6044 GCF_042267665.1 Streptomyces sp. NPDC056224
GTCTACGACGGCCCGATCGACCTGGCGTACGCGGGCGCCGTGTACGAGGTCTGAGGCACCCGGGGTACTTACGTCCTCGTACGAGTGAACGGGCGTACGCAACGCCCCGCGATTCCACCTGAAGCGCCCCCTCCAGAGCCCTCGTTGTGACCTGCGTCACCATTAGCGTGACCGTCATGGCGAAGGGAGATTCAATGAAGGTCGGAGTGCTGACCGGCGGCGGCGACTGCCCCGGGCTCAACGCGGTGATCCGGGCCGTCGTCCGCAAGGGCGAGCAGGAGTACGGATACGGGTTCATCGGATTCAAGGACGGCTGGCGGGGCGCGGCCTCGGGCGCCACCGTTCCCCTGGACATCCCCGCCGTCCGCGGGATCCTGCCCCGGGGCGGCACCATCCTCGGCTCCTCGCGCACCAACCCGTTCAAGACGGGGAACGGCGTGCGCGACATCAAGGACAACCTCGCCAAGTACGAGGTGGACGCGCTCATCGCGATCGGCGGCGAGGACACCCTCGGGGTCGCGGCCGAGCTGTACGAGGACTACGGCATCCCCTGCGTCGGCGTGCCGAAGACCATCGACAACGACCTGTCCGCGACGGACTACACCTTCGGCTTCGACACCGCCGTCGGCATCGCGACCGAGGCCATCGACCGGCTGCACACCACGGCCGAGTCGCACATGCGGGTCCTGGTCGTCGAGGTCATGGGGCGGCACGCCGGCTGGATCGCGCTGCACTCGGGGCTCGCGGGCGGCGCCAACGTCATCCTCGTCCCGGAGCAGCGCTTCGACGTGGACCAGGTCTGCGCCTGGGTGACCTCCCGCTTCAAGGCGAGCTACGCGCCGATCGTGGTGGTCGCGGAGGGGGCGATGCCCAAGGACGGGCACATGGTGCTCAAGGACGGCACCAAGGACCCCTTCGGCCACGTCCGGCTGTCGGGCGTGGGCGAGTGGCTGGCGAAGGAGATCGAGGCGCGGACCGGGAAGGAAGCCCGCACGACGGTACTGGGGCACATCCAGCGGGGCGGTACGCCCAGCGCCTTCGACCGGTGGCTCGCGACCCGGTTCGGGCTGCACGCGATCGACGCGGTGCGCGACGGGGACTTCGGCAAGATGGTCGCGCTCAAGGGGACGGACATCGTCCGCGTGCCGATCGCCGAGGCCACGGCCAAGCTGAAGACGGTGGATCCGGCGCTGTACGCGGAGGTCGGGGTCTTCTTCGGCTGAGCGGCGGGCGACCCGGGGGGACGGGCCGTAGGGTGAAGAACGGCCCGTGGTCCGTCGACGTAGTGGAGCTGGCGTGGAGATCCTGGCATTCGGTGTGACCGCCGACGAGAAGCCGCTCCTGGAACGCGCCTTCGCCGGCCGGCACGAGGTCCGCTGCCTCGACGTCTTCCTGAGCGAGGACACCGCGCCCATCGCGGCCGGGTACGAGATCGTCTCCACCGGTGTGAACGCGGACCTGAGCGGCCGGGTGCTGCGGACCCTGGCCGCGGGCGGGACGAGGATGATCGCCCAGCGTTCCACGGGCTTCAACAACATCGACCTGGACGAGGCCCGGCTGCTGGGCATGACGGTGAGCCGGGTCTGCACCTACTCGCCCTACTCGGTGGCCGAGTTCGCCTGGGCCCTGGCGATGGCCGTGAACCGGCGGATCGTCCGGGCGTCGAACCGGACCCGGGACTTCGACTTCCGGCTCAACGGGCTGATGGGCCGGGACATGCGCGGCCGCACGGCGGGCGTGCTCGGCACCGGCAGGATCGGCGAGGCGTTCACCCGTATCGCGCACGGCTTCGGGATGAACCTGCTGGGCTGGGACGTGGCGCAGAACCCGGCGTGCGTGGAGCTCGGCATGAAGTACGTGGACAGGGACGAGCTGCTCGCGTCCTCGGACCTGATCAGCCTGCACGTACCGCTCCTGGAGTCCACCCACCACATCCTCGACGCGGCGGCGCTGCGGCTGATGCGGGACGACGCGATCCTGGTGAACACCAGCCGCGGCGGGCTGATCGACACGGACGCGCTCGTCGCGGAGCTCCGGGCCGGCCGTTTCACGGGGGTCGGGCTGGACGTGTACGAGGCGGAGGCCGGGGTGTTCTTCCAGGACAAGTCCCTGGAGACCGTCAAGGACGACACGCTCGCCAGGCTCGTGACGTTCCCGCACGTCGTGGTCACCTCGCACCAGGCGTACTACACGTCCGACGCGGTGGGCCAGATCATCGACACCACCGTCGCCAACGTGGCCGACTACCTGGCGGGCCGCCGCTCGGAGAACACGCTGGTGCCGGACGCTCCATGACCTCTCCCCGCCCCGGCGGGGCGGGGAGAGGTCCCCGCGCAGCGATCAGACCGGGGCCATGACGCCCGTCAGGAGGTCGCGCAGCAGGTCCGCGCCGCGGAGCGTGAGGACCGACTCCGGGTGGAACTGGACCCCCGCGAAGCCGCCCGACACGGACCGGACGGCGTGGACCTCGCCCGTCGACGGGTCGCGGGAGACCTCGACGCCCCGCGCGCCGAGCTCGGCCGCCCGCTCGTCGGAGCAGTGCGCGGTGTAGGTGTTGTAGAAACCGACCACCTCCCGCACCCCGAACAGGTCGATCGGCGTCTGCGCCCCCTGCGCAGGCTCCGCCTTGCGGACCAGCGCGAGCCCCAGCTCGGCGGCCAGCAGCTCGTGCCCCAGGCAGACCCCGAGCAGGCCGCCCCGGTGCCCGGCCAGAAGACCGGCGGCCAGAGTGCGCAGCATCCGCATCCTGGGATCCGAGGACTCCGCCGGGTTGCCCGGTCCGGGGCCCAGCACGACCGGGCCGTCCCACGCCAGGGCCGCCGCCGGCAGTCCCGGATCGTCGTAGCGGCGTACGGTCACCTCCAGTCCGGCCACCCGCAGCACGTGCGCCAGCATCGCCGTGAAGGTGTCCTCGCCGTCCACCACCAGCGCGTGGCCCGTCAGGGAGGAGGGCTGCTCCTGCATCCGGAGCCAGAAGGGGGCCAGGTCCGCCCGCCGGGCCGCGAGCGCCGCCTGCACCCGGGGGTCGTCCGCGAGCCGCGCCCCCTCGAAGGCGGGCCGAGGCGCCGCCGCCCGGACCCCGAGCGCCGCCAGTACCCCCGCCGCCTTCGCGTGGGTCTCCGCCACCTCGCCCGCCGGGTCGGAATGCCGCACGAGAGTGGCCCCGACCGGCACCCGCAGCACACCGTCCGCCGCGATGTCGGCGGTGCGGATCAGGATGGGGGAGTCCAGCGTCTGCGCCCCGGAGCCGTCCCGGCCCAGCAGGGCCAGCGCGCCCGCGTAGTAGCCGCGCCCCCCGCTCTCGTACCGCTCGATCACGCGGCAGGCGTTCTGCACCGGTGAACCGGTGACCGTCGCGGCGAACATGGTCTCCCGCAGGACCTCCCGCACGTCCAGCGAGGAACGCCCCCGCAGCTCGTACTCGGTGTGCGCGAGGTGGGACATCTCCTTGAGCCGGGGCCCGACCACGACACCGCCCATGTCGCCGACGGTGCACATCATCTTGAGCTCCTCGTCGACCACCATCGACAGCTCCTCGGTCTCCTTGCGGTCGCCGAGGAAAGCCAGGAGCGAGTCCGCCGTGGGCCCGCCGGCCGGGTAGCGGTACGTCCCGCTGATCGGGTTCATCACGACCGTCCCTCCCGCCATCCGCACGTGCACCTCGGGGCTGGCCCCCACCAGCGTGCGCTGCCCGGTGTGGACGACGTACGTCCAGTACGCGCCCCGCTCGCCCAGCAGCAGCCGCCGGAACAGCGCGAGGGCGTCGGCCCGGCCGAAGCCGTCGATGCGGCCCTCGTAGGTGCGCCGGATGACGAAGTTCGCGCCCTCCCCGCGCCCGATCTCGTCCCGGACGACGCGCTCCACGGTGGCCGCGTACTCGGTGTCGGGGACGTCGAAGCCGCCGCCCTCGACCCGCACCCCGTGCGCGGGCAGCGCGGCCAGCGCCTCGGAGAGCGGGACCTCGTACGTCTCCTCGGCGACGAGCACGCTCAGCGGCGTGCCGTCGTCGCGCACGTCGAACCCGCGCTCCCGGATCTGCCGGAAGGGGACGAGCGCCAGGGTGGGCAGCTCCCCGACGGGCAGGTCGGCGAGGTGCTCGGCCTCGTGGACCGCGCCGATCAGCACCTCGACGGTGTCGTGGTCGCGGCCGGGGGTCCGCCGGCGCAGCAGGGCGAACGGCGGGCAGGAGTCTTCGAGCAGGCGGCTGAGATTCATTCGCAGGGGCGTCCTTCCGGTGGGAGGAGCGGCCCCTGGTCCGCGCGCGAACGCGGAAGGCCGCCCCTCGGGGCGGCCTTCGCGTCGGTCGTGTCGTCAGGTACGCGCGAGGAGTGGGCCGCCGGGAGCGGGCCACCACCAGTTCTGGTTCGAGTGCGCGTACATGGGGGCGACCCTAACCCAGCCGCCCGGCGGAGGCGAAGGATCCGCCGACCGGGCATGTCCGGAATTGACGATTCCGGCCGTTGGCGCTCGGTACGAGAGATATCTGTCTCACGTTGTGGGCGCCTGGCCGGACGTGGCGCGGGACGCCGTAATGTGTACGAGGTGACCGTGAACGCTGAAATCCAAGCCCCCGCCACCAAGGCGACCTGGCGAGACCTTCCCGCGGCGCAGCAGCCTTCGTACCCCGATGCCGAGGCTCTGCGCGCTGTCGTCGCGGACCTCGAGTCGTATCCTCCGCTCGTCTTCGCGGGCGAGTGCGACCAGCTGCGCGCCCGCCTGGGAGCCGTCGCCACGGGCGAGGCGTTCCTGCTGCAGGGCGGCGACTGCGCCGAGGCCTTCGACGCCGTGTCCGCCGACCACATCCGCGCCAAGCTGAAGACGCTGCTCCAGATGAGCGCCGTCCTGACGTACGCGGCCTCCGTGCCCGTCGTCAAGGTCGGCCGCATCGCGGGCCAGTACTCCAAGCCGCGCTCCAAGGACACCGAGACCCGCGACGGCGTCACCCTGCCGACCTACCGCGGCGACTCCGTCAACGGCTTCGCCTTCACCGAAGAGGACCGGATCCCGGACCCCGAGCGGCTGAAGCGCATGTACCACGCGTCGGCCTCCACGCTGAACCTGGTGCGCGCCTTCACCACCGGTGGTTACGCGGACCTGCGCCAGGTGCACGCGTGGAACCAGGACTTCGTGAAGTCCTCCCCGTCCGGGCAGCGCTACGAGCAGCTCGCGCGGGAGATCGACAACGCGCTGAACTTCATGAAGGCCTGTGGCACCGACCCGGCCGAGTTCAAGGCCGTCGAGTTCTACGCCTCCCACGAGGCGCTGCTGCTTGACTACGAGGGCGCGCTGACCCGCACCGACTCGCGGACCGGCAAGCTGTACGACACCTCGGGCCACATGGTCTGGATCGGCGAGCGCACCCGCCAGCTGGACCACGCGCACATCGAGTTCTGCTCGCAGATCGCCAACCCGATCGGCATCAAGCTCGGCCCCACCACCACGGTGGACGAGGCGCTGACGTACATCGACCGCCTGGACCCCGAGCGCGAGCCGGGCCGGCTGACGTTCGTCGTCCGCATGGGCGCCGACAAGGTCCGCGCCAAGCTCCCCGAGCTGGTCGAGAAGGTCACCGCCTCCGGCGCGACCGTCGCCTGGGTCACCGACCCGATGCACGGCAACACCTTCGAGGCGGCCTCCGGCCACAAGACGCGCCGCTTCGACGACGTGCTCGACGAGGTCAAGGGCTTCTTCGAGGTCCACAAGGAGCTCGGCACCCACCCGGGCGGCATCCACGTCGAGCTCACCGGTGACGACGTCACCGAGTGCGTGGGCGGCGGCGACGAGATCTTCGTCGACGACCTGCACCAGCGCTACGAGACGGCCTGCGACCCGCGCCTCAACCGCAGCCAGTCCCTGGACCTGGCCTTCCTGGTCGCCGAGATGTACCGGGATCAGTAAGTAGGAACGTACGACAGTGGGGGGGGGGTGGCTGTGTTACGCGCCCCCCCGGCGGGTAACGGGGGGTTTTGGGTGCCCAACATTTTTTTGGGGTTTGTTTTACACACACCCACCCGGGGCGCGGCGGAACCCAAACCCCAACAGGG
>NZ_JBHJTK010000049.1:6054-50701 GCF_042267665.1 Streptomyces sp. NPDC056224
TCCCCCCCAACACTCCCAAACCCAGTCCTGGTGTTTGTGGTGGGTATTTTTTTTTTTTTTACCCCCCCGGTCCCTGGGGGGGGGGTGTTGGTTTTTCCCCCCCCCCCCACTGTCGTATCCGGGTCTTTTAGGCGACCCTAACTTTGGGTACGGTTAGGTAAGCCTCACCGCACCGGGGACGGCTGCAGAACCATCCGCTCAGGAGGTGAACCGCGTGTACGTCTGCTCTTGCTTCGGCATCACCGACAAGCAGGTCAAGGAACACGCGGCCGCCGGGGCCTGTACCCCCCGCCAGATCGCCTCGGCCACCAAGGCCGGCACCGAATGCGGCTCCTGCGTGCGCGCCATCCAGGGCCTCCTCGGCCGCGGGGCGTGCCCGCGCCGGGAGCTGCTGGAGAAGGGCGGCGCGGCGGCCGTGCTCGCCGCCGAACCGCGGCCCGTCCCCGAGCCCGCGCTGGCCGGAGCGGCCTAGCCCTCCGGCTGCTCGATCTGCTGCGCGATGTACAGCGGCTCCCCGATGCTCTCGATGAGCTCCAGCTGGGTGTCGAGGTAGTCGATGTGGTGCTCCTCGTCCGCCAGGATCTCCTCGAAGAGCCGGGCCGAGGTGACGTCGCCCTTGCCGCGCATGACCTCGATGCCGCGCTTGAGCCGGTCGATCGCCTCGACCTCGACCTGCCGGTCCGCCTGGAACATCTCCGTGAGCGTCTGGCCGACGCGCACGTGGAAGAGGCGCTGGTAGTTCGGCAGGCCGTCGAGCATCAGGATGCGCTCGGTGAGCTTGTCCGCGTGCTTCATCTCGTCGATGGACTCTTCACGCGTGTACTTCGCGAGCTTGGTCCAGCCCTTGTTGTCCTGGATGCGGTAGTGCAGCCAGTACTGGTTGACGGCCGTCAGCTCACCGGTCAGCTGCTCGTTCAGAAACTCAAGGACCTCGGGGTCGCCCTGCATCGCAGAGGCTCCTTCCAGGCAATGTCAGCCACGTGACGGGATAGGTGGGCGCATCCTTGCACCGCCGTGAGGGGCAGTCCAGTAAGTGCCTCCTTAGTGGGAGTTACCGTGACTTGCCCGAATCGGCCGGGAGCTGGTCATGACCATCCCGCCACGTCTGTCACCATGGAGTCATGGGTCAGCCGGAAAGCCGGGAATCTCCGGGAGCAGAGCAGCTGGAGCTTCCACCGGGGCAGCGGTTGCAGCGGGGCTGGCCGGTCACCCACTACGGTCCTGTGCCCAAGTTCAAGCCGGACCGCTGGGAGTTCCGCGTCTTCGGCGCGACGGCCGACGGTGAGAAGCACTGCTGGAACCACGAGGAATTCGCGGCCCTGCCGTTCGAGTCGGTCGTGGCGGACCTGCACTGCGTCACGAAGTTCAGCATGACGGGCGCCGAATGGGGCGGTGTGCTCGCTCGTACGGTCCTCGCCCTGGCACCGCCGGCGCCGCAGGTCACGCACGTGATGGTGTGGGCCGAGTACGGCTTCAGCTCCAACATGCGGCTGGCCGACTTCTCCTCCGAGCGGACCGTCTTCGCCACCCACCAGGGCGGTGAACTGCTCACCGCCGAGCACGGTTTCCCGCTGCGGCTCGTGGTGCCGCACCTCTATGCCTGGAAGGGCCCCAAGTGGGTCCGCGGCGTCGAGTACATGACCGCCGACCGCCGGGGCTTCTGGGAGGAGCGGGGCTACCACAACATCGGCGACCCCTGGCGCGAGCAGCGCTACTCGTACCAGGAGGAGCCCGGGGACGGCCCCGAGCTCTGAGGCGCCGGGGCCCCCGGCCGCCGGTGCCTCAGCGGTACTGGTGGTACTAGTGGTACTGGTGGACGACCGCGTGACCCTTGCCGCGGCCGATCATCCACTTGTTGACCGGGGTCGTGATCACGAAGGCGGCCGCCAGCGAGATCGCCAGGACGATCCAGAACAGCGGTTCCGACAGGTGCGCGTCCATCGCGCCCGGCCAGAAGGCGATCACGCTGTTGTCGATCAGCTCCATGACGGCGATCGAAAGGGTGTCCGCGGCGAGGGCCACCCGGACGGCCGGACGGAGGGCGACGCCGGCCGCGAGGAGCCCGCGCAGGGTGAGCGCGTAGCCGAAGAAGAACGCGAGGACGATCGCCGTGATCATCGTCGCGGCGTTCCCCCAGCCCAGCGCGGTGCCGATGACCATGCCGAGCACCTCGCCGATGGCGCATCCGGTGAGGCAGTGGAGGGTGGCCCCGGCCGCCATGGCCCAGCCGGCCCCGCCGCCGTGAGTGTGCTCGTGGTGCTCGCCGCTGTGGTGGTGCTCGTGCGCGTGGTCCATGGCTAACCCCCTGGGAAAACGCCGAGTAACGGTTCCGCCGACATGACGGGAACCGTATACCCCCTAGGGGTATTCCCTCAAGCGCGCAGCCGCTTCAGCAGCGCCACGTCCGCCGCATGTCCTTCCTTGCCGCCGGGCGTCTCGGTGATCAGCGGTACGCCCGCCATCGCCGGATGCGTGAACAGCTCGGCGAAGGCCTCCCGGCCGATGTGACCCCGGCCGATGTTGGCGTGCCGGTCCTTGTGGGCACCGACGCCCTCCTTGGAGTCGTTCGCGTGGACCAGTTTCAGCCGGCCCTCGCCCACCGTGTCCACCAGCAGGTCCAGCGTCAGCTTCGTACCGCCCGGCTCCGCCAGGTCGTGTCCGGCCGCGAAGATGTGGCAGGTGTCCAGGCAGACGCCCAGCTTCGGGTGGTGGTCGAGCGCCTCGAAGTACGGCCCGAAGTCCTCGGCCCGCGAACACAGCGAAGAGCCCTGCCCGGCCGTGGACTCCAGCAGCAGGAAGGGGTCGTCGTCATGCGTCAGCTCGTCCAGCAGGGGCAGCATGTACTGCCTGACCTGCGCGTACGCCGCCTCACGCGGGCGGCCTCCGGTGGCCGATCCGGTGTGCACGACCACCCCGAGCGCGCCGATCTCCCGGCCCCGGCGCAGCGAGTGGCGCAGGGACTCCACCGACTTCTCGACGGTCGCCGCGGTGTGCGAGGCGAAGTTGATCAGGTACGGGGCGTGTACGTAGGCGGGTACGGACCCGGCCGCGCACTGGGCCCGGAAGAGCTCGTCCTGCGCCGGATTGCCCACCGGAGTGGCCCAGCCGCGCGGATTGGCCACGAAGACCTGGACCGCCTCCGCGCCCATCTCCCGGGCGTACGCCAGCCCGACCGAGGCGAGCCCGCCCGCGACGGGGACGTGCCCGCCCACGGGATTGCGCACGGCCCGGGCCGTGCGGTCCTGCTCCACGTGCTCCACGTACTTCTACAGCCCCTTGGTCCTGATGACGATCGTGGTGCCCTCGGGGGCGGTCTGGCCGCCCGGCACCGACTGGAACTCCACGGTCTTGCTGAAGGAGAGGAACGGCCGTTCCGCCTTCACCCTGAAGCCCGCGACTTCCAGCGCCTTGCGGGCCGCGTCCACCTCCTGGCCGGTCACGTCCGGTACCGGAAGCTGGCGGGGGCCCTTGGAGAGGGTCAGCGTGACGGTGTCGCCGGCCGCGGCCTGGGTCCCGGCGCCGAGCGACTGGTTGGCGACCGTACCGGCCGGCGAGGGACTGTTGACCTGCTCGGGGGCCGTGGCCACCTTGAGGCCCAGGCCCTCCAGGGTGGAGCGCGCCTGCTCGAACGCGACCCCGGCCACGCTCGGGACCGGCACCGGGCGGCCCTTGCTCACGACCAGCGCGACCGCCGTGTCGGGGGCCCGCTTCTCGCCGCCGACCGGGTCCGAGACGATCACCGAGCCCTGGGCCACGTCCTGGCTGAAGGCCTGCGTGACGATCCCGGGAGCCAGCCCGGCCTTCGTCAGCTCGGCCTTGGCCTCCTGCAGCGGCCTGCCCTTCAGGTTGGGCACGGCCACGACCTCGGGGCCGCGGGAGATCGTGAGCGTCACCGTGCCGTTTCCGCGGATCCGCCGGCCGCCCGCGGGATCGGTGTTCATCACCGTCCCGCGGTCGAAGGCGTCGCTGAACTTCCGGTCGACCCGCTTCACGCCGAGGCCGGCCGCGGACAGCTGGGACTTGGCCTGCTCCTCGGTCTTGCCGAGGAGGTTGGGCACCTTGGTGAACTGGCCGGAGTTGATGTACCAGACGCCCGTGCCGAGGCCGAGGGCCAGCAGGACGCCGGCGACGGCGAGGAGCGTGCCGCGGCGCGGCCCGCGCGATGCCGGGGCCGGCGCCGGGGCGGGGGGCGGCGGAGGGGGCATCTCCAGCCGGGAGGTGTGCTGCACCGCCTGCTGCGCGCCCACCGGGCGCGGGATCACGCCGGTGCGGTCCTCGGCGGCCGACCGCTCCCCGGCGCGGGCCTGCGGCGGTACGGCGTCCAGCTCGGCGTCGCTGAGCCGCATGCGGGCCTCGAGGGTGAGGCCGAGCAGGGCGGCGGCGTCGGAGGGGCGCAGCTCCGGATTGCGCGCGGCGGCGGTCGCGACCAGCTCGTCGAGACCGACGGGGAGCCCGGGGACGACGGCCGAGGGCGGCGGTACGTCCTCGTGGAGGTGCTGGAAGAGCACCTGGGCGGGGGTGCCGCCGGTGTGGGGCTTGGACCCGGTGAGCATCTCGTACAGGACGACACCGCAGGCGTAGACGTCGACGCGGGTGTCGGTGACGCCGTTGTCGATCTGCTCGGGGGCCAGGTAGGAGACGGTGCCGAGGACGGACCCGGTGGTCTGGGTGACGGAGTCCACCGACCGGACCAGCCCGAAGTCGGCGACCTTGACCCGGCCGTCGTCGCCTATCAGGACGTTCTCGGGCTTCATGTCGCGGTGCACGAAGCCGGCCCGGTGGGCGGCGCCGAGAGCGGCGAGCACCGGCTCCAGGATGTCGAGGGCGGCCCGGGGCTGGAGGGCGCCGCGCTCGCGGAGCACGTCGCGCAGCGTGCAGCCGGAGACGTACTCCATGGCGAGGTAGACGTACGGCCCGTCCGTGCCCTGGTCGAAGACGGCGACGACATTGGGGTGGGCGAGCCGGGCCACGGACTTCGCCTCCCGGATGAACCGGTCGACGAAGGCGGCGTCCGCCGCGAGGGCCGGGTGCATCACCTTCAGGGCCAGGACGCGGTCGAGTCGGGTGTCGACGGCCCGGTAGACCGTGGCCATGCCGCCGGCCGCGATGCGGGCGTCGATGCGGTAGCGGCCGTCGAGCACGCGCCCGACGAGGGGGTCATCCAGGGTCGTATCCACGCCGCGATTCTACGAGGGGCGGGTGCGGGCACGGCCCGCTGCCCGGCGCCTTGCAGCGCAGCTGTGACGTGGCCGCCCGCGGACCGCTGCCGGGGGCCGGCCCCCCGGACCCCCGCGCCCCGGACGCCGGCCGAATCCGGCCCCGCCGGTGTCCGGGGCGCGGGCGCGGGGCGCCGTCCGGGGTCCGGGCCGCAGTCCCGGCAGCGGAGCCGCAGGTCAGAACGCCGGGTGCTCCGGATCGAGGGTGGCGCGGCCGTCCGCGGGAGACGAGGCGTGCGCGAAACGGCGCTGCGGGATGCGCCCCGCGCGACGGGCGAGGCGGCCCGCCGACACGGCGTCGCGCATGGCCGCGGCCATCAGCACCGGCTCCTGCGCCCGCGTCACGGCGGACGCGAGCATCACCGCCGCGCAGCCGAGCTCCATCGCCAGGGCGGCGTCGGACGCCGTGCCCGCACCCGCGTCCAGGATGACGGGGACGGACGCCCGTTCCGCGATCAGTTCGAAGTTGTGCGGATTGCGGATCCCCATCCCCGACCCGATGGGGGACCCGAGCGGCATGATCGCGGCGCAGCCCACGTCCTCCAGCTTCCGCGCCAGCACCGGGTCGTCGTTCGTGTACGGGAGGACCGTGAAGCCCTCGTCCACGAGGGTCTCGGCGGCGTCCAGCAGCTCGACGCCGTCGGGCAGGAGGGTCCGCTCGTCCGCGACCACCTCCAGCTTGATCCAGTCGGTGCCCAGCGCCTCCCGGGCGAGCCGCGCCGTCAGCACGGCCTCGCCCGCCGTGAAGCAGCCGGCCGTGTTCGGCAGGACCGCGATGTCCAGCTTCGCGAGCACGGACAGGACCGAGCCCTGGACCGTCGGGTCCAGCCGGCGCATGGCCACCGTGGTGAGTTCGGTGCCGGACGCGACCAGGGCCCGCTCCAGGACGTCCAGGCTCGGGGCGCCGCCCGTGCCCATGATCAGGCGGGAGGAGAAACTGCGGCCGCCCAGGGTGAAGAGGTCGTCAGCCATGCCGCTCAGCCTCCCTGGACCGCGGTGAGGACCTCGACCCGGTCGCCCTCGCCCACCGGCGTGAGCGGCCACTGCCCGCGCGGGACCACGGTCTCGTTGAGCGCGGCGGCGACTCCGGCCGGGGCCGCGGTCAGGGTGGCGACCACCGCGTCGAGCGTGGTGCCGGCCGCGACCTCGCGCGGCTCGCCGTTGACGGAGATGGTCATGCGTACGACTCCTGACGTGCGGCGGAGAACCGGCGGGGGGTGAAGGGGCGTGCGATCGCGGGCAGTTCGCCGGTGGTCAGCAGCTCCGCCATCACGTCGCCGGTCAGCGGGGTCAGCAGTACCCCGTTGCGGTAGTGCCCGGTGGCCAGGTGCAGGCCCGGCAGGTCGGTCGGGCCGAGCAGCGGGGCGTTGTCCGGGGAGCCCGGCCGCAGCCCCGCGCGGGTCTCGGTGAGCGGGAGTTCGGTGATGCCGGGCACCAGCTCGTGGGCGTCGCGCAGGAGTTCGTAGACCCCGCCCGCGGTGACCGTGGTGTCCCAGCCGAGTTCCTCGCTGGTGGCGCCGATGACGAGTTCGCCGTTCTCGCGCGGGACCAGGTAGACGTGGCTGCCGCGCACGACCGCCCGTACCGTCCGGGACAGGAACGGCGCGTGGGCGGCGGGCACGGCGAGGCGCAGCACCTGCCCCTTCACCGGCCGTACGGGCGCCACCAGCTCCGGCGGCACCCCCGCCAGCCGGCCGCTGAGCGAGCCCGCCGCCAGCACGACCTGGTCCGCGCGCAGTTCCGTACCGTCCTCGAGCCGCGCCCCGGCCGCCCGGTCGGCGGTGACCAGCAGCCGCTCCGCCGCCGACCGGTGGACGGCCACCCCGGACCCCTCGCAGGCGGCCAGCAGGGCGGCCGCCAGCCGCCGCGGGTCGACCTGGTGATCGCCGTCCACCCGCAGGCCGCCCCGGACGCCCGGGGCCAGCATCGGCTCCAGCCGGCGACACTCGCGGCCGGTCAGCCACTCGGACTCCAGCCCGCAGCGGCGCTGCAGGGCGTGCAGCTCCCGCAGGTGGAGCCGGTCGTCGGCGTCCAGGGCGACGGCGAGGGTGCCGCAGGCGCGGTAGCCGACGTCCAGGCCGCCGGCGGCGTCGGCGAGCTCCGCGACGAACTCGGGATAGCGCGCGGCGGAGGCGAGACCCAGCCCCAGCAGGGCCTCCTCGCCGTAGTGCAGCTCCGTCACGGGCGCGAGCATCCCGGCCGCGACCTGGGCGGCGCCGCCGCCGGGGGCGGGGTCGGCCAGTACGGTGCGCAGCCCGCGCCGGGCCGCCCGCCAGGCGGTGACGAGTCCGATGATCCCGCCCCCGATGACGAGGACGTCGGACCCCTTCCGGGACGTCCTGGACGGTCGGGACGTTCGAGATGAGTGCATGGGCGTCCAGCCCCTCCCTTCGCCGGCATGACCCGGATCAGGTTCGTACGGTCGGAGGCCGGCCAGCCTCCCTCTCAGCCCGGTGCGCCCGGACTCCCGCGATAGGTACGGTGGCCAGACTAACCCCGGTGCGCACAGCCGGTAAGGCGGCACCTGTTCCTGGCGGCCCGTCAGATGATTAGGGTGGCCGGGTGAGTGAGCAGACGGAGCAGAACCCGAGCGGCGTCGTGATCGTGGGCGCCGGAATGGCCGGCGTGCAGACCGCGGTCGCCCTGCGGGAGCAGGGCTTCACCGGCACGGTGACCCTGCTGGGCGCCGAGCCCCACCAGCCCTACGACCGGCCTCCGCTGTCCAAGGCGGTGCTGCTCGGCAAGGCCGAGGACTCCGCCTTCGACGTGGACTTCGAAGGCCTCGGCATCGATCTCAGGCTCGGCACGGAGGTCACCGCGCTGCGGGCCGCCGAGCGCGAGGTGGACACCGAGGCGGGACCGGTCCCGTACCGGGTCCTCGTGCTGGCCACCGGCGCGCAGCCGCTGACCCTGCCCGGGACGGAGGGCGTCCCCGGCGTGCACCTGCTGCGCACGCTGGACGACGCGGCGCGGCTGCGCCCCGTCCTGGCCGGGGCGCCCCGGGCGGTGGTCGTCGGCGCGGGCTGGATCGGCGCGGAGTTCGCCACCGCGGCCCGCGAGGCGGGCTGCGAGGTGACCGTGGTCGAGGCCGCGGACCGGGTCCTGGCGGGGGCGCTGCCGCCGCAGGTCGCCGCCCCGATGGCGCGCTGGTACGAGGAGGCGGGCGCCGAGCTGATCACCGGCGCGAAGGTCGCCGGGATCGAGGAGGGCCGGGTGCTGCTCGCGGACGGGCGGGGCCTGCCCGCCGGCGCGGTGGTGGTGGGCATCGGAGCCCGCCCCGCCACCGGATGGCTGACCGGGAGCGGCGTGGACCTCGGCCCCGACGGCTCGGTCACCGCCGACGCGTACCTGCGCACCTCCCTGCCCGGGGTGTACGCGGTCGGCGACTGCGCCTCCTTCCCGTCGGCCCGCTACGGGAAGCGGCTGCTCGTACACCACTGGGACAACGCGCTCCAGGGCCCGCGAACGGTCGCGGCGAACATCCTGGCCGGGGAACCGGCCCAGGTCTACGACCCGGTGCCGTACTTCTGGTCGGAGCAGTTCGGGCGCTTCGTCCAGTACGCCGGCCACCACGGCGGGGCCGACACCCTGCTCTGGCGCGGCGACCCGGCCGACCCCGCCTGGTCGGTGTGCTGGCTGCGCGACGGGGTCCTGGTCGCGGTCCTGGCCGTGGGCCGCCCCCGCGACCTGGCGCAGGGCCGCAGGCTCATCGAGACGGGGGCCGCCGTGGACCCGGCCAAGGTCCGCGACCCGGCGGTCCCCCTGAAGTCGACCACCGTCTAGCGCCGTGCCCGGGGGTACCTCCCAGCGGTAGCTGGGGGAGCGTCGTGACCCGGTGAACCTCTCCGGTCACAGCACTGGCCCGGACGGGACCACGGACGGGCCGCTCCGGTACCGGGTGCCAGCCCGAGATGGCAGGCTTGTACCCGTGACCGAGATTGACGCAAAGATCGATGCCCTTGTCCCCTCATGGCTGTACCTCCCCGACATCGCGGAGATGCTCGACATCGAGGTGACCCGGGTCCGCCAGATGGTCAAGGAAGGGCAGCTGATCGCCGTACGCCGGGGCGAGAACCGCGCCCTGCAGGTGCCGGCCCCCTTCATCGACGGCGACAAGGTCGTCAAGGGCCTGGTCGGTCTGCTGACCGTGCTGCGCGACGACCGCTTCACCGAGGAGGAGATCCTGGAGTGGCTCTTCACCGAGGACCCGACCCTGCCCGGCACCCCCGTGCAGGCACTGAGCGAGAATCGCGGCACGGAGGTGAAGCGCCGCGCTCAGGCGCTCGCCCTCTGAGCTGATCCGCATCCGCTCCACCGCGGTGTGCGGGCCCCACGGGGTCCGTACACCGCCTCCATTCCGGGGGGTACACCCATGCAGCTGTCCGACGCCCGGCTCTACCTCTGTACGGACGCCCGGAAGCGCCAAGGTGACCTCCCCGAGTTCCTGGACGCCGTGCTGTCCGGCGGCGTGGACATCGTCCAGCTCCGCGACAAGGGCATGGAGGCCGGGGAGGAACTCGAACACCTCCAGGTCTTCGCCGAGGCCGCACGGCGCCACGGCAAGCTCCTCGCCGTGAACGACCGCGCCGACGTCGCGCACGCCATCGGCTCCGACGTCCTGCACCTCGGACAGGGCGACATCCCCGTCCCCGCGGCCCGCGCCATCCTCGGCGACCGGGTGCTCGTCGGCCGCTCCTGCCACGCCGAGGCCGAGGTCGACGCGGCCGTCGCCGAGCCCGGCGTGGACTACTTCTGCACCGGCCCCTGCTGGCCCACCCCCACCAAGCCCGGCCGCTTCGCCCCCGGCCTCGGCCTCGTGCGGTACGCGGCCTCCCTGGAGCAGGACCGGCCGTGGTTCGCCATCGGCGGCATCGACAGCGCGAATCTGGACGAGGTGCTGGACGCCGGAGCCACCCGCGTCGTGGTCGTCCGCGCCCTCACCGAGGCCGCCGACCCGGGTGCGGCCGCCGCGGAACTCGCCAAGCGCGTCCGGGCCCGCCTCGGCTAGATCGACCGGAATGCCCCGGCCGGGCCCGCCGGACTGTCCAAAATCGTGTCCAAAAGACGGACAGCGCTTCGGTGTCCGGCGGACCGCGTCTAACCTGCCCGTATGGCCTCTGGTACCGCTTCCACCTGGTCGGATCGTGCGCACACGGTCCGCGACCTCATCGCGTCCGGGCGTTCGTACTCCTTCGAGTTCTGGGCCCCGAAGACCGAGAAGGGCGAACGCAACCTCTGGAACGCCCTGCGCCGGGTGGAAGCGGTGTCGCCGAGCTTCGTCTCCGTGACCTACGGCGCCGGCGGATCGACCCGCGGCGGCACCGTCCGGGCCACCGAGCAGATCGCCTCGGACACCACGCTGACCCCCGTCGCCCACCTCACCGCCGTGGACCACTCGGTGGCCGAGCTGCGCAACGTCATCGGGCAGTTCGCCGACGCGGGCATCCGGAACATGCTCGTCGTGCGCGGAGACCCGCCGGGCGACCCGATGGGCGAGTGGGTGCCGCACCCCGAAGGCGTGCACTACGCCGCCGACCTGGTCCGGCTGGTCAAGGAGTCCGGCGACTTCTGCGTCGGCGTCGCGGCCTTCCCGGAGATGCACCCGCGTTCGACGGAATGGGACACGGACATCCGGCACTTCGTGGACAAGTGCCGCGCGGGCGCCGACTATGCGATCACCCAGATGTTCTTCCACCCGGAGAATTATCTGCGGCTCCGCGACAGCGTCGAGAAGGCGGGCTGTGAGACCCCGATCATCCCCGAGGTCATGCCTGTTGTGGGCATCAAGCAGCTCGACCGGCTGCCCCAACTCAGCAACGCGGTCTTCCCCGAGGCCGTGAAAGAGCGCATGCTCGCGGTCAAGGACGATCCGGCCGCTGTACGCTCCATTGGCATCGAGTTCGCCACGGAGTTCTGCGCGCGGCTGCTGTCCGAGGGTGTCCCAGGGCTGCACTTCATCACGCTGAACAATTCCACGGCGACTCTCGAGATCTACGAGAATCTGGGCCTGCACCAGCGGGCCTGACCGGCTGGCCCCCGTTTCCCACGCGGTCGGCCGCACCGAGAGGGGCCATGCATGGGTATGACGGTCCTCTACATCGCGTTCGGCTTCGTCGCGCTGTGGCTGCTTGCCGAGGTCTTGATGCAGTACAAGGCCCGGCTCCGCTGGCGCCTGCTCGCCTTCGCCGGCTTCCTCGGCGTGGTCGCCGGGGTGGTCCTGCCGTCGGTGCCGGTCATCGGCGCCGGCGCGGCCGCGTTCGCCCTGGGCCAGACCCTGGTGACGCTCTCGTTCCGCAAGGGCTTCGTGGCCGGCTGGGCGGTGCGCCGCGGCGGGGAACCCGTACGGCAGTCGCGGCGGCGCCGGTCCGGCGGTCCGCGCCCGGAACCGGCGCTCCAAGTCAGCGCGCTGGAGTACGAGGACGCCGACGGGGCGCCGCAGGGGCGGCAGTTCGCGGCCGAAGCCCCGGCCGACGAGGTCTACAGCCCGCAGCCGATGCCCGAGGACACCGGTTCCTACGGCATACAGAGCTTCGCGCCCGGCCCCGGCGCGGGCCAGACCGAGGGCTTCGCCTCGCCGTTCACCACGGCCGAGCAGGACTCCCACCAGTACGCGGCGTACTACGACCAGCAGAACCAGGGCGTCGGCGGCGGGTACGACTACTCCGCCGGCTATCCGACGGGCGATCAGCAGCAGGTGTACGCGGCCTACTCGGACCCGTACATCGGCACCGGCGGCGGTGTCGGGCCGCCCGCCGCCTACGACTACTCGGCGTACACCCAGTACCCCGGCTACGGGCAGCAGCAGTACGCCACGGACACCCCGCCCGGCGGGGTCTGGGTCCCGCAGCAGCGGGCCACCGACGGGACCGCCCAGCCGTATCCGGCCGAGGAGCAGGGCGCGCAGCCGCAGCAGTACCCGTACCCCCAGCAGGGCGAGTACGAGCAGTACCGCTACTGAGCGGGCGGCCGGGTCACCGGGAGCCGCGGAACTCCGCGCCCTCCACGATCAGCCCGGCCACCAGGGCCCCGGTCATTCCCGCGTGCGCCAGCCCGCCGCCGGGGTGGGCCCAGCCGCCCGCCAGGTACAGCCCCGGCACGGCCGTGGTGTTGGCGGGGTACAGCAGCCGGCCCCCGGCCCCCGCGAGCGCGGGCGGGGGCACCGCGCCGCCCACCGCGCCGGTCGCCGCCTCGACGTCGGCCGGGGTGCGCACCTCGTGCCACAGCAGCCGCTCCCGCAGCCCCGGTACGGCCTTCGCGGCGAGCTCCAGCAGCTCCTCGGGCTCCGCGGCCCCTGAGGTCCCGGGTCGGCTGACGGCGCTGACCGTGACCGCCTCATGGTCCGCGTCGGGCCGGGTGGCGGGGTCGTCGGGACGCAGGACGGTGACGTCCAGGCCTGGGGAGTGCACCAGCGTGCGGTGGACCGGGGGTCCCTCCGGGCGGAGCCCGGGGGAGTCCGCGGGACGGGCGCCGCGCAGCGCGAGGAAGAGCGTGAGCCTGCTGGGCAGGCCCTCCCCGCGGGCGGGGACCGCCTCGGGCGGCCACGGCAGGGAGGCGGCCGGCAGCAGCCGCGGGTCGATCCCGCAGACGACGGAGTCGGCGGCCACCTCGGTGCCGTCGGCCAGCAGCAGGCCGGCCGCCCGGCCCCGCGGCGCGAGGACCTCCCGGACCTCCGCCCCGAAGACGAACTCCACCTTCCGCTCCCGGCAGCGCTCGTGGACGGCGGTGGCCAGCGCCCGCATCCCGCCGCGGACGTACCAGCTGCCGAAGGTCTGCTCCATGTACGGCAGCACGGCGGCCGAGCCGGGTGCCCGGGCGGGGTCGATCCCGTACGCGCGCACCAGGCCGGTCAGCAGCTCGCCGAGGCTGCCGCCCAGCTCCCGGTCGGCCACCTCCGCGAGGGTCGGCGGGCGGCGGCGCAACAGGCCGCTCCGGCGCCGGGCGGGGTACGGGTCGGCGGACAGCGCCTGCCGGTCCGCGCGCAGCGGCTCCTCCAGCAGCGGGCGGCGGGTGGCGTCCCAGGCGTCCCGGGCGCGGCCGAGCACGGCGTTCCAGCGCTCGCCCGCTCCGTGGCCGAAGGCCTGGTCGAGGGCGGCGGCGACACCGCCGTGGGAGGCGCCGGGGAGGGTGACGTCGACGCCGTGGCGGGGGAGGACGTGCCGGACGGCCGGGTCGGCCTGGACCATGTCGACGCAGGACTCCAGGGGCCGCTTGCCGGTCTTCACGAAGAGGTCGCGGTAGACGGCGGGCAGGTGCAGCAGGCCCGGCCCGGTGTCGAAGGCGAAGCCGTCGCGCTCGTACCGGCCGACCGCGCCGCCGTACGTCGCCGCGCGCTCGTACACCGTCACCTGGTGCCCCGCCACGGCCAGCCGGGCCGCCGTCGCCATCGCGCCCATCCCGGCGCCGATCACCGCAATTCGTGCCATGCGGCTGAGCCTATCGAGGCAGCGGGCGGTGGTCGGCCGGGTGGTCGGCGCTGGTCGTGCCGGGTGGTCGGCGCGCTGGTCGGGCCGGGTGGCCGGGCGGAGTGGCGGGGCGGGTGTCAGCGGGGTGGCGCTCCGGTGGCCTCGCGGGCCACGGTGGCCAGCCGCTTCTCCTCATGGCGCTGCGCCCGGCGGCGCAGGAAACGGCGGATCCGGCTCCAGAGGAAGATCAGTACGGCCAGCCCGGCGGCCAGCAGGACGGCCGCGATGACCGCCGCGGCCACGGGGTTGAACATCGCGAAGGTGATGATCGCGGCCACGCCGAGGTCCTCGGCCATGCTCATCGCGACGTTGCTCAGCGGCTCGGGTGAGGTGTTGATCGCCATCCGGGTGCCGGCCTTGACGAAATGGCTGGCCAGCGCGGTGGAGCCGCCGATCACGCCGGCGGTGATGTCGGAGAGCGAACCGCTCTGGCCGGCCAGCAGCGCGCCGACCACGCCGCCGGCCACCGGGCGGATCACGGTGTGGACGGAGTCCCAGACCGAGTCCACGTACGGGATCTTGTCGGCGACCGCCTCGCAGAGGAACAGCACGGCCGCGACGATCAGCACGTCGGTGCGTTGCAGCGACGCGGGGACGTCGTCGGACAGGCCGGTCGCGCCGAAGACGCCGAGCAGGAGGACCACGGCGTACGCGTTGATCCCGCTGGCCCAGCCGCTGGTGAAGACCAGGGGGAGCACACTCACCTGATCATCATGCCGCAGAAAGGGTGACGGGAAGGCCGGAACGCACAACAGTGAGGGGACGGCC
Organism: Streptomyces sp. NPDC056224; assembly: GCF_042267665.1. NCBI lineage: Bacteria > Bacillati > Actinomycetota > Actinomycetes > Kitasatosporales > Streptomycetaceae > Streptomyces > Streptomyces sp. NPDC056224. The sequence continues at coordinate 20,501 of NZ_JBHJTK010000049.1, forward strand.
GCACACGGCGGTCGTCCCCTCACTCACGATGTCGTGGGGCTACTGCCCCTGTTCGTCACGGCGGCGCTGCCACCGTTCCTCGATGCGGGTCATCATCGACCGACGCTGCCGGTTGCGGCCACTGGCCGAACCGCCTGCACTTCCGGAGACGGGCTGTTCGCCAGGCTTGGGTGCCTTGCGCCAACCGGTGACCACGAGGACCGTACATCCCAGCATGACGAGGAAACCCACCACGCTGATCCACAGTACGTTCGGCACGATCACACCGGTCATGAGGAGCGCGATACCCACCAGAATGCCTACGACTGCCTGGTAGACCCGTCGCCGGGTGTACGTGCGCAGTCCGCTGCCCTCAAGCGCTGTCGCGAACTTGGGATCTTCGGCGTACAGCGCTCGCTCCATCTGCTCGAGCATTCGCTGCTCGTGCTCCGAGAGCGGCACGGGAGTCCTCCTCATCCGTCGGTCGCGGGGGGTAGCGACCAGGGGTCCCCTTCAGGATAGGCGGGGAATCGCCCCCGTGATACCCGCCCTCTACGCCGGGCTGTGAATAAGGCCCACAGCCCGAAAACCCGTACCGCCGCGGTGGCGGTCACTGAGGCGTTCTTTCCCCAATGGTTCGTCCACCATGCCGGTCACTGCCCCGATCATACGGGGCCGACCGCCCGTTCGGAGGGCGTCTGCCCGACTCCGTGCGCGGAAGATCGCAGATCAGGACTGCTTCTCGCCCAGCACGTGCAACTGCGTGGCCACCGCGTGGAAGGCCGGCAGCTCCGCGGCGGCCTCCTCCAGGCGCAGCAGAGCCTCCACCGCGCCCGGCTCGGTGTCCACCAGGACCCCCGGAACGAGGTCGGCGAAGATCCGCACGCCGTGGACGGCGCCGACCGCCAGCCCGGCCCCGCCGACCAGCTCGGAGAGCTGCTCGGCGGTGAAGCGGCGGGGCACCGGATCGCCGGATCCCCAGCGGCCGGCCGGGTCGGTGAGGGCGGTACGGGCCTCCGTGAAGTGCCCGGCCAGGGCGCGGGCGAGCACGGCCCCGCCGAGGCCGGCGGCCAGCAGGCTGAGCGTGCCGCCGGGGCGTAGGGCGGCCACCGCGTTGGCCACTCCCTCCGCCGGGTCGTCCACGTACTCCAGCACGCCGTGGCAGAGCACCGCGTCGTACGCGTCCCGCTCGACGACGTCCAGCAGGCCCTGGGCGTCGCCCTGCACGCCGCGGACCAGGTCGGCGACGCCGGCCTCGGCCACCCGGCGCTCCAGCCCGAACAGCGCGTTCGGGCTGGGGTCGACCACGGTGACCCGGTGGCCCAGCCGGGCCACCGGCACGGCGAACTTGCCGGTGCCGCCGCCTGTGTCCAGCACGTCCAGCACATCCCGCCCGGTCGCCTTCACCCGGCGGTCGAGCGCCTCCTTGAGGACCTCCCACACCACAGCGGTGCGAAGGGAGGCGCGGGGGCGGGAAGTGTCCGACACGACTGATGGCTCCTCGGCGCGGTGGTGAAGGGGGGAGCGGTCAGTGCCCCACCCCGCCCCACCCTATTGCCTCCCGCCGCCGGGCAGCTCATCCCGCGTCCGGACGCTCCGGGCGCGGCTGCGGCACGGCCTGCGGCAGCGCCTGCTGCGGTGGCTGGATCGCGAGCATCCGCTCCACCAGGCGAAGGAACATCGCCACGGCGCGCACCAGATCGTCCGCGTCCCGGCCGGTCGCCGCGTCCGCTATGCCCGCCTCGGCCCGGGCCCGGCGAGCGGCGCCGGAGGCGAAGAGCGCGCTCCACTCGGCCAACTCCGGCGCTATCTCCGGCAGCACCTCCCACGCACTGCGGATCCGCGGCCGCCGCCGCGGGTGGACCGGCTCGGGCCGCCCGCGCGCGGCGAGCACGGCCGCGGCGGTCCGCAGCGCGGCGAGGTGGGCGGTGGCGTACCGCTCGTTGGGCCGGGTCAGCCGGGCGGCCTCGACCAGGCCGGCGCGGGCCTTGGCGAGCAGGTCGAGGGCGGCCGGGGGAGCCGAGGACCGGCGCAGGACGGGGTGGACAGGGGACGGGGACGGTGTGGCCATGACGAACCTCCTGTCGTTGCGTTCCCACCATCGTGACGGGCGCCACTGACAATCGCTCTGACCTGCGCTTACGCGGCCGTTCTCCGGACAACTGCCCCTATCTGCACCCCAGGTGCGCCCGAAGGTGATAGTTTTTGAACTGACTGGTCAGTTCAAAAGAAGGGGGAGGGCGTGGACAGCCCGCACGGCGCGGCCGTCAAAGCCGAGGACTTCGGACTCAAGGGCCCGCGCGGCTGGGTCTTCCGGGGGGTCGGCATCGACGCGGCGCCCGGCTCGCTCATCGCGGTCGAAGGCCCTTCGGGCACCGGCCGGACCTGTCTGCTCCTGGCCCTCACCGGACGGATGAAGCCCACCGCGGGTCACGCGGAGATCGCCGGCCACCGGCTGCCGAAGCACATGGCCGCCGTCCGCCGGATCGCCGCACTCGGCCCGGTCGCCGGCATCACCGACCTCGACCAGGCCCTCACCGTCGCCGAACAGCTGCGCGAGGGGGCCATGCTCCACCGCCACTACGACGGCCCGGTGCGCGCCCTGCTGCGTTCCCCGGCCGAGCGCCGGGCGGACGCCCGGGCCCGGATCGAGGCCGCCCTGGACGCCGCGGGGCTGGACCTCACCACGCTGCCCAAGGGTCCGCGCACCTCCGTACGGGACCTGGAGCGCCTGGAGTCCGTACGGCTGTCCGTGGCCATCGCCCTGCTGGGCTCGCCGGGACTGCTGGCCCTGGACGACCTCGACCTGAAGCTCTCGGACACCGAGCGCACCGCGGCCTGGGAGCTGCTGCGCTCGATCGCCGCCGGCGGGACCACCGTCCTCGCGGTGTGCAGCGAGGCTCCCGACGACGCGATCGTCCTGCGGACCGGCCCGCAGGCACCGCCCGCGGACGCGGACGCGGCCCCGGCCCCGGCCGCTGATACCGGCACCGGCACCGGCACCGGCACGGACACCGAGAACGACACCGCGAACGACACCGAAGAAACGAAGGGGGCGGACGATGCGCTCGCCGAAGCTGGCCGCGCTTGAGCTCAAGCGGTTCGGGCGGGGGAAGCTGCCCCGGGCCGCTCTCGTGGCGCTGCTCCTGCTGCCGCTGCTCTACGGCGCCCTGTACCTCTGGTCCTTCTGGGACCCGTACAGCCGCCTCGACAAGGTGCCCGTCGCCCTCGTCAACGCCGACGAGGGCACGACCGTGGGCGGCGAGCGCCTCGACGCGGGCGGCGCGATCACCAAGAAGCTCCACGACAGCAAGACCTTCGACTGGCGCGAGGTCAGCGCCGAGGAGGCCGCGAAGGGGCTGGAGAACGGGACGTACTACCTGTCCCTCACCATGCCCGCCGACTTCAGCGCGAAGATCGCCTCCAGCTCCGGCGAGGACCCCACCACCGGGGCCCTCCAGGTGCGCACCAACGACGCCAACAACTACATCGTCGGCTCGATCTCGCGCACCGTCTTCTCCGAGGTCCGCTCGGCGGCGTCCACCAACGCCTCCCGCGGATTCCTCGACAAGATCTTCGTCAACTTCTCCGACCTGCACGACAAGACCGCCGAGGCCGCCGACGGCGCCGACAAGCTCAAGGACGGCGCGGGCAAGGCGCAGCAGGGCGCCAAGGAACTCGCCGACGGCCTCGACACGGCCGAGGAGAAGACCGGCGAGCTCAACAGCGGCCTGAAGAAGCTCAACTCGGGCGCGGCCAAGCTGGAGACCGGCTCCAAGGACGTCGCGGCCGGCACCCAGCGGCTCGCCGACAAGGTCAACGGGGCCGCCGACAAGGCCCGCCCGTTCGTCCAGGACCCCAAGAACCTGGCGGACACCGCCGAGCTGGTCGCCGACACCGCCAAGGTGGTCAAGAACCACCTCGACACCTTCGCCGACAAGGCCCCGGCCGCCGCCTCCGCCGCCGAGAAGGCCTCCACCGGCGCGGACGCGTACTACACCAAGCACTGCGTCACCCCGGGCAAGGAACCGCACCTGGCCTCCTGCCCCGACCTGAAGAGGATCAAGGACGACGCCGCCGAGGCCGCCGAACTCACCGGCGACGTCAGCACCCTGGTCAAGAACGCGAACGGTGACGTCGCCAAGCTCCGCACCCAGCTGACCGACCTGGAGAACAAGGCCCGCAAGCTCGTCGACAGGGCCCCCGGCCTCGCCTCCGACCTCGACGCGGCCGTCGCCCAGGTCAACGCCCTCAACACCGGCGCCCACCAGGTCGCCACCGGCATGGCCCAGCTGCACACCGGCCTCGGCTCCGCCACCGAGGGCTCCGGCGCCATCAACGAGGGCGTCGGCAAGCTCGGCGACGGCGCGCACACCCTCGACGGCGGCATGTACAAGCTGGTCGACGGCAACCGCGACCTCGCCGACGGCCTCCACAAGGGCGCCGGCCAGATCCCCGACTACGACCAGCAGCAGCGCGACGCCCGTACCGAGGTCATGGCCGACCCGGTCCGGCTCGCCAACCAGTCCCTGCACAAGGCGCCCAACTACGGCACCGGCTTCGCCCCCTACTTCATCCCGCTCTCCCTCTGGGTCGGCGCGATGGTCGCCTACATGCTCATCGCCCCCCTCAACAAGCGGGCCCTGGCCGCGGGCGCCTCGCCCTGGCGGATCGCCCTCGCGGGCTGGCTGCCCGTGGCGGGCATCGGCGCCGCGCAGGTCGGCCTGCTCATGTCCGTGCTCCACTGGGCCCCCGGCCTGGGCCTGCAGATGGCCCACCCGGCCCTCACCATCGGCTTCCTGCTGCTGGTCACCGGCTGCTTCGCGGCGATCGTCCAGTGGCTCAACGCCAAGTTCGGCGCCGCCGGGCGGATCCTGGTACTCGCCGTCCTGATGCTCCAGCTGACCTCGGCGGGCGGCACGTACCCCGTGCAGACCAGCCCGGGCTTCTTCAACGCCATCCACCCGTACCTGCCGATGTCGTACGTCGTCGAGAGCCTGCGCCACCTCATCACCGGCGGCGACCTGACCTCCGTCTGGAAGGGCTGCGCGGTCCTGGTTGCCTTCACCGCGGGCGCCCTCGCCCTCACCGCGCTGGCCGCCCGCGGCAAGCAGGTGTGGACGATGGACCGGCTCCACCCGGAACTGAGTCTGTAAGGAGCCGTTGACCTGTGAGAATCAGCGCCATGGAAAGCAAGCCCGGGACGGGCACCGGCGGCGGCCGCCGCCAGGCCACCCGCCAGAAGCTCTACGAGGCGGCCGTCACGCTCATCGCCGAGCAGGGGTTCTCCGCGACCACGGTCGAGGAGATCGCCGAGCGCGCGGGCGTGGCCAAAGGCACCGTCTACTACAACTTCGCGAGCAAGAACGACCTCTTCGAGGAGCTGCTCCGGCACGGCGTCGGGCTGCTGACCGCCTCGCTGCGCACAGCAGCCGAGGAGACCGAGGCGCGGGGCGGCAGCCGCGTCGAGGCGCTCGACGCGATGATCCGGGCCGGCCTCGTCTTCATCGACCGGTACCCCGCCTTCACCCAGCTCTACGTCGCCGAGCTGTGGCGGACCAACCGGGCGTGGCAGTCCACGCTGATGGTCGTCCGTCAGGAGGCCGTCGCCGTGGTGGAGACGGTGCTGCGGGAGGGCGTCGAGCGGGGGGAGCTGAGCGCGGAGATCGACGTTCCGCTGACCGCCGCCGCCATGGTCGGCATGGTGCTGGTGGCGGCCCTGGACTGGCAGTCCTTCCAGAGCGAGCGGTCCCTCGACGACGTGCACTCGGCGCTGTCGCTGCTGCTGCGCGGCCGGGTCAGCGGCAACCGCTGAAGCCGGGCCGCCGACCCCCCGGTCGGCGGTGCCGCCGCGGCGGCGCAGCCCGTAGAACTGGTGGGGCCTGCCGCGGCGACTGAGTATCCGTACCTAGGCACGGAGATGAGTACGCGCGCGGATGGGCCCCCGCCTGCGCGGACGCCAGACTGGGGGCAACGGACAGGAGACCCGGTCCGCACCGCCGGCACGGGGCTGCGGAGCGGGCCGGGTACCTCCTCCGTGACGCGGTACGCGGACGCGGCGGGGCTCGGGGGGATCGAGCCTCGCCGCGTTCGGGCGTTCGGGCGTTCGGGCGTCCGTGGGTCCGTGCGTCCGCAGGTGTCGGGGTTCGGCCCCGCGCCCCCGGTGGGGTCGAGCCGCTCCGGCGCCCCCGCCCCGCCGCTGCCGGGCCCCGCCGCAGACCCCTCCCCGGCCTTCGCCCGGGGAGGTGGGGGAGAGTCCCGCAGGGACCCGCCCCCACCCCTTCAGCCGCGGCCCCGCAGCGGCAGGCGCAGCCGCAGGGCGGTCAGGCGGGCGGAGCCCGCCGAGGTCAGGGCCGACCAGCGCTGGGCCAGGGCCCAGGAGAGCCGGGCCGCCGAGCGCGGCAGGAGCAGCGCCCGCAGCCGGGCGCGCCGGCCGACGCCGGCCAGCAGGCCCGCACGGGCCAGCAGGACGTCGTCCGCCAGCCCCGGATACGAGACCTCCGAGCCCGGCGGCGCGTACAGGGCCCGTTCCAGCGCACCCGCGACCCGGTGGACCGCGCCCGCAGCCTCCGGCTCCAGACGGCCGAGCTCCACGACGCGAGCCGCCGCCCGGCGGGGCGACAGGGCCTCGTCCGGGACCACGCCCATGTCCCACGCGGCGTCACCCAGCTCCCGCCAGGCCGCCGGTACCTCACCGGTCCCCAGCCGGCGGGCCCGCAGCCGGCTCCGCCACAGCAACGGCAGCAGCGGCAGGCCGAGCAGCGCCACCCCGCCCGCCGTCCAGCCCAGTACCGCCGTCGCCGACGGGCCGCCGCCACCGGTCGCGCTCTGCTTCGGCGCGGCCGCACCGCACTCGCCGAGCTTCCTCGCCTCCGGCGGGCAGTCGTCCGACTTCGACGGTGCGGCGGGCGGTGCCGCCGCACTCGTCGAGGGCAGCGGCGCCGGCGCGGACGGCTGCGCCGCCGGCGCCTGCGGCCGGGAGTAGTCCGGCACCGTGATGCCCGACCGGGGCGTCGGCTCGAACCGCGTCCACCCCACCCCCTCGAAGTACAGCTCCGGCCAGGCGTGCGCGTCCCGCATGGACACGTTGACGCTGCCGTCGGACTGCGCCTCACCCGGGGTGAAGCCGACCGCCACCCGCGCCGGAATGCCCAGCGACCGCGACATGGCCGCCATCGAGAACGCGAAGTGGATGCAGAAGCCCTCCTTCTCGGCCAGGAAACGGGCGACCGCCTGCGGACCGGTGCCCGAGGCCGTCCTCGTGTTGTAGCGGAATCCGCCGTTCACGGCGAAGAAGTCCTGGAGCTTCACCGCCCGCGTGTAGTCGTCCTTCGCCCCCTGGGTCACCGAGCGGGCCGTGTCGGCGACCACCGGCGGCAGGTTGTCCGGCAGCTTCGTGTACTCGGCCCGGACGACCGGGTCCGGCGCCGGGGCCTTCTGCAGCTGCTGCGCCGTCGGCTGCAGCAGCAGGCTGCGCACCGTGTACATCGCGCCCTGGACGTTCTGGAACCTGTCCTTGCCCAGCTGGTCCCCGACCAGGGTCCGGCCGACCGGCTCGAACCGCCACTTCCCGCCGATGTCCACCGAGGTCGCCGGGTACGGCATGGGCAGGTAACGCTGGGTGTAGGTGTCCGCCGCCGAGACGCTGGTCCGCACCTCGGTCGCGGACTGCAGGACGCTGCCGCCGAGCCCGGGCGGATTCGGCATCCGCTCCGGGACATCGGTCAGGGTCCGCCCGGAAGCCTCCCACTTGACCCCGTTGAACTCGTCCAGGGCCAGGATGCGCAGGTACTGGTCGCCCTGCTGCGGGCTGTCCGTGCGGTACTTCAGCACGACCCGGTTGTCCTGCGCGTTCAGGCTGCTCTGCAGGGAGACCAGGGGGTTCACCGCCGAGATCGTCCCGCCCGGCCCGCTGCCGGACCCCTCGCCGTCGCCCGCCGCGCCGAGCATCCCGCCGCCGAGCGAGGGCAGCGCCGCCGGCACCACCAGCGCCAGGCCCAGGGCCACCGCGCCGATCCGCCGGCCGGTCCGTACGGGGGCCGTCACCTGGCCGCCCGCACCGGCGCCCAGGCCGGACGCGGCCGTGGTGCGGTCGCGCGCGCCCCCGCCGAAGACCCGGCCCCACTGGGCGAGCCGGTCACGGCCCTCGGCCAGCAGCAGCATCAGGTACCCGCAGCCCGCCAGCAGGAAGGAGATCCAGGACGCGCCCCCGCCTCCCGACAGGCCCGCGGCCACCGAGTACAGCGCCAGCAGCGGCAGCCCCGACGCGGCGGCCGTCCGTGCGGTCACCGCCAGCAGGTCCACCAGCAGCCCGATCAGCAGTACCCCGGTCACCAGCAGCAGCCGGATGCCGTCCGTCAGCGGGGCCGGCATCGCGAACGTGCCCACGTCCTGCACGCCCTGCCGGAACAGCGCGCCGAAGTCCGACACCAGGTAGGCCATCGGACCGGTCCCGGTGGACCCGCCCTTGCCGCCGAAGAGGATCGCGAGCAGCAGCAGGGACACCAGCACCTGCGCGGCCACGGTCAGCGACCGCGCGAGCGGCACCCGCCGGGCCCCGGCGCCCACGACGCACTGCACGCCCAGCAGCAGGGCCGCCTGGAGCAGCCAGCCCGCCGATTCGACCAGTGGAACCAGAGACCATGAGGTGAGCAGCGTCGCCAGTGCCGCGAACAACGTCACTCTCGCCCGCCCGCTCATGCCCGGCCTCCTGAGGTTCCCGGGGCGAACGCGGTGGTCCCGGCGTGCCGCCACAGCTCGGCGAAGGCCACTCCGGGCGGGGCGGCCAGCGCGGTCCAGCCCGCGTCGCGCAGTCTGCGCAGCCGCTCCTCCACAGGCGGCACGGTCTGCCCCGGCGCGGGCTGCCCGCCCCAGGCCTCGCAGTCCAGCAGGAAGGCCACCGCACCCGAGGCCCGCTGGCGCATCTTGGCCGCCAGCTCCGTCTGTGCGTCGTCCAGGTCGCCGAAGAAGGCGATGAGGAGCCCGTCACCGCCGGCTCCGCCGAAGCCGCCACCGCCGCCGCGCACCGCGTCGTACGCCCGGGAGAGCCCGGCGCCGTCCGAGTGCCCGACCACCGCGAGGGTGTCCATCATCAGCCCGGCGGCCTCCGCGGACTCGTCCCTGCCGGAGGAGAAGCCACCGCTGCCCTCACCGGGCACCGAGTCACCGGTGTCCGTCAGCAGCCGGACCGAGAAGCCCTGCTCCAGGAGGTGCACCAGGGCCGAGGCGGCCCCGGAGACGGCCCATTCGAAGGCGGAGTCGGGACCGGCCCCGTCGAAGGCGATCTGCCGGGTGTCCAGCAGGACGGTGGCCCGGCTGCGCTGCGGCTGCTCCTCGCGGCGGACCATCAGCTCGCCGTAGCGGGCCGTGGAGCGCCAGTGGACCCGGCGCAGGTCGTCGCCGCGCCGGTAGGTGCGCGGGATGACGTCGTCGTCGCCGGCCAGGGCCAGCGAGCGGCGGCTGCCGTCGCCGTAGCCGGAGGACTCGCCGGTCAGGCGCACCGGCGGCAGCGGCTCGGTGCGCGGTATGACGGTGAGGACGTCGTAGGTGCTGAAGGAGCGGGTCAGCTCGACCAGCCCGAAGGGGTCGGTCAGCCGCAGCTGGAGCGGGCCCAGCGGGTAGCGGCCGCGCAGGTCGGAGCGGACCCGGTAGGACACCTCGCGGCGTCCGCCGGGCTCGACCCGGTCCAGCACGAACCGCGGGCGCGGGCCGAGGACGTAGGGCACGCGGTCCTGGAGCATCAGGAGGCCGGTGGGCAGCCGGGAGACGTTGTCCATGCGCAGCTGCACCCGAGCCTCGGCGCCCGCCGGGACCCGCCCCGGCGACAGCCGGCGGCTGCCGGAGACCCGGTGGCGGGTGCGGTGCAGGGCGTAGACGCAGATCAGCGGCAGTACGGCGAGCAGCAGGCCGACCCGGAGCAGCTCGCCCTGGCCCAGGACGTACGCGCACGCGGCGGCGGCGACCCCGGCGGCCAGGAAGGACCGGCCGCGGGTCGTCAGACCGGACAGTGACGTGCGCAGTCCGCCGCCGGCGCCGCGCGGGGCACCGGCGCTCATCAAAAGCCCCGGATGCCGGCGCCGGGCGGCATTTCGCCGCGGGCGTGCGCGGCCGGGACGGGGGTGCGCTGCAGGATCTCGCCCACGACCTGCTCGGCGGTGCGCCGGTTCAGCTGGGCCTGGGCGGTGGGCAGCAGCCGGTGCGCGAGGACCGGACCGGCCAGCGCCTGGACGTCGTCGGGCAGGACGTAGTCGCGGCCGGCGAGCGCGGCGGAGGCCTTCACGGCGCGCAGCAGGTGCAGGGTGGCCCGGGGCGAGGCCCCCAGGCGCAGGTCCGGGTGGCTGCGGGTCGCGGAGACCAGGTCGACGACGTACCGCTTGACGGGCTCGGCCACGTACACCTCGCGGACGGCCTCGATGAGCTTGACGATCTCGTGGGCGTGCGCGACGGCCGTGAGGTCGTCGAGCGGGGAGAGCCCGCCGTGCACGTCGAGCATCTGCAGCTCGGCCTCGGGGCCGGGGTAGCCGACGGAGACCCGGGCCATGAAGCGGTCGCGCTGGGCCTCGGGCAGCGGGTAGGTGCCCTCCATCTCCACCGGGTTCTGGGTGGCGACGACCATGAAGGGGCTCGGCAGCGTGTAGGTCGTGCCGTCGATGGTGACCTGACGCTCCTCCATCGACTCCAGCAGCGCCGACTGGGTCTTCGGCGAGGCGCGGTTGATCTCGTCGCCGATGACGATCTGCGCGAAGATCGCGCCCGGCTTGAACTCGAACTCGCGGCGCTGCTGGTCGTAGATGCTGACGCCGGTGATGTCGGAGGGCAGCAGGTCCGGGGTGAACTGGATGCGCTGCACCGAGCAGTCGATGGACTTCGCGAGCGTCTTGGCGAGCATGGTCTTGCCGACGCCGGGGACGTCCTCGATGAGCAGGTGCCCCTCGGCGAGCAGCACCGTCAGCGCGAGGCGTACGACCTCGGGCTTGCCCTCGATCACGCTCTCGACCGACTGGCGCACCCGCTCCGCCGTGCTGGTCAGATCCGCGAGGCTCGCTCGGTCGTCATACGTCGTCACCTGGTTCTCCTCGGCCCAATTCCAGGGCCGACGCCCTTGGCGCATGACCGGCCCACCCCGAAAACACGGACACCGGATCCGGTGGTTCCCGGGGGGTGTCTCCCCGCATTGTTGACGGCGCTACGGCCTTGTGTCACTCAGGAGCTGGGATCGATCTCCCGCAGGAGACCGGTGTGCACATCGAAGACGAAGCCTCGCACATCGTCCCGGTGGGGCAGGAAGGGGTTCGTCCGGACCCGCTGCATGGACTGGCGGACGTCCTGGTCCACGTCGCGGAAGGCCTCCACGGCCCAGGCGGGGCGCTGCCCGACCTCGTCCTCCAGCTCGTGGCGGAAGTCCTCGGTGAGGGCTTCGAGACCACAGCCGGTGTGATGGATGAGTATCACCGCGCGGGTGCCCAGCGCCCGCTGGCTGATGGTGAGGGAGCGGATGGTGTCGTCGGTGACCACGCCGCCCGCATTGCGGATGGTGTGGCAGTCGCCGAGTTCCAGACCGAGGGCGGCGTGCAGGTCGAGGCGGGCGTCCATGCAGGCCACCACGGCGACCTGGAGGACGGGGTGGGCGTCCATGCCGGGATCGATGAAGTCCGCGGCGTACCGCCGGTTCGCCGCGACCAGCCGGTCGGTGACCGAACCGTCGCCGGGAACCTGGTGTGCCGAGTCGGCGGGCAGGGATGCGGAAGTCGTCATGGGTACGACGTTAGTGGTCACAGCTTGCGCGGGCATTGGGTGAGGAGGGACAAAGAAGGTCAACAAGCTTTGTTGTGAGCTAATCCACAGGAGTGAGGCGGGGGCCGCCGTCCGGGTGATTCGCGGCTTTCGCCGGTTCACGGGGAGAGACGGGCACGGCGCGCGAGGCGGTTCGTTGACCGCGGCGACCGTTGCACTAAAGTGACGCGAACCGGCCGGAGCCCGGCCCTGACCGGCCGCCCGGCCCCCTGGTAACACTCCGCGTGCGCGGCGCGGCGTATGCCTGCCGCGCCGTTATCTGAGAGGGCGCTTTGACTAGCGAGTCCCGACACGTCCCGGTAATGCTCCAGCGGTGCCTGGACCTGTTGGCCCCGGCGCTGGAGAGGCCCGGGGCCGTCGTCGTCGACTGCACCCTCGGCCTCGGCGGCCACAGCGAGGCCCTGCTGACCCGGTTCCCCGAGGCCCACCTGATCGGCCTCGACCGCGACAAGGAAGCCCTGCGGCTCTCCGGCGAGCGCCTCGCGCCCTTCGGCGACCGGGCCACCCTCGTCCACGCGATCTACGCCGACCTCGCCGAGGTCCTCGACGGCCTGGGGATCCCGTCCGTGCAGGGCATCCTCTTCGACCTGGGCGTCTCCTCCATGCAGCTGGACGAGGCCGACCGCGGGTTCGCGTACGCGCAGGACGCGCCGCTGGACATGCGGATGGACCAGACGACGGGCATCAGCGCCGCCGAGGTGCTCAACACCTACGCGCCGGGCGAGCTCGTCCGCATCCTGCGCCAGTACGGCGAGGAGAAGCAGGCCAAGCGGATCGTGTCCGCGATCGTCCGGGAGCGGGAGAAGGAGCCCTTCACCAACAGCGCCCGGCTGGTCGAACTGATCCGCGACGCCCTGCCGCAGGCCGCCAAGCGGACCGGAGGCAACCCCGCCAAGCGGACCTTCCAGGCGCTGCGGATCGAGGTCAACGGAGAGCTGTCGGGGCTGGAGAAGGCCATTCCGGCGGCCGTGGACCGGATCGCGGTCGGCGGCCGGATCGCGGTGCTCTCCTACCACTCGCTGGAGGACCGGCTCGTGAAGCAGGTCTTCGCGGCGGGCGCGGCCTCCACGGCGCCGCCCGGGCTGCCGGTGGTCCCGGAGAAGTACCAGCCGAAGCTGAAGCTGCTCACGCGCGGCGCGGAGCTGCCCACCGAGGAGGAGATCGCCGAGAACCGGCGGGCCGCCCCGGCGAGGTTCCGCGGGGTCGAACGCATCCGGGAGGCGCGGCTGTGACCAAGGCCGGGAAGGTCGCCACGCTGACGCGCGGGCAGGCGGCCCGCCTCGGCCGGGCACTCGGCGGCCGCCCCGTACGCCCTGCCCGGACCGCCCGGCCGGGGTCCGGCGGGCAGGCGGCGCGGATGCCGTTCGTCCTGCTGGTCGTGGCGCTCCTCGCCGGCGGCCTGATCAGCCTGCTGCTGCTGAACTCGGCCCTGAACGAGGGCTCCTTCCAGCTGAGCAAGCTGAAGAAGGAGACCACCGCCCTCACGGACGAGGAGCAGGCCCTGCAGCGCGACGTCGACGGGTACTCGGCTCCCGACGCACTGCAGCGGCGGGCGCAGGAGCTGGGCCTGGTCCCGGGCGGCAGCCCGGTGTTCATCGGCCCGGACGGCAAGGTCACCGGCACCGCGGCGGCTGCCGAACCCCCGCCGCCGCCGAGTCCGCCGCCCTCGGCCGCTCCTTCGGCCACGGCGACCCCCGGGGGAGCCGCCCCGTCACAGCTTCCGCAGCAGCCCACCCCCAACCCAGGCAGGTGACGTCGTGACGCCGATGGCCGCGGTGCCGTTGCGCAGCCCTGCGGGGCTTTCCCCCGCCCCGCCCTTCCCCCCGGGCCCCGCCCGGACCCGGTCCGGGAACGCCGGACGGGCCGGACGGTGTGACGGGGGCTCGCGCCCCTGCCCGGCGCCTCCGGCACGGCGTCCGGGGCGGATCCCCGTGGAGCGCAGCCGCACCGGCGGGCCGGCGGCGCAGCCGACGGCGGCGGGCGCATGAGCCCGCAGGAGCCGCCGCGGCGGCGGGTGCCCGGACCGGGGAGGCCCCGCGGCGGTGCCACGGCCCGCCCGGCGGCCTCGCGCCCGGCGACCCGGCGGCCCGCGGCCCCCAGACGCCCCCACACCATTCGGCTCGGCAGTCCCCGGCCCCGGCTGCGCCTCGTCAGCGTCGGCCTGACCCTCGTCATGCTCGCCTTCGTCGTGCGCCTGCTCCAGGTCCAGGCCGTCGACGCCTCCGCCTTCTCGGCCGAGGCCTCCAAGAACCGCTACACCAGCGTCAAGCTGGCCGCCGAGCGCGGCGAGATCACCGACCGCAAGGGCGTGGCCCTGGCCACCAGCGTCGACGCGTACGACATCACCGCCGACCCGAAGATGTTCACCGCGCAGGACAGCAAGGCCCCGGACGCCCCCGAGCAGGCCGCGGCCCTCCTCGCGCCCATCCTCGGCAAGGACGCCAAGGAACTCACCGAGCGGCTGAAGACCAAGAACACCCGGTACGTCGTCCTCGCCCAGCGCCAGACCCCCCAGGTCTGGAACCAGATCAAGGACCTCAAGCGGGTCTTCGCGGAGAAGGCGGCGGCCGACAAGAAGAACAACGGCCCCGGCGCCAACGTCCTCGCCGGCGTGTTCAACGAGGACAGCAGCAAGCGCGTGTACCCGGGCGGCGACCTGGCCGCCGGGATACTGGGCTACGTCAACGCCGAGGGCAAGGGCGCCGGCGGTCTGGAGTCCTCCCTCGACAAGAAGCTGTCCGGCAAGGACGGCGAGGTCACCTACGCCCAGTCCGGCGGCCGCCGGGTCCCCACCGCGGGGTCCAGCGAGAAGCCCGCCGTGCCCGGCGAGGACATCGAGCTGACCATCGACCGCGACATCCAGTGGGCGGCGCAGAGCGCCATCACCGAGCAGGTCCAGAAGTCCGAGGCCGACCGCGGCTACGTCATCGTCCAGGACACCCGCACCGGTGAGGTGCTGGCCATGGCCAACGCCCCCGGCTTCGACCCCAACGACCTGAGCAGGGCCCGCTCCGCCGCCATGGGGAACGCGGCGCTCCAGGACGTGTACGAGCCCGGCTCCACCGCCAAGGTGATGTCGATGGCCGCCGTACTGGAGGAGAAGAAGGCCACCCCCGAGACCCATGTCGAGGTCCCCAACCGGCTGCACCGCGGCGACCGGCTGTTCAAGGACGACATCGACCACCCGACCTGGTACCTGACCCTCAACGGGGTCCTCGCCAAGTCCTCCAACATCGGCACCATCCTGGCCACCGGCCAGCTCGGGGCCACCCAGCCCGAGTCCAACAAGGTCCTGCACTCCTACCTGACCAAGTTCGGCATCGGACGGCCCACCGGCCTGAACTACCCGGGCGAGTCCCGCGGCATCCTCGCCGAGCCCGAAGCCTGGTCCACCTCCCAGCAGTACACGATTCCTTTCGGCCAGGGCCTGTCCCTCAACGCCATGCAGGCGGCCTCCGTGTACTCGACCATCGCCAACGGCGGGGTCCGCATCGAACCGACGCTGGTCCGCGGCACCAAGGGGCCCGACGGCCGCTTCACCCCGGCCCCGGCGCCCGAACGCAGCCGCGTGATCAGCCACGAGACCGCCAGGACCCTCGCCGAGATGCTGGAGTCCGTGGTCGACGACCAGGAGGGCACCGGCACCAGGGCCCGCATCCCCGGCTACCGCGTCGGCGGCAAGACCGGCACCTCGAACCGAGTGGATCCGGCCACCGGCCGCTACAAGGGCTACACGGCCTCCTTCGCCGGGTTCGCGCCCGCCGACAACCCGCGCATCACCGTCTACTGCGCCATCCAGAACCCCACGAAGGGCAGCTACTTCGGCGGCCAGATCTGCGGCCCGATCTACAAGAAGGTCATGGAGTTCGCCCTGAAGACCCTCCAGATCGCCCCCACCGGGACCGCCCCCGCCGGGCTTCCGGTCACCTACGAATCCGGCATGCAGGCCGCCCAGCCGGCCGCCCCGCAGCCGAGTACGCAGCCCAGTCCGCAGCCCGGTCAGTGACCCACAGCCCCGGCCGGCCCGCCAGAAACGCGTGAGGCACCATCAGTGACAACGATCACTCCCGAACCCGGGAACCAAGCGCCCGTCGCCCCCGAGGCCGGGCCCTCACTTCGCGGGCGGCCCACCGCGCCCGGTACGCTCACCGCCGTGTCCCACGCTGATCAGCCCAGAACCGCCCAGAAAGACGCCCCGGCAGCGCCGCCCGGAGCGCCCCGGCCCGTGTCCGCCCGCCCGACCCCTCTGGGTGAGCTGGCCACGCTGCTGGGCGTCCCGGCGCCAGGTGCCGCGCAGATCACCGGCATCACGCACGACTCCCGTGCGGTCCGGCCCGGAGACCTGTACGCGGCCCTGGCGGGAGCCAGGACGCACGGCGCCGACTTCGCCGCCCAGGCCGCCGGCCTCGGCGCCGCCGCCGTGCTGACCGATCCCGCCGGGGCCGAGCGCGCCGCCGCGACCGGCCTGCCCGTCCTCACCGTCGCCGACCCGCGCGGCCGGATGGGCGAACTCGCCGCCGCGATCTACGGCCGCCCGGGCGAGAACCTGCTCCAGATCGGCATCACCGGCACCTCCGGCAAGACCACCACGGCGTACCTCGTCGAAGGCGGACTGCGCGCGGCGGGCCGCAGCACCGGACTCGTCGGCACCGTCGAGATGCGCATCGGCGACGAGCGCATCAAGTCCGAGCGGACCACCCCCGAGGCGACCGACCTCCAGGCCCTCTTCGCGGTCATGCGCGAACGCGGGGTCGAGGCCGTCGCCATGGAGGTCTCCAGCCACGCCCTGGTGCTCGGCCGCGTCGACGGCTGCGTCTTCGACGTCGCCGTCTTCAACAACCTGAGCCCGGAGCACATGGAGTTCCACACGGACATGGAGGACTACTACCAGGCGAAGGCGGGGCTCTTCACCGAGCGCCGGGCCCGCCGGGGCGTGGTCAACCTCGACGACGAGTACGGCCGCCGCCTGGCCCAGGAGGCGCCGATCCCGGTCGTCACCTTCTCCGCCGCGGGCGACGCGGCCGCCGACTGGCGCGCCGAGGACGTCGTGTCCGGACCCGCGAGCTCCACCCTGACCCTGGTGGGCCCGGGGGGACAGCGCGTACGGGCGACCGCGCCGCTGCCCGGCCCGTTCAACGTGGCCAACACCGTCGCCGCGATCGTCACCCTCGCCGCCGCCGGCCTCGATCCGCAGACCGCCGCCGACGGCGTCGCCGCGGTCCCCGGGGTCCCCGGCCGGCTGGAGCGGGTCGACGCGGGACAGCCGTACCTGGCCGTCGTCGACTACGCGCACAAGACGGACGCCGTCGAATCGGTCCTGCGCGCCCTGCGCGAGGTCACCGAGGGCGCGTTGCACATCGTGCTCGGCTGCGGCGGCGACCGCGACACCACCAAGCGCGCCCCGATGGGCGCCGCGGCCGCCCGCTTCGCCGACGTGGCCGTCCTGACCTCCGACAATCCACGCTCCGAGGACCCCCTCGCGATCCTCGCCGCGATGTTCGAAGGGGCCGTGTCCGTACCGCCCGCCGAGCGCGGCGCCGTCCTCGTCGACGCCGACCGGGCCGCGGCCATCGCCGCCGCCGTCGCGCGCGCCCGGCCCGGGGACACCGTGCTGGTGGCGGGCAAGGGCCACGAGCAGGGCCAGGACACCGCGGGCGTCGTACGCCCCTTCGACGACCGCGAGGTGCTCCGCGCGGCCATCGAGACACAGCAGCGCAATGCCCGACAGGCCGAGGTGAACCAGTGATCGACCTTTCCCTCGCCGAGATCGCCGACATCACCGGCGGGCGGCCCCACGACATACCGGATCCGTCCGTGCGGATCAGCGGTCCCGTCGTCATCGACTCCCGTCAGGTGGAGGCCGGCAGCCTGTTCGCCGCCTTCGACGGCGAGCACGTCGACGGCCACGACTACGCCGGGCGCGCCGTCGCCGCCGGAGCCGCAGCCGTCCTCGCGGCCCGGCCGGTCGGCGTACCCGCCATCGTGGTCCCCGACGTGGAGAAGGCGCTCGGCGCCCTCGCACGGGCCGTCGTCGGGCGCCTCGGCACCGACGTGGTGGCCCTGACCGGCTCCGCGGGGAAGACCTCCACCAAGGACCTCATCGCGCAGGTGCTCCAGGCCCACGCGCCCACCGTGTGGACCCCGGGCTCCCTCAACAACGAGATCGGCCTGCCGCTCACCGCGCTGAAGGCCACCGCCGAAACCCGGCACCTGGTACTGGAGATGGGGGCCCGCGGGATCGGCCACATCGCGTACCTCACCGGTCTGACCCCGCCGCGCATCGGGCTCGTCCTCAACGTCGGCACCGCCCACATCGGCGAGTTCGGCGGCCGCGAGCAGATCGCCCGGGCCAAGGGCGAACTGGTCGAGGCCCTGCCGGCGCAGAGCGAGGGCGGAGTCGCCGTCCTCAACGCCGACGACCCGCTGGTGCGCGCCATGTCCGCCCGTACGAAGGCCCGTACGGTCCTGTTCGGCGAGGCCGACGACGCCGACGTCCGGGCCACCGACGTACGGATGACCCCCGGGGGACAGCCCGCCTTCACACTCCACACACCGACCGGGTGCAGTGATGTGACCTTGCGCCTGTACGGTGAGCACCACGTGTCGAACGCGCTCGCCGCGGCCGCCGTGGCCCATGTACTGGGCATGTCCACCTCGGAGATCGCCACCGCGCTCTCCGGAGCGGGCACCTTGTCCCGGTGGCGGATGGAGGTCACCGAGCGGGCCGACGGCGTGACGATCGTCAACGACGCCTACAACGCGAACCCCGAGTCCATGCGGGCCGCTCTGCGCGCGCTAGCCGCGATGGGCGGCGCCGCCAGGGCGAACGGGGGGCGCACGTGGGCGGTGCTCGGCCCCATGGCCGAACTCGGTGACGCATCGCTGGCCGAGCACGACGCGGTGGGACGGCTTGCCGTCCGGCTCAACGTGAGCAAGCTCGTGGCAGTCGGGGGCCGGGAAGCGTCCTGGCTGCAACTGGGCGCATATAACGAGGGTTCGTGGGGTGAGGAGTCGGTGGTCGTGTCCGACGCGCAGGCGGCGGTGGACCTGTTGCGCAGTGAACTGCGCCCGGGGGACGTCGTGCTGGTGAAGGCTTCCAGGTCGATCGGCCTGGAGCGGGTCGCGCTGGCGCTCCTTGAGCGCGAGGGCGAGGTCGCCGACCGATGAGGCAGATCCTGTTCGCCGGTGTCATCGGCATGTTCCTGACCGTTGTCGGAACACCGCTGCTGATCAAGCTGCTGGCCCGCAAGGGCTACGGCCAGTTCATCCGTGACGACGGCCCCCGCGGCCACGCCGCGAAGAAGGGCACGCCCACCATGGGCGGTATCTCCTTCATCCTGGCCACGCTCATCGCGTACGCCCTGACGAAGGTGATCACCTCCAGCGAGCCCACGTTCTCGGGTCTGCTCGTCCTCTTCCTGATGGCGGGCATGGGGCTGGTCGGCTACCTGGACGACTACATCAAGATCGTCAAGCGGCGTTCGCTGGGTCTGCGGGCCAAGGCCAAGATGGCCGGCCAGCTGATCGTCGGCATCGCCTTCGCGGTGCTCGCGCTCCAGTTCTCCGACTCGCGCGGGCTGACCCCGGCCTCCACCAGGCTCTCGTTCGTCACGGACTTCGGCTGGTCGATCGGCCCGGTGCTGTTCGTCGTCTGGGCGCTGTTCATGATCCTGGCGATGTCCAACGGCGTGAACCTGACCGACGGTCTGGACGGCCTGGCCACCGGCGCCGCGGTGATGGTCTTCGGCGCCTACACCTTCATCGGCGTGTGGCAGTACCAGGAGTCCTGCGTGAACGCGCAGGACCTGACCAACCCGGGCGCCTGCTTCGAGGTGCGCGACCCGCTGGACCTCGCGGTCGTCGCCTCCGCCCTGATGGGCGCCTGCTTCGGCTTCCTGTGGTGGAACACCTCGCCGGCCAAGATCTTCATGGGTGACACCGGTTCGCTGGCCCTCGGCGGCGCGCTCGCCGGTCTGGCGATCTGCTCCCGCACGGAGTTCCTGATCGCCCTGCTCGGCGGCCTCTTCGTCCTCATCACCATGTCGGTCGTCATCCAGGTCGGCTTCTTCAAGCTGACCAGGAAGCGCGTCTTCCGGATGGCGCCGCTGCAGCACCACTTCGAACTCAAGGGGTGGTCCGAAGTCCTTATCGTGGTCCGCTTCTGGATCATCCAGGGCATGTGCGTGATCGTGGGTCTCGGTCTCTTCTACGCGGGATGGGCAGCCGACAAGTGACCTCCTGGCACGGCAAGAACATCACCGTCGCCGGCCTCGGCGTGAGCGGCGTCAGCGCCGCCCGCGCCCTGGCCGGCCTCGGCGCCGTCGTGACCGTCGTCGACGGCGGCGACAGCGAGGGCCACCGGGCCCGCGCCGCCGAACTCGGCGGGCAGGGGATCTCCGTACGCCTCGGCGACGCGGAAACCCTCCCCGAGGGCACCGACCTCATCGTCACCTCGCCCGGCTGGAAGCCCGACAGCCCGCTGTTCGCGGCCGCCGCGAAGGCCGGCGTCGACGTGGTCGGGGACGTGGAGATCGCCTGGCAGCTGCGCGGCCCCGACGCGGCCCCCTGGCTGGCGATCACCGGGACCAACGGCAAGACCACCACCACCCAGATGCTCGCGTCGATCCTGAAGTCGGCCGGTCTGCGGACGGCGGCCGTCGGCAACATCGGCACCCCGATCGTCGACGTGGTGCTCGGCGAGGAGAAGTACGACGTGCTCGCCGTCGAACTCTCCAGCTACCAGCTGCACTGGGCGCCCTCGCTGCGCGCCCACTCGGCGGCCGTCCTCAACCTGGCCCCGGACCACCTCGACTGGCACGGCTCCATGGAGGCGTACGCCGCCGACAAGGGCCGCATCTACGAGGGCAACACCGTGGCCTGCGTCTACAACGTCGCCGACCCGGCCACCGAGGAACTGGTCGAGAACGCCGACGTCGAAGAGGGCTGCCGGGCGATCGGCTTCACCCTCGGCGCCCCCGGTCCCTCCATGCTCGGCGTCGTCGACGGCATCCTCGTCGACCGGGCCTTCGTGGAGAACCGGCAGAAGAACGCGCAGGAACTCGCGCACGTCTCGGACGTCAACCCGCCCGCCCCGCACAACATCGCCAACGCGCTCGCCGCGGCGGCCCTGGCCCGTGCCTTCGGCGTGCCACCGCGCGCGGTCCGCGACGGGCTGCGCGACTTCCGCCCCGACGCCCACCGGGTCGCGCACGTGGAGGCGGTGCACGGGGTCACGTACATCGACGACTCCAAGGCCACCAACACGCACGCGGCGGAGGCCTCCCTGGCCGCCTTCGAGCCGGTCGTCTGGATCGCCGGCGGCCTCGCCAAGGGTGCGACCTTCGACGAACTGGTCCGCAAGTCGGCGAAGCGGCTGCGCGGCGTGGTGCTGATCGGCGCCGACCGGGCGCTGATCGCCGACGCGCTGGCGCGACACGCCCCCGAGGTCCCGGTCGTCGACCTCGCCCGGACCGACACTGGGGCGATGCTCGCAGCGGTCCGGGAAGCGGCCCGGCTCGCCGAGCCCGGCGACACGGTCCTGCTGGCACCTGCCTGTGCCTCGATGGACATGTTCGCGAACTACAACAAGCGTGGGGACGCGTTCGCCGACGCGGTGCGCGAACTGGCAGGCGAGAGCGCCTAGGTCGAACAGGCCGACGGGTCCCTCCGGCCGACCGCTCGCCGCGTACGAGTGGAGGGGAAGATCACAGATGCCGGCCAAGCAGATGCTGCCGGGGCGGCGGCCGTCCGCCGTCAGGGCGCAGGGCCGCAAGCGCCCCGCGGTGAGTGTGCGGCGGCCCGCCGGGCGCGGGCCGCTGGCCGGGCTGCGGCGTACGCAGGCGCGGTTGCGCAAGGCCTGGGACCGCCCGCTCACGGCGTATTACCTGATCTTCGGCAGCTCGCTGCTCATCACCGTGCTCGGCCTCGTGATGGTCTACTCGGCCTCCATGATCAAGGCGCTCCAGCTCGGCCTGGGGGACGCGTACTTCTTCAAGAAGCAGTTCCTGGCGGCCCTGATCGGCACCGGACTCCTGCTGGTGGCCTCCCGGATGCCGGTCAAACTGCACCGGGCGCTGTCCTATCCCGTGCTCGCCGGCACCCTGTTCCTGATGGTCCTGGTCCAGGTCCCCGGGATAGGGGTCTCGATCAACGGCAACCAGAATTGGATCTCCCTTGGCGGTCCGTTCATGTTGCAGCCCAGTGAGTTCGGCAAACTGGCCCTGATCCTGTGGGGCGCCGACCTGTTGGCGCGCAAGGGCGACAAGGGGCTGCTCAGCCAGTGGAAGCACCTGCTGGTGCCGCTGGTCCCGGTGGCCTTCCTGCTGCTCGGGCTGATCATGCTGGGCGGTGACATGGGCACCGCGATGATCCTCGGCGCCGTCCTGTTCGGCCTGCTCTGGCTGGCGGGCGCGCCGACGCGGCTGTTCGTCGCGGTGCTGGCGTTCACTGGTGTGATCGTCGCACTGCTCATCAAGACGAGCCCGCACCGGATGGACCGGCTGGAGTGCCTCGGCGCGACGGATCCGGGCAAGAACGACCTTTGCTGGCAGGCCGTGCATGGGATCTACGCCCTCGCTTCGGGCGGATGGTTCGGTTCCGGGCTGGGTGCCAGTGTGGAAAAATGGGGACAACTACCCGAAGCCCACACAGACTTCATCTTCGCCATCACAGGGGAGGAACTGGGTCTGGCGGGGACGCTGTCGGTGCTCGCCCTCTTCGCGGCTCTAGGCTATGCGGGTATCCGCGTGGCCGGACGCACGGAGGACTCCTTCGTACGGTTTGCCGCGGGAGGCGTGACCACCTGGATCACGGCCCAGGCCGTGATCAACATCGGTGCGGTGCTCGGCCTGCTGCCGATCGCCGGAGTCCCGCTCCCGCTGTTCTCCTACGGGGGGTCGGCCCTGCTGCCGACCATGTTCGCGGTCGGACTGCTCATCGCCTTCGCGCGGGAGGAGCCGGCGGCGCGCGCGGCCCTCGCGATGCGGCAGCCGAAGACCGGCTGGAGGCGGACCGGGGTGAGATGGAAATCGATGAGACGGCGCGTCAAGAAGCGTCCGTCCGGAGAGCGGTGAATTTCGGTGCATGTCGTACTCGCCGGTGGGGGGACCGCCGGCCACATCGAGCCGGCGCTCGCCCTCGCGGACGCCCTGCGCAGGCAGGACCCTTCAGTGGGCATCACCGCCCTCGGGACCGAGCGCGGACTTGAGACCCGCCTCGTGCCGGAACGCGGTTACGAGCTGGGCCTGATCCCCGCGGTGCCCCTGCCCCGCAAGCCCACCCCGGAGCTGATCACCGTTCCCGGGCGGCTGCGCGGCACGATCAAGGCCGCCGAGGAGATCCTGCTGCGCACCAAGGCCGACTGCGTCGTCGGCTTCGGCGGCTACGTGGCCCTGCCCGGCTACCTCGCGGCCAAGCGGCTCGGGGTGCCGATCATCGTCCACGAGGCCAACGCGCGGCCGGGACTGGCCAACAAGATCGGCTCCCGGTACGCGCACGCCGTCGCGGTCTCGACCCCCGACAGCAAGCTGCGCGGCGCCCGCTACGTGGGCATCCCGCTGCGCCGCTCCATCTCCACCCTCGACCGGGCCGCGGTCCGCCCGGAGGCGCGCGCCGCCTTCGGCCTGGACCCCAACCTGCCGACGCTGCTGGTCTCCGGCGGCTCGCAGGGCGCCCGCCGGCTCAACGAGACGATCCAGCAGGTCGCCCCGACCCTCCAGCGCTCCGGGATCCAGATCCTGCACGCCGTCGGGCCGAAGAACGAACTGCCGCGTGTCGACAACATGCCCGGGATGCCGCCGTATGTGCCGGTACCGTACGTGGACCGGATGGATCTCGCGTACGCCGCCGCCGACATGATGCTGTGCCGTGCGGGCGCGATGACCGTGGCTGAACTGTCCGCCGTCGGGCTCCCCGCCGCCTACGTCCCGCTGCCGATCGGCAACGGCGAACAGCGGCTCAACGCCCAGCCGGTGGTCAAGGCGGGCGGCGGCCTGCTCGTGGACGACGCGGAACTGACGCCCGAGTGGGTACTCAGCCAGGTCGTACCGGTGTTGTCCGACCCGCACCGTCTGTACGAGATGTCCCGGGCCGCAGGTGAGTTCGGCCGCCGGGACGCCGACGACCTGCTGGTCGGCATGGTGTACGAGGCGATCGCGGCCCACCGGTCCCGCTGAGGCGGGAAGCACAGACGCAGGAGGCGCAGGAGTGGCCGGAGCGACGACCGCACGACGTGGGGACCGGGGCTCCGGCCCGTCCGCCCGCAAGGGCAGCGGCACTCCCAAGCCGCCCAAACCCCCGAAGCCGTCGAAGGGATCCGGCCCCCAGGGCCCCGGCGGGCGCCTGCGCCGGGGTCCTGTGCTCGCCTCGCTGGCCGCGGCGGTGCTCCTCGCCGCGGGCGGCGCCTGGGCGCTCTACGGCTCCTCCTGGCTCCGCGTCGAGAAGGTCACCGCGACCGGCACCGAGGTGCTCACCCCCGAGCAGGTGCTGGCCGCGGCGGCCGTCCCGGTCGGCGCCCCCCTGGTGGGCGTCGACACCGACGAGATCGAGGACCGGGTCCGCAGCCGCCTGCCCCGCATCGATTCGGTCGACGTGGTGCGGGCCTGGCCGCACGGAATCGGGCTGAAAGTGACGGAACGCAAACCCGTCCTGCTCATCAAAAAGGACGCCAACTTCGTAGAAGTGGACGCTTCGGGTGTGCGATTCGACACGGTTCCGAAAGCGCCCGCGGGCGTTCCGGTCCTCGAATTGAACGCGAAGCAGTCCCCGAGCGCCCGCCGCTTCGACGAGGAACGACTGCTGCACGAGGCCGTACTCGTGGCCGGCTCCCTCCCGGAACCGGTCGCCAAGGAGACGTTGCAGGTCAAGGTGGGTTCGTACGATTCGGTGGTGCTGGAGCTCACCCGGGGCCGGACCGTGGCGTGGGGGAGTGGCGAACAGAGCGACGCGAAGGGGCGGGCGCTGACCGCTTTGCTGAAAGCCGCACCGAAGGCCGGTCACTTCGACGTGAGCGTCCCCACCGCCCCTGCGGTGTCCGGGAGTTGACGCCCGGTCCAACAGCGGAGCACCCTGGTTGGCCAGCGATACGGGTGATCACATAGGGTGAAAAGAAAAACGGGAGGTTCGGCGTGTTCGTTGAACACGCGCTACTTGTCGACTTAGTGTCCTGTTCGGAAGAGTCCAAGGAACAGACATACCCCTAACCCTAAACTTCAGGGTGAGGGTTCGGGTCGGCGCGTTCGGACCGTCCCCATTTCGGCATCAGTCGTCGCAACGCAGGCCGCGAGGCGACGACACGTAATCGAGGCGAGAGGCCTTCGACGTGGCAGCACCGCAGAACTACCTCGCAGTCATCAAGGTCATCGGTGTCGGCGGCGGTGGTGTCAATGCCATCAACCGAATGATCGAGGTCGGCCTCAAGGGCGTCGAGTTCATCGCCATCAACACGGACGCCCAGGCGCTGTTGATGAGCGACGCCGACGTCAAGCTCGACGTCGGCCGTGAACTCACCCGGGGCCTCGGCGCCGGCGCCAATCCGGCCGTCGGTCGCAAGGCGGCAGAGGACCACCGCGAGGAGATCGAGGAGGTCCTCAAGGGGGCCGACATGGTCTTCGTCACCGCCGGCGAGGGCGGCGGCACCGGCACCGGCGGCGCACCCGTCGTCGCCAACATCGCGCGCTCGCTCGGCGCCCTGACGATCGGTGTGGTCACCCGGCCGTTCACCTTCGAGGGCCGGCGCCGCGCGAACCAGGCGGAGGACGGCATCGCCGAGCTCCGCGAAGAGGTCGACACCCTCATCGTCATCCCCAACGACCGGCTGCTGTCCATCTCGGACCGCCAGGTCAGCGTGCTCGACGCCTTCAAGTCGGCCGACCAGGTCCTGCTCTCGGGTGTCCAGGGCATCACCGACCTCATCACCACCCCGGGTCTGATCAACCTCGACTTCGCCGACGTCAAGTCCGTGATGTCCGAGGCCGGCTCGGCCCTGATGGGCATCGGCTCGGCCCGCGGCGACGACCGCGCGGTGGCCGCGGCCGAGATGGCGATCTCCTCCCCGCTGCTGGAGGCGTCCATCGACGGCGCCCGCGGCGTGCTGCTCTCCATCTCCGGCGGCTCGGACCTCGGTCTCTTCGAGATCAACGAGGCCGCGCAGCTGGTGAGCGAGGCGGCGCACCCCGAGGCGAACATCATCTTCGGCGCCGTCATCGACGACGCGCTCGGCGACGAGGTACGGGTCACCGTCATCGCCGCCGGCTTCGACGGCGGACAGCCCCCGGCCCGCCGGGACAACGTCATCGGCGCCGCGTCCACGAAGCGCGAGGAGCCGGCCCCGGCGCCGGTCCGCGTGGCCGAGCCGGTCCGTCCGGCCTTCGGCGGCCTCGGCACGGTCACCCCGCGCGAGGACCCTCCGGCCCCGGCCGAGGTTCCGGCCGAGCCCCAGGCCCCCGCGCCGCAGGTCCCGACGGCCCGGCCGTACCAGGACAGCCCGGCCGAGGAACTGGATGTCCCGGACTTCTTGAAGTGACACCGGAGCAGCACCACGTGGGCGGCGCCCACTTCGCCTTCACCGACCGGTGGGGCGGGGTGAGCGCCGTTCCGTACGAAGAGCTCAACCTCGGCGGCGCGGTCGGAGACGACCCGGCCGCCGTTCTCGCGAACCGGGCGCGCGCGGCCCGGTCCCTGGGGCTCGACCCGGACCTGGTGGTCTGGATGAACCAGGTGCACGGCCGGGACGTGGCGGTGGTCGACGGTCCGTGGAACGCGGAGGCCGGGATCCCGTCGGTGGACGCGGTGGTGACCGCCCGCCGGGGCCTGGCCCTCGCCGTGCTCACCGCGGACTGCACGCCGGTCCTGCTGGCCGACCCCGTCGCCGGGGTCGCGGGCGCCGCCCACGCGGGCCGGCCCGGACTGGTCGCGGGGGTGGTCCCCGCCGCGGTCGAGGCGATGGTCGCCCTCGGGGCCGAGCCGGGGCGGATCGTCGCCCGAACCGGACCGGCCGTCTGCGGGCGGTGTTACGAGGTGCCCGCCGAGATGCGGGACGCGGTGTCGGAAGTGGTTCCGGCCGCCCGGGCCGAGACGAGCTGGGGGACACCGGCGGTCGACGTGGTCGCCGGGGTGCACGCCCAGCTCGCGGAGGCGGGGGTGACCGGCGGGCTGCGATCGGCGGTCTGCACACTGGAGTCGCGGGACCACTTCTCGTACCGCCGCGACCGGGTGACCGGGCGGCTTGCCGGATATGTCTGGTTGGAATAGGAAATGACGGACCGTAAGTCGGAACTCGCGGAGAACCTGGCGCGGGTGGAGGAACGCATCGCGTCCGCCTGCGCGGCCGCGGGGCGCGAGCGGGAAGGGGTGACGCTCATCGTGGTCACCAAGACCTATCCTGCGAGCGACGTACGACTGCTGGCGGAGTTGGGTGTCCGTCATGTTGCGGAGAATCGTGACCAGGATGCCGCCCCCAAGGCGGCGGCCTGTGCGGATCTGCCACTCAGCTGGCACTTCGTCGGCCAGTTGCAGACGAACAAAGTCCGTTCCGTGGCGGGATACGCGCATGTGGTGCAGTCCGTCGACCGTCCGAAGCTCGTGACGGCCCTCTCCGCGGCCGCTACGGGCGCCGGCCGGGAACTCGGGTGCCTCGTGCAGATCGCCCTCGACGCCGAGTCGGGCGAGCGGGGGGCCCGGGGCGGCGCGGCGCCGGAGCAGCTGGCGGAGTTGGCGGACCTCGTCGCGGGGGCGCCGGGACTGCGGATCGACGGCCTCATGACCGTCGCCCCGCTGTCCGGGCCGTACGCGGGGCGCGAACAGGCGGCTTTCGAGCGGCTGGTGGAATTGTCATCCCGCCTGCGCGCGGACCATCCGGCTGCCACGATGGTGTCGGCCGGGATGAGCGCGGATCTGGAACAGGCCGTTGCGGCCGGTGCGACACATGTACGCGTCGGCACTGCGGTACTCGGCGCGAGACCCCGGCTCGGGTAACGTCGCCAAGAAAGTCGGACCACAGCAGAAAATATGGTCATTACCGCTGATGGGCGGGCAGACCACGTGGATCGCGGGCAGTTGGTGACATTCGTGACACAGCGGCACCTGCGACAGGGCGATCCACCACAGAGCGGAGGACTCGGAGAATGGCCGGCGCGATGCGCAAGATGGCGGTCTACCTCGGCCTCGTGGAGGACGACCGGTACGACAACCCGGGGTACGACCCCGATGACGAGTTCGAGCCCGAGCCGGAGCCGGAGCGGGCCCGGGATCGCCGGCAACCCGTGCATCAAGCGCCTGAAACGGACGAACCGGTACGAATCGCACAGCCGCCGGCGCAGCGGGAACCCACCCCAATCCCGGTGGAAAACGGACGTCCTGCGCGAATTGCCCCCGTGGCATCCATCACACCTGACCGCACCAACCTGGAGAAGAACGCCCCCGTGATCATGCCCAAGGTCGTCTCCGAGCGGGAGCCGTACCGCATCACGACGCTGCACCCCCGGACCTACAACGAGGCCCGTACCATCGGGGAACACTTCCGTGAGGGCACTCCGGTGATCATGAATCTCACGGAGATGGACGACACGGATGCGAAGCGTCTCGTGGACTTCGCCGCCGGCCTCGTCTTCGGCCTGCACGGCAGTATTGAACGCGTGACACAGAAGGTGTTCCTGCTGTCGCCTGCTAACGTCGATGTCACGGCGGAGGACAAGGCCCGCATCGCGGAGGGCGGGTTCTTCAACCAAAGCTAGACCGATCCGTCAGACACGGGGCCGGGAACAGAGCGAGGAACGGGGAGAGGGAAGCGCGGGATGGGCGTCGCACTGCAAGTGGTCTACATCGCGCTGATGTGCTTCCTGATCGTGCTGATCTTCCGACTGGTCATGGACTACGTGTTCCAGTTCGCACGTTCATGGACGCCCGGCAAGGCGATGGTGGTCGTTCTGGAGGCCACCTACACTGTCACCGATCCACCGCTCAAGCTTCTCCGGCGTTTCATTCCGCCGTTGCGTCTCGGGGGCGTGGCACTCGACCTGTCCTTCTTCGTTCTGATGATCATCGTTTACATCCTCATCAGTTTCGTGAGCACCGCTGCGAGAAGCGTGTGAACGATGAGCTTCTCCGCGCTCGCGGGGACAGTCCCGATACGGTCTTGCCGACTGCCGACGACTACGTAGAGGTGAAGAAGACATGCCGCTGACTCCCGAGGACGTGCGGAACAAGCAGTTCACGACCGTCCGCCTGCGAGAAGGCTATGACGAGGACGAGGTCGATGCCTTCCTCGACGAGGTCGAGTCCGAGCTGACGCGCCTGCTGCGCGAGAACGAGGACCTGCGCGCCAAGCTGGCCGCCGCCACGCGTGCCGCCGCGCAGAACCAGCAGCAGCAGGGCATGCGCAAGCCGGAGCCCCAGGACCAGCGAGGCCCGGGTGCCCCCGTGCCCGCGGCCATATCCGGCCCGCCGCAGCAGCAGCAGCCGCAGATGGGCCCGCCCCAGCTGCCGGGCGGCCAGCCGCAGCTCCCGCCGGGCCCCGGCGGTCAGGGCCAGCAGGGCCCC
Source organism: Streptomyces sp. NPDC056224 (assembly GCF_042267665.1). Lineage (NCBI taxonomy): Bacteria > Bacillati > Actinomycetota > Actinomycetes > Kitasatosporales > Streptomycetaceae > Streptomyces > Streptomyces sp. NPDC056224. The sequence continues at coordinate 49,808 of NZ_JBHJTK010000049.1, forward strand.
GGCCCGATGGGCGGCCCCATGGGCGGTCCCATGCAGCAGCACCCCATGGGTGGCCCGCAGGGCATGGGTCAGCAGTCCATGGGCGGCCAGAACCCGCTCGGCCAGCAGATGCAGCCCATGGGCCAGCAGATGCAGCCGATGGGCCAGCAGATGCAGCCGATGGGCCAGCAGATGCACCAGCAGCAGCCGCAGCAGCTTCCCCAGCAGGGCCCCGGTGGCGACAGCGCCGCCCGTGTCCTGTCGCTGGCGCAGCAGACCGCCGACCAGGCGATCGCGGAGGCCCGCTCCGAGGCCAACAAGATCGTCGGCGAGGCCCGTTCGCGCGCCGAGGGCCTGGAGCGGGACGCCCGTGCCAAGGCCGACGCGCTGGAGCGGGACGCGCAGGAGAAGCACCGCGTCGCGATGGGCTCCCTGGAGTCCGCCCGCGCCACGCTGGAGCGCAAGGTCGAGGACCTGCGGGGCTTCGAGCGTGAGTACCGTACGCGTCTGAAGTCCTACCTGGAGTCGCAGCTGCGTCAGCTGGAGACCCAGGCCGACGACTCCCTCGCCCCGCCGCGTGGGCCCGCCGGTCCGGCGCTGCCGCCTTCGCCGTCGCCTTCGATGGCTCCGGCCGGTGCCATGGGCCACTCCATGGGCGGTCCCTCGATGGGTGGCCCGTCCCCCATGGGCGGTCCCTCCCCGATGGGCGCGGGCCCGTCGTACGGCGGCCAGCAGCAGATGTCCCCGGCGATGACCCAGCCGATGGCTCCGGTGCGGCCGGCTGCGCCGCAGCCGATGCAGCAGGCGCCGTCTCCGATGCGGGGCTTCCTGATCGACGAGGACGACAACTAGGCGCCGCCGCGCCTGTCGGCAGTCGCTTTACGGGCCGGGCCCGGGTTCCGATAGGAACCCGGG
>NZ_JBHJTK010000050.1:0-48807 GCF_042267665.1 Streptomyces sp. NPDC056224
CACCCCGGACACCGGGGTGCGCGGCCGTTTTCACGTACCGCCGGAAGGGCTACTGGCCCTGCTGCCCCTGCTTGAACTCCAGCGCCGCCGCCATCGCGCCGAGCCCGTCGAAGGAGGCCGTCCCGGTGACCACCGTGACGTAGCCCTGCTCCTGCTTCACGAGGGCGTCGTACTTCTCGCCCTCCCAGCGCTCCCAGGCCGCGTCGCCGACCTGCTGGGTCTGCCCCGTCGGCTTCGCCTGCTGGGTGATCCTGCCGAGGTACTTGCCCGAGGTGTCCGTGGACTGCTCCACCGCCACGTACTGCTTGCCCGGGTCGAGGAAGCCCAGGTGCCAGGCGGCGGCGTTCTTGCGCTGGTACGACACCGAGGTCGCCCGCCAGTCCTCCGGGAGGCCCACGGGGGCGGCCACGGGGTACGGGGCGGCGCGCCGGGCCGTGAGCGTCTCCACGCGGTAGTCGACCGTGCGCGTCGGATCGGCGTTCTCGTCATGCGGGATGAAGAGATAGATCCCCGCGACCACGACGCCGATCACTGCCAGCGACCGGACCATGTCCCAGATCGTCTGCTTGCCTTTCATACCTGCCACGGCACCATCGTCCCGCATCGCCGGGAGCGATCTCCGCCGGGGTGGGCCCCGGGCGGCGGCGCGGCGCGCCCGCGGGCGGCGCAAGACGTCCGCTCAGGCCAATCGGCTGACCGATATTCCGCTCATACGTGACCCGCCCTGCTCAATATGTCGACGTACCGATAGAGTTCCAGTCACCCTCACATCCCGGCCGTCGTCGTACAGAAAGGTGCGCTCCGATGACCGAGCACAACCTGCCGCCCCAGCTCGAAGTCTCTCCCGAGGCCCCCGACCGCAACCTCGCCCTGGAACTCGTCCGGGTGACCGAGGCCGCCGCCATGGCCGCGGGCCGGTGGGTCGGACGCGGCGACAAGCTCGGCGCCGACGGCGCCGCGGTCAACGCGATGCGGACCCTGATCTCCACCGTCTCGATGAACGGCGTCGTCGTCATCGGCGAGGGCGAGAAGGACGAAGCCCCCATGCTCTTCAACGGCGAGCGGGTCGGCGACGGCACCGGCGCCGAGGTCGACATCGCCGTGGACCCGATCGACGGCACCACCCTGAACGCCAAGGGCATGCCGAACGCCATCGCGGTGCTCGCCGCCGCCGACCGCGGCACCATGTTCGACCCGTCCGCGGTCTTCTACATGGAGAAGCTCGTCACCGGCCCGGAGGCCGCCGACTTCGTCGACATCAACGCCCCCGTCTCGGTCAACATCCGGCGCGTCGCCAAGGCCAAGAACATGGCCGTCGAGGACGTCACCGTGGTCATCCTGGACCGCCCCCGCCACGAGGGCATCGTCAAGGAGATCCGCGAGACCGGCGCCCGGATCAAGTTCATCTCGGACGGCGACGTCGCCGGGTCGGTCATGGCGGTGCGCGAGGGAACCGGCGTGGACCTGCTCCTGGGCATCGGCGGCACCCCCGAGGGCATCATCTCGGCCTGCGCCATCAAGTGCCTCGGCGGCACGATCCAGGGCAAGCTGTGGCCGAAGGACGAAGCCGAGCGCCAGAAGGCCCTCGACGCGGGCCACGACCTGGACCGGGTGCTGCACACGAACGACCTGGTGTCCGGCGAGAACGTCTTCTTCGTCGCCACCGGCATCACCGACGGCGAACTGCTGCGCGGCGTCCACTACCGCTCGGAGACCGCGACCACGTCCTCGCTGGTCATGCGCTCGAAGTCGGGCACGATCCGGCAGATCGACTCGACGCACCGCCTGTCGAAGCTGCGCGCCTACAGCGCCATCGACTTCGACCGCGCGCAGTAGGCGCGGAGGCGGGCACAACGAGAGGGGCGGTCACCGTGTGCGGCGGCGACCGCCCCTCTGCCGTGTCCTGTACCTCGCTACCGGGCTGCGCGCTCCCGGGACGGGCCGGCCCGTCCCGGGCGGCCCCTACCCGGCGGCGGCTATCGATCCGGTCCCCGGCGCCTGGCGCAGCTCCGCGGTCCTGCGCCGCATCCGCCCCAGCACCACCCGGCGCTCGGCTGCGGTGAGGCCGCCCCAGACCCCGTACGGCTCGGGCTGGAGCAGGGCGTGCTCCCGGCAGGCGACCATGACCGGGCAGCGGGCACAGACGCGTTTGGCGGCTTCCTCGCGGGACAGCCGGGCAGCGGTGGGCTCCTTGGAAGGGGCGAAGAAGAGCCCCGCCTCGTCGCGGCGGCACACCGCCTCCGCATGCCATGGACCGTCTTCTTCCCTCGCCGGCACCCGCGGCTTCGGCACGGCGGACGCGCGCTCCTGAAGACTCTGGACGGCGGCAACCTGCAGGGACTGATGCGGCGGATGCGGCACGGTCTACTCCTGACGACGGATACGGGAGCGAGAGACGATGCACCTGTCCCTACCCGCTGTGCGCGCCCCTATGCACTGGGTGCCAGGGCGCGGCGGGGGTTCGTCCGAAACGCGCCCCTGCCCGCACCCACGCGGCGCCCCCGTCGGCGCCCCAGCCCGGCAGGGCCCCCGCCCGGCGGGCCGTCACGCCCCCGGCGGCGCCCAGGCGGGATCACGGCCCAGGAAGGCGAGCAGCGAGGCGACCGGGCCGGTGTCGGCCCCGGGCCCGGCGGGCAGCGCGGGGCCGTAGGCGAAGCCGCGCAGGGGCTCGGCGAGCGCGTCGGCGGCCGGGCGCAGGGCGGCGGCGAGGGCGGGGGTCAGCGGCGGCTCCTGGCCGGTGGCGACGGCGATGTCCCAGGCGTGCACGGCCGCGTCGAGGGCGGCCGCGCCGACGGCCGTCTCGGCGGACACCGTGAACGGGGGCAGCGGTACGGCGACCTCCGCGGCCCCGGGAGCGACCCCGGTGAAGGCCTCGGCCGCGGCGGCGAGCGCCGGCTCCAGCAGCTGCGCCGGGGGGCCCGCCATGGCGCCGGAGGGCGCGAAGGGGTCCTCGGTGGGGCCGGGGCCGCCGGTGAGGCCGGCGGCGTACGCGAGCTGGTCGCCGGCCGCGTGCTGGAACACCTGGGTGACGTTCCACTTCTCGCACGGCGTCGGGCGGTCCCAGCCGTCGGCGGGTACGCCGATGACGGCGATGCGCAGGGCTTCGTGCGCCTGGTCGAGCAGGTCCCACTTGGATGCGGTCATGGGCCGGATCCTAGAAGCTCTCCGGCCAAATACCGTTGGAGCACGGTCGTTTGGCGCGGCGGTCAGCCGTCCAGCCGCTTGCGCAACCTGTTGGCCAGATCGACCAGGCGGGCGCCGGGCTTGGGCCGTGCCTCGATGTTGCCCAGCAGCGCGAAGCCGCGGACGATCACCACGGGGGCCTGCGGGTCGGTCTCCCCGCGGCCCTCGCCGCGCACCTCGAAGTTGCCGAGGACGCCGCTGCCGTAGCCGCGCAGGGTGATGTTCTCCGGAACCAGGATCTCGACGTTGCCGAGGACGGAGGTCACGTTGACCTCGGTGACCTGCTGCTCGAAGACCGCCTCGGTGAGGTCGATGGTGATGTCCCCCATGACCGAGACCGCGCGGGTGAAGGCCCCCGGGCGCCAGCGGCCCTTGCGGGCGGAGCTGCTGCACACGGCGACGATCGTCTCCACCGGTCCGCCGGGTCCGCCGGGTCCGGGAGCCGGGGCGTACGCGAACGGGGTATGGCCGGCGCCGGGCGCGGGAAGGTCCCGTACGAGCACGTCCAGCTCACCCACCGTCTTGACGGCATACAGCGAATCCAGGCGCTCGGAGTGCTCCTCGGAGCTCAGCCGGCCCTCGGCCAGGGCGTCGGCCAGGATCTGTGCGATCCGGTCCCGGTCGGCGTCGGAGGCGCGCAGCCCGGCGGGGGCGGGGGCCGAGGCGGCGGCGGGGGCGGCGGGGTGCTTTTCCAGGTCCACGGCACCCAGCATAGCGAGACACGATAGATCGCGATACTCCCGCACGGACGCGAGTGAGCCTTACCTCACAACCACGGGCACGGCGGGAGGTTCTACGCTGGTGAACTGCGCTGCCAATTGGTCGTCAGTGCTGTCTGCCGAGTGAGGAATGGCCCCAATGCCGGAGTTCGCGTACACCGACCTGCTGCCCCTGGGCGAGGACACCACCCCCTACCGGCTGGTGACCGCCGAGGGCGTGTCCACCTTCGAGGCGGACGGCCGTACGTTCCTCAAGGTCGAGCCGGAGGCGCTGCGCAAGCTCGCCGAAGAGGCCATCCACGACATCCAGCACTTCCTGCGCCCGGCGCACCTCGCGCAGCTGCGCCGCATCATCGACGACCCCGAGGCCTCGTCGAACGACAAGTTCGTCGCGCTCGACCTCCTGAAGAACGCCAACATCGCGGCGGCCGGCGTCCTGCCCATGTGCCAGGACACCGGCACGGCGATCGTCATGGGCAAGCGCGGCCAGAACGTGCTGACGTCGGGCGGCGACGAGGCGGCCCTCTCCCGCGGCATCTACGACGCGTACACGCGGCTGAACCTGCGCTACTCGCAGATGGCCCCGATCACCATGTGGGAGGAGAAGAACACCGGCTCGAACCTGCCCGCGCAGATCGAGCTGTACGCGACCGACGGCGGCGCGTACAAGTTCCTCTTCATGGCCAAGGGCGGCGGCTCGGCGAACAAGTCGTTCCTCTACCAGGAGACCAAGGCGGTCCTCAACGAGGCCTCCATGATGAAGTTCCTGGAGGAGAAGATCCGCTCGCTGGGTACGGCGGCCTGCCCGCCCTACCACCTGGCGATCGTGGTCGGCGGCACCTCGGCCGAGCACGCGCTGAAGACCGCCAAGTACGCCTCCGCGCACTACCTGGACGAGCTGCCGCGCGAGGGTTCCGCGCTGGGCCACGGCTTCCGCGACGAGGCGCTGGAGCAGCAGGTCTTCGAGCTCACCCAGAAGATCGGCATCGGCGCGCAGTTCGGCGGCAAGTACTTCTGCCACGACGTCCGCGTCGTGCGCCTGCCGCGCCACGGCGCGTCCCTGCCGGTCGCGATCGCCGTGTCCTGCTCGGCGGACCGCCAGGCCACCGCGAAGATCACCGCCGAGGGCGTCTTCCTGGAGCAGCTGGAGCGCGACCCGGCCCGCTTCCTCCCCGACACCACGGACGAGCACCTGAACGAGGCATCGGACGTCGTCTCCATCGACCTGAACCAGCCGATGGACGACATCCTGGCGACGCTGACCAAGCACCCGGTCAAGACCCGCCTGTCGCTGACCGGCCCGCTGGTCGTGGCGCGCGACATCGCGCACGCCAAGATCAAGGAGCTGCTGGACTCGGGCGCGGAGATGCCGCAGTACCTGAAGGACCACCCGGTCTACTACGCGGGCCCCGCGAAGACCCCCGAGGGCTACGCCTCGGGCTCCTTCGGCCCGACGACGGCCGGCCGCATGGACAGCTACGTCGAGCAGTTCCAGGCGGCGGGCGGCTCGAAGGTCATGCTGGCCAAGGGCAACCGCTCGCAGCAGGTGACGGACGCGTGCGGCGCGCACGGCGGCTTCTACTTGGGCTCGATCGGCGGCCCTGCGGCCCGGCTGGCCCAGGACTGCATCAAGAAGGTCGAGGTCCTGGAGTACGAGGAGCTCGGCATGGAGGCCGTCTGGAAGATCGAGGTCGAGGACTTCCCCGCCTTCATCGTGGTCGACGACAAGGGCAACGACTTCTTCCAGAACCCGGCCCCGGAGCCGACGTTCACCCACATCCCGGTCCGCGGTCCCGGCCTCGGCTGACCCCGTACCGGCACCTGTCGAGAGCCCCTGGCGCACCCGCCGGGGGCTCTTTGCCTGACGGCGAACACACGGGTGGGCCGCGGGCGAGGCTGTTGGCGTACTCAAACAGCCCACCCGATGCGGGAGTTGACGATGAAGAACCGTACGCGCGCCCTTGCCCTCGCCGGATCCGCCGCCCCGGCGGCCCCGGAGCCGACGTTCACCCACGTCCCGGTCCGCGGCCCGGGATCCGGGACAACCACGAAGCCATGGGCAAGGGCCTGGAAAAGGCCGGAGACGGCATCGCCGACGGTGCCAAGAAGCTCGGCAGCGCGCTGAACCCGTTCGGCCAGGAGGGCAGAGACATGCACACCCAGAGCACCCCGTTCCAGCTGAGCACGTGGCAGGGCGGCGACAAGGGTCAGATCCGCCGGACCGGTTGGCAGGGGAAGTCTCCGGAGTGGGGCGAGATCACGGTCGCCTCGCTGCCCCACGCACACGACAACGTCCGCGCCACCGAGGTCACCGGCGGCCACATCCCCACCGTCGTCTTCGAGTCCCGCGGCATCCAGGTGATGGTCACCGAACGGCCGACGCTGAACGGGCCCACGCTGCGCGTCGGGGGCGCCTCGGTGTACCTGAAGCGGAACCGGTGGGGGGCCACGCACCGGGGCCGCGCCCTGCACATGAGCTACGGCGGCGACAAGTACCGGCTCTGGGCGGTCAATCGCCGAGAGTACGTCCTCATGCGCGAGGCGGACAACGAGGACCGCGGTGTCACCGTCAAGGTCAAGGAATCCGGCATGGCCAGGTGGAAGCGCGTCGACGTGAGCGTGACCGGCCGGGCCCTCGGGGCCGACATCGCGCTCGCCCTCGTCTTCGCCGGGGTCGACCGGTCCGTACTGACCAGGCGGGGTGCCGTGCGCGCGGGCCTCTCGCGGGTCTTCCACGTGGCGGCGGACTCCGCCCTGGGGTGACCACCGACCGACCGATGGATGGCGCCGCACCGGCGGCCGGGCGGGTGGGGGTTCCTCCCCCGTTCGGGGGAGGAACCCCCACCCATGTCCGCCGATCGGCAGATGGATCACGGGCGGGCCGCGGGCGAGGCTGTTGGCGTACTCAAACAGCCCACCCGATGCGGGAGTTGACGATGAAGAACCGTACGCGCGCCCTTGCCCTCGCCGGATCCGCCGCCCTGGTGGCCACCCTGGTCGCGGCGGCCCCCGCCCCGGCGGCCCCGGCCGCGCCGAAGGTCGCCTCCGTGCACGGGGGCGGCACGATCTTCTTCCCCTACTCCGCCAAGGACGACATCCGCTTCACGGTCGACGCCGAGTCGACCCCGTGGACCAGGCCGTTCCCGGCCCCGGGCGGCGAGAAGGGGATGCCGACGGACGCGCGCGGCCGGGTGACCATTTCCCACTACTTCACGGAGTCCGGCTCCACCGCCACCGCCGAGGCGGAGGTGGACTGCCTGGTCACGGGCGGCAAGACCGCCACCCTGACGGCCGTGGTCAAGACCTCGAACGTCGGCTGGGAGGGCAAGCGGATCGGGATCAGCGTCCAGGACGGCCAGCGGGGCGAGCCGGACCGCGTCGGCTTCTCCTGGGCCGTCGCCAACGTCGACGTGAAGCCGGACGGCACGGCAGCGGCGGGAACGGTGGGCACCTGCATGGCCCCGGCCCCCTTCACGGAGGTCACGAAGGGCGGCTTCAAGGTCAGCCCGGCTCCGCTGGCCCCGCTGCCGCGCTGAGCACCTGCGCCTCGACCGGGGTGGCCTCCACGCCGTGCTCCCGCGCGTGACGCAGCTGGGGCAGGGAGAGCCCGAACACCTCGCGGACCGCCTTGAGCGGGGCTCCGTCCGGTCCGCCGACGGCGAGTCGGACGGAGCCCTCGCAGGCCACGATGCGCTCCCGGACCCATTCCGGCGCCGGACCCCAGCCACCCCCGCACGCGTAGACCCCGGACGCGTCGCAGGACTGCGACTCCTCCCACCTGAGCCTGCCGTCGACGATGCGCTGCCATGCCTCGAAGCGGCAGTCCTCGCAGGGCTCGCAGTGCAGGACGGCGTACATCTCCTGTTCCGGCATCGGAGCAGCATGCGGCACCGGGCCGGTCGCCGCATCCGGATAACGTCTACTCCATGAACCGGCAGTCCATGCTCCCCGCCACCGCCCTCGACATCCGGGTGGTCGCCCACCGTGGGGCCTCCCACGAGCACCCCGAGCACACCATGGCCGCCTACCGGCAGGCCATCGCCGATGGAGCCGACGCGCTCGAATGCGACGTACGGCTCACCGCCGACGGGAAGCTGGTGTGCGTGCACGACCGGCGCGTGGAGCGGACCTCCGACGGGCGGGGGGTGGTCTCCGAGATGACGTACGCGGAGCTCGCCTCGCTCGACTTCGGGCGGTGGAAGGGCGAGGAGCACCGAGAGGCCCGGGTGCTGCTCTTCGAGGACCTGCTGCGCGAGGCCCTGGCCGCGCCCCGGCCGGTCGGGCTCGCCGTCGAGACCAAGCACCCGACCCGGGCGGGCGGCCGGCTGGAGGCCGAGCTCGCGCGGATGCTCCGGGAGTACGGGCTCGCGGACGGGGGTTCGAGGCGCGTCGAGGTGATGAGCTTCTCCCGGAACGCGTTGACGAGGATGCACCGGCTCGCGCCCGGGCTGCCGACCGTCTACCTGATCGAGCGGGCGGTGCGGCCCGTACGGCCTCCGTTCGCGACGCACGCGGGGCCGGGGATCGACCTCGTCAGGCGGGATCCGGGGCTGGTGGGGCGGCTGAAGGCGAAGGGACTGCGGGTGCGCGTGTGGACCGTGGACGAGCCCGAGGACGTGGATCTCTGCGTGCGGCTCGGCGTGGACACGATCATCACCAACCGGCCGCGGGAGATCCGCAAGCTGCTCGACACCCGCTGAGGGAGGGCAGCCCTGCCACAGCAGTGGGAAACACCCGGCCGGGGTGCGCCGGCCGGGTGTGGGGGGTCTTCGGTCGAGCGGGGCGGTTACGACGCGAAGCGCTGGTTCGCCGAACCGTTGCAGGTCTGCAGGCGCAGCGCGTCATGGGCGGCGGCGACCGTCAGGCACATGCCCGGGGCGGCCGCGGGGCGCAGGGTGGCACCGTCGCGGACGAACCGCTGGTTCGCTCCGGCGTGGCAGTTCCACAGGATCAGGCCGGTGCCGGAGCCGTAGCCGGCGCCGGGCACGTCGAGGCAGCGGTCGTGGGTCAGCCCGATGTGGACGGACTTCTTCGCGGAGTCGTACCACCAGTCCTGGTTGCGGCCGCCGTGGCAGTCCCAGCCCAGGACGGCCGTTTCGTTGGCGCTGGAGCCGCCCTTCGCGTCGAGGCAGTTGCCGTTCGCCTCGTTCTTCAGCGGTGCGTAGAGGGAGTCCCAGGCTCCGGCCTGGAGCACCGGGGTGCCCGTGCTCGCGGGGTCGGCGCAGGAGGCCTCGCGCAGGCCCGAGTCGTAGAGCTGGGTCAGGCAGGACGCGAATGCCCCGTGGCCCCTGTAGTTGGGGTGGAAGGACTGGCGGGCGGTGTTCTCGTCCCACGGGAAGTGGTCCCCGAGGTCCAGGTAGAGGCCGCGGGCCCAGGTGTCCTCCATGCACACCTCGTGGCCGTGGAAGAGCCGCGAGTTGTCCAGGTAGGTCGCGCCGGAGGCGAGGGCGGCTGCGCGCATGCCCTTCTCGAAGGTGGGCACCGCGTAGTTGCGGCCCCAGGTGGCGTCGGAGTCGTAGCCGGCGCAGCCCCCGGGGAGCTTGCCGGGGAAGTTCGGGTTGTCGTAGAAGTCGGGGCCGATGGGGCTGGGGTAGCCCATCACGACGAGCTTGTAGTCCGAGTCGGCGTAGCCCGCGTCGCGCATGACCGTCTTGAGGTCGGCGACGGTCGCCTCCACCTTGGGCCTCAGGCCGTCGACGCGCGCCTGCCAGCCGGGACCGTACTTGGGCTCGCAGGTGCCCTGGCTGAGCACCCAGCGGGTGACGCAGTCGGTCATGACGGGGCCGAACTGGAGGTCGTCGTTGGCTCCGGCGACCAGCAGCACCATCTTGATCTTCGTGTTGCGGGCCTTGACGGCGAGGTTGTCGCTCTGCACCAGTTCGTCGGCGTACTGCTTGCTGCCGCCGATCCTGATGTTCCCGGTGTACCCGCCGGAGCAGGCGACGTTGAAGGTGAGGTCGGCCGGGATGCCCGTGCGGTGGATCGCCGAGTCCGGCGAGCGGTGGCACTGGTTGGACGACGTGTTGGTCGCGGGGTCGTAGTTACCGACCCCCTCGCCGGATATCTCGCTGTCGCCCAGCGAGATCAGGCCGGTCTTGCGCTCGTTCAGCGGCCGGACGGCCGCGTCGCCGTAGATCTTGACGGCCTCCGCCGCGCGGATCGCCTCCAGCTCGGGCGACAGCGGGGTCACGACCCCCGCCGAGGCGGCCGCGGGGGCGGCCGCAAGGGTGGCCGCCTGGGCCATGGGGGTGATGGCGGTGACGCCCCCGAGGGCGGCCGCGACCGCCGCGACGGCGGCGAAGGTACATCTGAACCTGGATTTCGCGTGTGCACGTGCCATGAACGCCTCCCCGAATGCCGGTGTTACCCACGGTATTTACTGGTCAGTAGGGGACTTGGGAACACTTCGAACAAGACAATTGCTCAACTTTTTGAGGAGGCCCCGAACATGACAGACGATCAGCAGGCCGAAGCGTTCCGGACCGAGCACGACTCCATGGGTGACGTACGGGTGCCGGCGCACGCCAAATGGCGCGCCCAGACCCAGCGCGCGGTGGAGAACTTCCCCATCTCGGGGCAGCGCCTGGAGCGCGCCCACATCGAGGCACTCGCCCGCGTCAAGGCGGCGGCGGCCTCGGTCAACGCCCGCCTCGGCGTCGTGGACCAGGACATCGCCGACGCGATCCGGTCCGCCGCCGCCGAGGTCGCGGACGGCCGCTGGGACGACCACTTCCCCGTCGACGTCTTCCAGACCGGGTCCGGCACCTCGTCCAACATGAACGCCAACGAGGTGATCGCCACCCTGGCCACCGAGCGGCTGGGCCGTGACGTCCACCCCAACGACCACGTCAACGCCTCGCAGAGCTCCAACGACGTCTTCCCGTCCTCCCTCCACATCGCCGCCACCGCCGCCGTCACGCGCGACCTGATCCCGGCCCTGGAGCACCTGGCCGCGGCGCTGGAGCGCAAGTCCGCCGAGTTCGCCCAGGTGGTCAAGGCAGGGCGGACCCACCTGATGGACGCCACCCCGGTCACCCTCGGCCAGGAGTTCGGCGGGTACGCCGCCCAGATCGGCTACGGCGTCGAACGGCTGCGCGCGGCCCTGCCCCGCCTCGCCGAACTGCCCCTGGGCGGCACCGCGGTGGGCACCGGGATCAACACCCCGCCCGGGTTCTCCGCCGCCGTGATCGCCGAGGTCGCCGCGGACACGGAGCTGCCGCTCACCGAGGCCCGCAACCACTTCGAGGCCCAGGGGGCGCGGGACGCACTGGTGGAGACCTCCGGCATGCTCCGCACGGTCGCCGTCTCGCTCACCAAGATCTCCAACGACCTGCGCTGGATGGGCTCCGGGCCGCGCGCCGGATTGGCCGAAATCAATCTCCCCGACCTCCAGCCGGGGTCCTCGATCATGCCGGGGAAGGTCAATCCGGTCGTCCCGGAGGCCGTACTGATGGTCGCCGCACAGGTGATGGGCAACGACGCGACCGTCGCGGTGGCGGGCGCGGCCGGCAACTTCGAACTCAACGTGATGCTCCCGGTGATGGCCCGGAACCTCCTGGAATCGATCCGGCTGCTCGCGAGCGCGAGCCGCCTGCTGGCCGACCGCACCGTCGACGGAATCACCGCCAACACCGCCCGGGCCAGGGAGTACGCCGAGTCCTCGCCCTCCGTCGTCACCCCGCTCAACCGGTACATCGGCTACGAGGAGGCCGCCAAGGTCGCCAAGAGGGCGCTCGCCGAACGGAAGACGATCAGGGAGGTCGTCCTGGAGTCCGGATACGTCGACCGCGGCGCCCTGACGGCGGATCAGCTGGACGAGGCCCTGGACGTCCTGCGCATGACGCACCCCTGAGAGGCCCGGGAACCGGCCCCGGGCGGGGGCCGGATCCGGTCGGTTCCCGTCCCCCGACCCTCCCCCTGGCTTCGCCGCCGGGACCCCCAGGTGACCCGCACCGCAGCGGGCGCCGGGGCCCCCGCCCTAAGATCTGCGCATGACAGGTACCTTCCGGCCCGGGAACGGCGCGGCGCCGCGCGGCGTGCAGGGCACGCGCTGGGCGCCCGGGGAGCAGATCCTGTGGCGCTACCGTGACCACGCCCCGGGCCTGAAGGGCCAGGTGCACATCTGCCGCCCGATGACCGTCGTACAGGACACCGAGGAGCTGCTGGCCGTCTGGATGGCCCCGGGCACCGAGTGCGTCAAGCCGGTCCTCGCCGACGGCACGGCCGTCCACCAGGAGCCGCTCGCCACCCGCTACACCGCGCCGCGGACCACCGCACGGGCACACTGGTTCGGCGCGGGGGTGCTGAAGCTGGCCCGGCCCGGCGACCCGTGGTCGGTGTGGCTGTTCTGGGGGCACGGCTGGCGGTTCAAGAACTGGTACGTGAACCTGGAGGAACCCCTGTCGCGGTGGTCCCGGGGGGTCGACTCCGCGGACCACTTCCTCGACATCGCCGTCTACCCGGACCGCAGCTGGGAGCTGCTGGACGAGGACGAGTTCGCCCAGGCGCAGCGTTCCGGCCTGATGGACCGTGAGCAGGCGCGGCGGGTCCGGGAGGCCGGCCGGGCGGCGGTCCGGGTGATCGAGGAGTGGGGGACGCCGTTCTCCGGCGGCTGGCAGGACTGGCGGCCCGATCCGGCCTGGACGGTTCCGGTCCTGCCGGAGGACTGGGACGCCACCCCGGCGCATATGACCTCATGAGACCCTTGATGCGCCCCCGGGGTCCAACCGTAGGATCGTCCTCCGGAAGGTCGCGCGCGCGAGGCGGTGCGGTCGTACCGTGCACCTGCAAGTGTCGTGCCGTACACGGAACTTGACCGGAGGTCGACGCAGGGCGAGAGGTAACGAGGGGGACGCGGAATCCGGAGTGATGGTGCCCCGGCCGCAGAGCGGGTATACCGCGACTGACCGAGTTGAGTGCAGCGCACATCGAGCGCAGACGGACGGAATTCCACGCGTGACGGAGTACCCCACCTCTCAGGAGGGCCCGCAGCCCGTCGCCTCCGGCGGAGGTACGGACGAGGCCGGCCACGGCAAGGCGCCCATCGCCGCCGCCGAGGCCGTACGCACGCATGCGCCGGGCACCGGCGCCGGCTCCGGAACGGTGCCGGGCGGACCGGACGCCGCGGCTTCCGACGCGCGCGCGGCCCGCTCCGCGGCGGGCGCGGGCGGCGCCGCCGGGCTCCCGCGGCCCCGGGGAGAGGGCGGTGCGGCCGCGGCCGCCTCGGCCGACCTGCCGGCCGCCGCAGGGCCCGGCGAGGGCCGGGGCAGCGCCCGTCCGCGGGACGGCGAGGCCGCCCGCAACGCGGCGGGACCGGGCGGGGCCCAGGAGGCCGCCGGGCCGGTCCGCGGCCCTCGCGGCGCCGGGGCCGGGTCCCCGCTCGACGGCGAGGCCGTCGGCGCGGGCATGGACCTCATCGGTGCCGCGCGCGGCCCGCAGGACGTCCCCGGGCAGGGTGCCGCGCACCCGGCGGGGGGTGAGCCGGCGCGCCGCGAAGGGGACCGGCTGCGCTTCGTCGGCGCCGCGACCCGGCGGATCGCCCGCGGCATCGACCTCGACGAGATCGTCCTCGGCCTGTGCCGCGCCACCGTGCCCACCTTCTCGGACGCGATCCTCGTCTACCTGCGCGACCCGCTCCCGGTCGGCGACGAACGCCCCGTCGGCCCGGTCGCCTTAAGGCTGCGCCGCACCGACCGGCTCCGGCCGATCGACGATCTCACCGACGCCGCGCTGAACGGCACCATCGGGGCGGGCATGGACGTCGCCGGGGCCGCGGGGGCCACCGGCGAACTCGACTTCAGCCAGCTGCCGCTGGTCGGCCCGCAGGGTGACCTGCCCGCGGCCGAGGTGTGCGAGATCCGGCCCGGCGGAGCGCTCGCCGAGGTGCTGCGCGGCGTACGGCCCGTCTTCGGTTCCTCCGCCGCCGCCAAGGCCGCGCTGCCGGAGCTGCTGGGAGTGGACCATCCGCTGCCGCGCGGCAACCGGGCCGTCCTCGCGCCGCTGCGCGGGCGCCGCCGGGTGATCGGCGCCGCCGTGTTCCTGCGCAGCCCCGAGCGGCCCGCCTTCGAGCAGAACGACCTCCTGGTGGCCGCCCAGCTGGCCACCCACACCGCGCTCGGCATCGACAAGGCCGTCCTGTACGGCCGCGAGGCGTACATCGCCGACGAACTCCAGCGCACCATGCTGCCCGACAGCCTGCCGCAGCCCACCGGCGTGCGGCTCGCCTCGCGCTACCTGCCCGCCGCCGAAACGGCGCGGGTCGGCGGCGACTGGTACGACGCCATACCGCTGCCCGGCAGCCGCGTCGCGCTCGTCGTCGGCGACGTCATGGGCCACTCCATGACCTCCGCCGCGATCATGGGCCAGCTGCGCACCACCGCGCAGACCCTCGCCCAGCTGGACCTGCCGCCCGCCGAGGTCCTGCACCACCTGGACGAGCAGGCGCAGCGCCTGGGCTCCGACCGGATGGCCACCTGCCTGTACGCCGTCTACGACCCGGTCGCGCACCGGATCACCATCGCCAACGCCGGCCACCCGCCGCCGGTGCTGCTGCACCTGGGCGGCCGGGCCGAGGTGCTCCGCGTACCCCCCGGCGCCCCCATCGGCGTCGGCGGCGTGGACTTCGAGGCCGTGGAGCTGGACGCGCCCGCCGGGGCCACCCTGCTGCTGTACACCGACGGCCTGGTGGAATCGCGCCTGCGGGACGTGTGGACCGGCATCGAGCAGCTCCGCGAGCGGCTGGCGAACACCGCGCAGCTGACCGGCCTGGACCACCCGCCGCCGCTGGAGGCGCTGTGCGACGACGTCCTGGACATGCTCGGCCCGGGCGACCGGGACGACGACATCGCGCTGCTCGCGGCCCGCTTCGACGGGATCGCGCCCAGTGACGTCGCGTACTGGTTCCTGGACCCGGAGGAGACCGCACCGGGCCGGGCCCGCCGGTTCGCCCGCCGCGCGCTGACCCGGTGGGGCCTGGAGGAGCTCCAGGACTCGCTGGAACTTCTGGTCAGCGAGGTGGTCACCAATGCCGTCCGGTACGCGGAGCGGCCCGTGACCCTGCGCCTGCTGCGTACGGACGTACTGCGCTGCGAGGTCGGGGACGACTCCCCGCAGCTGCCCCGGCAGCGCCGGGCCCGGGACACCGACGAGGGCGGCCGCGGCCTGTTCCTGGTCAACCGGATGGCCCGCCGGTGGGGTGCCACCCGGCTGAGCAGCGGAAAGGTGGTCTGGTTCGAACTCGCGTTGCCGGGGGCGCATGACCGGCGTTGACGCTTCGGGGCGTCGAACGCGGCCCGCCCGTACACGCCCCGCCCTTTCGCGCCCGCCCCGTACGGCGGGCGGGCCACGGCGGGCGGGCCGGTCCGCGAGGCGCAGTCGCCGCACCGCCGGGACGCCGGCGGGGCCGGCCCGGCCCGAGGGCCCGCCAGGTCCTGGACGACGCGGCTCCCGGGCGGCTGAGGCCGCTCAGCACACCGCCGCCCCGCAGCGATCACGCTGCGGGGCGGCGGTGTCTGTTTTTCTGTCCGTCGCGTCAGTCCGTCACTGGTGGGACTCCGGGAACAGCGGGTCCGGCGGCTTCGGGCCGCCGGTCTTGGTCGCCGTCGGCGTCGGGGTCGGCGTCGGGGTGGCCGACTTCGTCGGAGTGCCGGTCGGGTCCGGCGACTTGGTGGCGCTCTTCGTCGGGTCCGGGGACTGCGGCGCGCTGCTGGTGGCGGCCGGGGAGCTGGAGGACGGGCTCGCGGTGGCCGACGGGGAGGCGCTGCGGGACGGCGCCTGCGGGACGCCCATCTCCGCCTCCTTCAGGTCGAACTTGTCGGTGTCCTCGCCCTTGAGCACGGCGAGGGTGTAGGCCCTCCAGATCGAGGCCGGGAAGCTGGAACCGCCCGCGCGCCCCAGGCCGGCGGTGCCGGTCAGGGTGACCTGGCTGTGGCTGGTGGGGTCCTCGCCGAACATCGCTACGACGGTGACCAGCTCCGGCGTGTAACCGGTGAACCAGCCCGCCACGTTGGACTCGGTGGTGCCGGTCTTGCCCGCGGCCTCGTAGGCGCTGCTGCGGACCTTGTTGCCGGAGCCGCCTTCGTCGTTGACCACGCCGGTGAGCACCTTGGTGACGGTGTCGGCGGTCTTGCGGCTGATGGCCTGGCTGCCGATGGCCTGCTCGGGAACGAAATCGCGGTCCTTGTGCCCGGCCTTCTTGATGATGGTCGGCGTGACCTTCTTGCCGTGGTTGTCGAGCGTGGCGTAAACGCCCGCCATTTCCACGGTGTTGGCGCTCATGGTGCCCAGCGCCATGGCCGGCTTGTCCTCGGGCCAGCCCTCGCGGTCCTTCATGCCGAGTTCCAGGGCCGTCTTCTTCACGGCGGGCGGCTTGACGTCAACGATCATCTGGGCGTAGACGGAGTTCACCGAATAGTTGGTCGCGTCCTGGACCGTGATCATCGGGTCGCCGAAGTTCCGGTTGTCCTGGTTCTGCGGGTTGAACGGGATCTTGCTGCCGATGACCTGACGCTTGCTCGTGCCGTCGTAGAGCGTGTTCGGGGTGATCGGCTTGCCGTCCTGGGTGGTGGCGTTGTTCTCCAGGGCGGAGGCGAGCACGATGGGCTTGAAGGTCGAGCCCGGCTGGTAGTCGGTGCGCAGGGCGTTGCTCTCGGACTTCTCCTCCAGGCCCTGGCCGCCGTACATGGCGACGATCGCGCCGGTCTTGGCGTCCACGGAGGTCGCGCCGGCCTGGACGCTCTGGTCCTGGGGCTTGCCCTTGGTGTCCTTGCGGTCGAGCTTGGACTCCAGCTCGTCCAGGACCGCCTTCTCCAGCGCCGCCTGCTTCGCCTTGTCGACGTTGAGCGTGACGTTCCAGCCGCCGGCCGTGATCTGGGCGTCGGTGATGCCCTGCTTGTTCATCTCGTCGTTGGCGGCCTGGACCAGGTAGCCCTTCTGCCCGTCCATGCCCGGGCGGGGCTTGGGCTTGATGGGCGGCGGAAGGGTCATGGTCTTGCGCTTGGCCGCGTCCAGCTTGCCCATCTCGACCATGTTGTCGAGGACTGCGTTGAAGCGGATGTTGACCAGCCTGGTGCCGTTCGGGCCGGCGGTCGCCAGGTCGTACTGGCTGGGGGCCTGGATGACGGCGGCGAGGTACGCGCCCTGCTCCAGGGTCAGCTTCTCGGCGTCGACGCCGTAGAAGGCCTGGGCCGCGGCCTGGATGCCGTAGGCGTTGCGGCCGTAGAAGTTGGTGTTCAGGTAGCCGGCGAGGATCTCGGGCTTCTTCATGCGCTGGTCGACCTTGAGGGAGATCACGAGCTCCCGGATCTTGCGCGTCGGCGACTGGTCCTGCGTCAGGTAGTAGTTCTTGACGTACTGCTGAGTGATCGTCGAGCCGCCGGCCGTGCCCTTGCCCCGGACCGTGTTGAACAGGCCCCGGGCCACGCCCACCACGTCGATGCCGCGGTCCTCGTAGAAGGACTTGTTCTCGATGGCGATGAACGCGGTCTGGACTTCCTCGGGGATCTTGTTGATCGGCACGATCTCGCGGTTCATCTCACCGGTACGGGCCATGACCGAGCCGTCGGAGTACCGGTAGGTGTTGCTCTGGAGCGTGGCCTGCTTGTTCGGGTCGGTGGGTTCGTTCACCGAGAAGTAGAGGATGACCGCCGTGGCCATCAGCAGCAGGATCAGCCCGAGGAACGTCCCGAGGATCTTCTTCCAGGTGAAGAAGCGGCGTATGCCGGAGCGTTTGCCGCTGGCCCCCTTGCCCGTGGCCCCCTTCGCGCGTCCGCCCGGCGTACGCCGCGCACCGCGCTGCTGCTGTGCCTTACGCGCCTCTGCTCGGCCCATCGCTCCCGCTCCGCTCGATAACCCCCCGACGTCAGCTCAGAAAACTAACACCGCAGGCTGTGACAAAGGTTGACCAACCAAGGCCAATATCGGTCAATTCGGACGTGAGAATCAGCACCCACACCAATGGAACCGACGCACATCAGAGCCCGAGGGTTGCCGCCCGTGCGAACCGGAAAGAAAAGTGATATCACTTTGCTAGGCGGCTGGACCGGCCGCGACCACAGGAACGGGGACAGATCATGATCAATGCGACGGGCACCGAGGGCGCACCGGCCGGGGTGCGCGAGTTCACCGCGCGCAGCGTGGGCGGCGGCCTCGCGCTGCTGCTCGGTCTGGCCGGCGTCGCGGCGGGCGCGGGCCTGATCGCGACCGGCGCGGTACTGACGGCCGTCGCCGCCAAGGCCTCCCTGATAGCCGCCGGCGTCCTGCTGGTCGTCGCCGCCCTCATCGCGATGAGCGGGCTCAACACGGTCGCGCCGGGCGAGGCCCGGGTGGTCCAGCTGTTCGGCCGCTACCGGGGCACCATCCGCGCGGACGGACTGCGCTGGGTCAACCCGCTGACCTCGCGCGAGAAGATCTCCACCCGGGTGCGCAACCACGAAACGGCCGTCCTGAAGGTCAACGACGCCTACGGCAACCCCATCGAGCTGGCGGCCGTCGTGGTGTGGCGGGTCGAGGACACGGCGCGGGCCACCTTCGAGGTCGACGACTTCACCGAGTTCGTCGAGACCCAGACCGAGGCGGCGGTCCGGCACATCGCGATCGAGTACCCGTACGACGCGCACGAGGAGGGCGGCCTCTCGCTCCGCGGGAACGCCGAGGAGATCACCGAGAAGCTGGCCGTCGAACTGCACGCGCGGGTCGAGGCGGCCGGGGTGCACATCATCGAGTCGCGCTTCACGCATCTCGCGTACGCTCCGGAGATCGCCTCCGCGATGCTCCAGCGCCAGCAGGCGGGCGCGGTCGTGGCGGCCCGCAAGCAGATCGTCGAGGGCGCGGTGGGCATGGTCGAACTGGCTCTGACCCGTCTGCAGGAGGAGGAGATCGTGGACCTGGACCCGGAGCGCAAGGCCGCCATGGTCTCGAACCTGATGGTGGTCCTCTGCGGGGACCGCGCCGCGCAGCCGGTGCTCAACACGGGCACCCTGTACCAGTGACCTCGTCCGGGGAAGGCGGCCGGGCGGGCCGGCAGCCGCGCAAACAGGTGCTGCTGCGGCTCGACCCGCAGGTGTACGACGCGCTGGCCCGCTGGGCGGGCGAGGAGCTGCGCAGCGCGAACGCGCAGATCGAGTTCCTGCTGCGCCGCGCCCTGGCCGACTCCGGTCGCCTGCCGGGCGGGGCCGCCCCGATCCCGCCGCGGGGCCGCCCCCGCACCTCGCCCGACTCCTGACCCGCCCTCCGGGCCGACCGGCCGGGTCGGCCGAACCGGCCGGCACACCCCTGTCGGGTACCTCCGGCCGGCCGGAGGTACCCCGGACCTGCCGAACATGGCGTTTCCGCCCAAAATGGTGGCATGAGGACCTCCCGAACGGTTGAGAGCACCTCGAACGGACCGCGCCGGAGAGGGGTCCGCGAACTCCTCCGCGGATCAGTCCGCGCCGGAACCCCGCGCCGCGCCCACCGCACGGCCCTGCGGGCGGTGTGCGTGGCCGTCCTGATCGCGGGCGGCGCCCTGCCGCCCGGCGCGACGGCCCTGGCGCTCGATGATCCGTCGCGCCCGCCCGCGGCGAGCGCGACCCCCGTTCCACCCGCCCTGAAGCCGATCGATCCGGCCGCCTTCCAGGCCGCCGTGGACCGCGCGGCGAAGAAGCTCATGGTGCCCGGCGCGGTGGTCCTGCTCCGCACCCCGCAGGGGACCTTCCGCGCGATCGTCGGCACGACGGAACGCGGCACGGCCGCACCGCCGGACAGTGGCGACCACTTCCGGATCGCCTCCAACACGAAGACCATGACGGCGGCGCTGATCACCCTGCTCGCCCAGGACGGCAAGCTCCGGCTGAGCGATCCGGTGTCCGCGTACGTCGCGGGGGTGCCGGGCGGCGGGCACATCACCATCGCCGACCTGCTGAAGATGCGCAGCGGGCTCTACAACTACACCATGGCCCCCGAACTCTCGGCAGCCCTGGACGCCGACCCCGCGAAGGCCTACACCCCCCAGGACGTCCTGGCCCTCGCGTTCCGCCGCCCGCCGAACTTCGCGCCCGACGCGTCCTACGAGTACAGCAACACCAACTACGCCCTGCTGGGCCTGGTCGCCGAGAAGGCCGGCGGCCGGCCCCTGGCCCGGCAGTTGCAGGACCGGCTGTTCACCCCGCTCGGGTTGAAGGGGACCTCGCTCCCGGGCATCCACGACCGGTCGCTCCCCCAGCCCTACTCGCACGGCTACATGTACGGCAAAACGGCGTACGCCCTGATAGACCAGCCCTACCCCGCCGCGATGAGCGAGGCGGCGCGGACGGGGAAGCTCCAGCCCCTCGACTACACCCACCAGAACCCCTCCTACGCCACGGCCCCCGGAGGAGTCGTCTCCACCGCGGACGACCTGGCCACATGGATCAAGGCGCTGGTGACGGGCAGGGTCCTGAACGCCGCGTCCCAGCAGCAGTGGCTCCGCAGCCCGCAGGCCGAGGATCCGGCGGCCCCGGACGGCCAGAAGTACGGCTACGGCATCGCCTACCAGCGCTTCGGCCCGGGCGCCGCGATGTACTACCACGGGGGTGAACTCCCGGGCTTCAACTCCTTCATCGGCCACGACCCGGACAACGACGTCACCCTCGTGGTCTGGACGAACCTGACCCTGTCCCCCGACGGCCGCACCACGGCCCAGGCCCTGCTGCCCACCGTCCTCAACCAGATCTACGCCGGGCTCGACCTCCCCACCGCCTGAGCCCCGTCCGCTAGATGGTGGCCTTGCGCAGGCGCCGGTTGTAGCCGGACTGTCCGGGCAGGTAGGGGAACAGGTGCCGCAGGTGGGCCTGGGCGTGGCGGGTCCAGCGGCGTTCGGAGGTGAAGCCGAGCAGGGCCTGCATCACCGCGAGGGTGACCAGCCAAGAGCAGGGACGGCCATCACGGATCTGTTCGAGATGCGTGGGCGCGGCGGCATCAGCCTGGCGGGGATGGCCGCGGTGCACATCACCAGGGCACTGCGCCGGCGTCGTCGAAGAACCGTCCGGTGGGGCCGTCGTCGGGCAGGGTCGCGAGTTTGATGGCGATCGCCGCGCCCTGTTCGGGGGTGCGCACGCCGCGGAAGCCGTTGAGGTCGGTGGCGACGTAGCCCGGGCAGCCGGTGTTGATCAGGATGTTCGTGCCGCTCAGCTCCCGGGCGTATTGGAGGGTGACGGCGTTCAGGAACGTCTTCGACGGCGCGTACGCCGCGGACACCGGACCTGTCGTCTGCTCGGCGGCGGGTCCTGACTGCCGGGTGAGGGAGCCGACGCTGCTGGACATGTTCACGATCCGTGGTGCGGCGGAGCGGCGCAGCAGCGGCAGCATCGCGTTGGTGACGCGGATGACGCCGATCACGTTGGTGTCCACGACCGTGTGGATGGTGGCGGGGTCGATCCGGGTGGGCTCCTGTGGCATGTCGCCTGCGATGGCGGCGTTGTTGACGAGCACGTCGAGGCGTCCGGCCCGTTCGTCGATCAGCCGTGCGGCGGCGGTCGCGCTCGCGTCGTCGGTCACGTCCAGCGGTACGGCGAACGCGTCGATGCCGGCGGCGCGCAGTTTCTCCACCGCGGCGCTTCGGCGCCGGTCGTCGCGGGCGCCGACGCCGACGCTCCAGCCGAGGGCGCCCAGGCCTACGGCGATCTCGTAGCCGATTCCCTTGTTCGCGCCGGTGACCAGCGCGATCGTTCGTTCAGTCATAGGGACGATGCTGCCTTCGGGCCCCGGCGGGGGTCCAAGACCGATCGGGTGCGCAACGATACCGTCAGGGTATTGATCCGGGATAGCGTGGCCGGATGGAGACCCGGGAACTGCGGTATTTCGTCGCTGTCGCTGAAGAGCTGCATTTCGGGCGTGCCGCGCAGCGGCTCGGGATCGCGCAGCCACCGTTGTCACGGGCGATCCAGCGGCTCGAACGCCGGCTCGGGGCGGTGCTGTTGGATCGGACCAGTCGCGCTGTCACGCTGACCGAGGCCGGCTCGGTGCTGTTGGTTGAGGGCCGGGCGGCTCTCGACGCGGTCGAGGCCGCCGAGCGTCGGACCCGCCGCGCCGCCCTTTCCGTGACCGGCCGCCCCGGCCTGGTCCTGGTCACGAAGGCCAGCGCGTCCAGGGAACTGCTGGCGAGACTGCTCGACGCGTACGCCGCCGAACCCGGCGCGGTCCCCGTCGACGTCATCCTGTGCGGTCCGGCCGAGCAGGAACGACTCCTGCGCGAGGGCCGGGCCGACGTGGCGCTGCTGCACCGGCCGTTCGACTCGACGGCCGGATTCCACACCGAAGAGCTCAGCACGGAGAGTCAGGTTGTGGTCCTGCCGGCCGGGCATCCGCTCACCGCCCGGGCCCATGTGCACATGGCCGACATCACCGGGCTGCCGGGCCTGCCCCTGCCACGCTGGCCCGACCCCGACGGCACCTACCCGCCCGGCCCCGGACCGCAGGTCCGCGACCACGCACAGTTGTTGCAGCTCGTCGCGCTCGGCCGTGCCTGTGCGGTCTCACCGGAGTCGTGCCGAGCCCAACTGCACGGTGACCTCGCCGCCGTGCCCGTGCTGGACGCGCCGACGGTCACCACCGTGATCGCCTGGCCACCGCACAGCCGGTCCAGGGCCGTCGCCGACCTCATCCGGACTGCGACACGTCTCCAGTAGCTCCCACCCGCCCGGCCAGGCTCCACCCATCTCGACCACTCACACCTTCGCCTCATTCATCTAGCCGGCGGGCCACACCGGCAGCGGGCGCACCGCTTCGCGCAGGGCTCCCGCGATCGCCCGGAACTCCTCCTGCCGGGCCGTCCCCGTACGCATCGCGAGCGCGATCCGCCGGGACGGCGCGGGTTCGGCGAAGTACCCGGTGGCCAGGTAGTCGTTGCGGGCGGTCTCCAGCCGCAGCGCGGTGCGCGGCAACAGCGTCACGCCCAACCCCCCGGCGACCAGCTGTACGAGGGTGGACAGTCCGGCGGCGGTCGTGGTGACGTCCGCCCCGTCGGTGCGCCCGGCCTCGCGGCAGATGTCCAGGGCCTGGTCGCGCAGGCAGTGCCCCTCGTCGAGCAACAGCAGTTGCAGGCCGCGCAGTTCCTCGCGCGGGATGTCCTTGCGTCCGGCCAGCGGATGCTCCCGCGGTGCCAGGAGGACGAAGTCCTCGTCGAAGAGGGGCAGTTCGGTGACCCCGGGGACACCGAGCGGCACCGCGAGCAGCAGCAGGTCCAGCCGCCCGCCGGCCAGCCCCTCCAGCAGCGAGGCCGTCTGCTCCTCGTGCACCTGGAGGTCCATCCGCGGATAGCGCCGGTGGAACAGCCCGAGCACGGTCGGCAGCAGGTACGGGGCCACGGTGGGGATCACCCCGAGCCGCAGCGCGCCGGTGAAGGGGGCCCGTACGGCCTCGGCCTCCTCCAGCAGCCCGCCCATGGCGTCGAGCACCACTCGCGCCCGCGCCGCGATCCGCTCCCCGGCCGGGGACAGCAGCACCTTGCGGGTGGTGCGCTCCAGCAGCTGTACGCCGAGCGCCTCCTCCAGCGCGGACACGGCTCCGGACAGCGCGGGCTGGCTCATCCCGATGGCCGCGGCGGCGTCCCGGAAGTGCAGATGCTCGGCGACGGCCGCGAACGCCCGCAACTGAGCGAGGGTCGGTTGCTTCGCTCCCCTATTACCCACAGCCACTGATAGGTACCTCCGATCACCCACCACAAGAGTAGCTATTTCCGTAATCAATGCAGCTGTGTCAGCATGTGAGATCCGTCCAACCCTCTCGGAAAACCCCCAAAAGGGGCAATTTCCATTCTGCAAGGAGAGCACGTGCTCACTGTCGGCGACCAGTTCCCCACGTACGACCTCACCGCTTGTGTCTCGCTCGAAGCCGGATCCGAGTTCGCGCAGATCGACCACAAGACGTACGAGGGCAAGTGGAAGGTCGTCTTCGCCTGGCCTCTCGACTTCACCTTCGTGTGCCCGACGGAGATCGCCGCCTTCGGCAAGCTGAACGAGGAGTTCGCCGACCG
This sequence comes from Streptomyces sp. NPDC056224, assembly GCF_042267665.1. Lineage (NCBI taxonomy): Bacteria > Bacillati > Actinomycetota > Actinomycetes > Kitasatosporales > Streptomycetaceae > Streptomyces > Streptomyces sp. NPDC056224. Next base: position 23,890 of record NZ_JBHJTK010000050.1, read on the forward strand.
CGACGCCCAGATCCTCGGCTTCTCGCTCGACTCCGAGTACGTCCACCACGCCTGGCGCAAGGACCACGCGGACCTGCGTGACCTGCCCTTCCCGATGATGTCCGACATCAAGCGCGAGCTCTCCACCGACCTCGGCATCCTCGGCCAGGACGGCCTTCCGATGCGCGCCGTCTTCATCGTGGACCCGAACGACGAGATCCAGTTCTCGATGGTGACCGCCGGTTCCGTGGGCCGTAACCCCAAGGAGGTCCTGCGGGTCCTCGACGCCCTGCAGACCGACGAGCTGTGCCCCTGCAACTGGAACAAGGGCGACAGCACCATCGACGCCGGCGCGCTGCTGGCCGGTGAGTGACGGATGTCCCTCGACACCCTGAAGTCCGCCATACCGGACTTCGCCAAGGACCTGAAGCTGAACCTCGGCTCGGTCATCGGCAACCAGGACACGCTCTCGCAGCAGCAGCTGTGGGGCACCGTCCTGTCCTGCGCGATCGCCGCCCGCTCCCCGCGCGTCCTGCGTGAGCTGGAGCCCGAGGCGAAGGCGAACCTGTCCGCGGAGGCGTACACCGCCGCCAAGTCCGCCGCGGCGGTCATGGCGATGAACAACGTCTTCTACCGCACGCGGCACCTGCTCTCCGACCCGGAGTACGGCACCCTGCGCGCCGGCCTGCGGATGAACGTCATCGGCAACCCGGGCGTGGAGAAGGTCGACTTCGAGCTGTGGTCGCTCGCGGTCTCCGCGATCAACGGCTGCGGCCAGTGCCTCGACTCGCACGAGCAGGTCCTGCGCAAGGCCGGTGTCGACCGGGAGACCGTCCAGGAGGCCTTCAAGATCGCCTCGGTGATCCAGGCCGTGGCCGTCACCCTCGACGCCGAGGCCGCCCTCGCCACCGAGTAGCGGCGGCCCGTACGACGAGCAGGGCCCCGCGGCCGTTCCCGGCCGCGGGGCCCCTGTCGTTCACCTCTTCAGTGCGGCCATCAGCGTGCGCACGTCCTCGATCATGGCCGCCTTGATCGCGTCATCGTCCGGTTCGGGCGTGTCCGGCTCTCCGTACCAGTCGAACTTGAGCGTGAAGACCGCACCGCCGTCCAGCACTTGGAGCCGGTGACCCACGCCCGAGCGGCTGATCAGTGCCCGCTCGCCGAGCCCGGGCACCTGCTCCACCTCCGCGGCCGCGTCCCACATGTAGGACAGGGACTCGGGAGCGGCGCCGAACTCCGCGCGGGGGTCCGTCTTCTTGTGCAACTGGACCAGCGCCTCGGCCCCGTACCTCATGCTGCCTTCGGCGGGGTACGTGTTGTACATGCAGTACGACCAGTCCAGCGCGGGGTGCTCGCCGTGGCGCGGGGCGTCCCCGCTGAGCTTCGTGGCGGCCCTGGAGACCGCGCTCAGCGGCGCCTCCTTGCAGAGGTTCTCCGCGTTCCGGTACGCGATCCTGGGCGCACCGCTGAATCGATCCTGCGACCCGGCCAGCGTCCCGGCCCAGACCAGCGAGGCCAGCAGCGCCCCGCCCAGTGCCCACAGCCACGGCCGCGCGGGCCGTCGTGCGGGCCCGCGCGACGCGTCCGGCTGCGCCTCCCCGGCGGGCGGTGCGTCCGGCCCCCATTCCCCGTCGAGCTCGGGTTCGCCGATCACCGCTGCTCCGTGCCCGCCTGGCCCAGAGCCGTCGATCCGTGCGGCGCGGGGCCCACCGAGGTCGCGTCGTGCAGGTGTTCCTCGTGCGAGTACGCCCGCAGGTAGCCCACCACCGTGTTGGTGACCGCGACCAGCGGTACGGCGACCACCGCTCCGCCGATGCCCGCGATCATCCCGCCGGCCGCCACGGCGAGCACCACCGCGAGCGGGTGCACCCGTACGGCCCGGCCCAGGATGAAGGGCTGGAGCACGTGACCCTCGATCTGCTGCACCGCCAGCACCACGATCACCACCATCAGCGCGGTGAACACGCCCTGGGTCACCAGCGCCACGACCACCGCGAGCGCGCCCGAGACCACGGCGCCCACGAGCGGGATGAAGGCGAACAGGAAGATGAAGACGGCCAGCGGCACGGCCATGGGCACGTTGAGGAAGTAGAGGCCGAGGCCGATGAAGGTGGCGTCGATGAGCGCGACGAGGACGGTGCCGCGCACGTACGCGGTCAGCGTGCGCCAGGCGCGCGGGCCCGCTCCCGCCACTCCGGGCCGGGCGGCGGCCGGGACGAGGCCGAGCGTCCAGGTCCAGATGCGCTTGCCGTCGTAGAGCAGGAACAGCGTCGAGAACATCGCGAGCAGCATCCCGGTCAGGACCTCGACGAGCACCGTCACGCCTTGCAGGCCGGCCGAGGTGATCTGCTCGGTGTTGGTTCCGATGGTCTCGCTGAGGTTCTTCGCGATGTCGGTGATCTGCTTCTCGGTCACGTGGAACGGACTGTCCAGTGCCCAGAGTTTCAGTTCGTTGATTCCGTCGCGGACCCGGTCGGAGAGGTCGTCGAGGTTCTCCATCACCTGCCAGACCACGAACCAGCCGACCAGTCCGATGACCACGAAGCCGAGGATCGCGGTGACCGCGGTGGCGAGGCCGCGCGGCAGGCCGAGGCGGCGCAGCCGGACCACGAAGGGCTGGAGCAGCGCGGTGACCAGCATCGCGGCGGCGAAGGCGAGGACGACCAGGCGGACTTCGCTGATGACCTTCATCATCACCCAGAGCATCCCGGCCAGGAGCAGGAGCCGCCAGCTGACCTCGGCGGCGACCCGCATGCCCCAGGGGACCACCGACAACGGGTCGGGGCGTTCGGGGACCGCGGGGACGACGCCGGCGGGAGCGGCGGATCCCGGCGCCGCGGCAGCGGCCTGCGCCCGGTCGGCCCCGGCGGGGAGCGGCAGGTCGCCCCTGCTCTCGGCCTCGACCTCGGCCCGCCGTTCGTCGAGCCGCGCCTCCATCCGGTTCAGCTTGCTCCCGAGCCGGCCGAGCCAGCCTGCCCTCTTCGACATGTCGTTCCCTTCCCCCCGCCCACTGGTCACACCTCGAAAGACCGTACACGCGAGAGCCCCGCACCGTAGGACGGTGCGGGGCTGTCGGAAGTTGAGCGAGGTGCGGCGGGGCTGCCCGTCGGCCGCCCCGGCCCGGTGCTAGTACCAGTCGTTGGCCTGGTGGAAGCTCCAGGCTCCGCACGGGCTGCCGTAGCGCTCGTTCATGTAGTTCAGGCCCCACTTGATCTGCGTGGCGGGGTTGGTGCGCCAGTCGGCACCGGCCGAGGACATCTTCGAACCCGGGAGCGCCTGGACCAGACCGTAGGCACCCGAGGACGAGTTGACGGCCTTGTAGTTCCAGGTGGATTCCGCGTTGACGATGTTCGAGAAGCACTGGAACTGGCCGGCCGGGATCATCTGCTGGGCGATGGCCTTGACCTGCGCGACCGTGTAGGAGCTCTGGACCGCGAAGTCACCGGCGTCGCGGGCGGCGGAGCGGCTGGCGATCTGCTCCTTCTCCTCGCGTTCCCGCTTGGCCTTGGCGTCCGCCTCCGCCTTGGCCTTCTCCGCTTCCGCCTTCTTGGACTTGGCGTCCTCGGCGGCCTGGATGCGGGCCGCCTCCTCGGCCGAGCGCTTGGCGTCGGCGTCGGCGGCGTGGGCGATGGCGTCGGCCTGCTGGGTCAGGGACCCGCTCTGGACCTGCGCCTGGTCGCCGACCGGGATGTCAGTGAGGAGAGTCGCGCCGGACGCTGTCGTTTCGAGATCGTTCGTGGGGTCGCCAGTGGCAACGCCAACGACTGCGCCGACGGTGGTGACCGCGGTGGCCGAAGCCACTGCGAACCCCCGGACCGAGATCCGGCTCACATGATGTCCTTCCAGCAACGTCCGCAGTGACCGCGCGGGCGCGAGAGTGCCCCTCGACACTGGCCTCCGTGGTTCTGCGGTCACTGGAGACGCTGGCCCGTGGGCAACTCCCTCGCGGGGGCTGCACGTGAAACTCCGGGCGGCATACGGCGATCGACTGTGGAGTTGTGGTGCTGCGCGTACCTTCCGGGTGGTACCGGAGATACAACTGTGCCGTATGCGGGGCCTGACGGAAAACAGACTCTGCCGGACCTCGACACCGCAGGGCAATTCTGTGTTGCGTGGGAAAGGTCACACCTGGGATGTCCCCGCAATTTTGGCAAAAGGGCTGTGCAGCGCGACGCCGCCCGGCTAGGCTCTCGGGCCTTTGCCGGGCGGCGTCAACTCACCTTCCCGCTATGGGGGTTTTGCCCCCTGTGCGCCTTACAGCGATTCGAGCATCTCGGTGACGAGCGCGGCGATCGGGGAACGCTCGGAGCGGGCCAGCGTCACGTGCGCGAAGAGCGGATGCCCCTTCAGCTTCTCGACCACGGCGACGACTCCGTCGTACCGGCCGACCCGCAGGTTGTCCCGCTGGGCGACGTCGTGGGTGAGAACGACCCGCGAATTCGCACCGATTCGGGACAGAACGGTCAGCAGGACGTTCCGCTCCAGCGACTGGGCCTCGTCCACGATCACGAAGGCGTCGTGCAGCGAGCGGCCGCGGATGTGCGTGAGCGGCAGGACCTCCAGCATCCCGCGGTTCAGCACCTCCTCGATGACCTCGCGCCCGGCGACCGAGGAGAGGGTGTCGAAGACCGCCTGCGCCCAGGGGCTCATCTTCTCGTGGGCGTCCCCCGGCAGGTAGCCGAGGTCCTGGCCGCCCACCGCGTACAGCGGCCGGAAGACCATCACCTTCTGGTGCTGCCGCCGCTCCAGTACGGCCTCCAGGCCGGCGCAGAGCGCCAGCGCCGACTTCCCGGTACCGGCCCGGCCGCCCATCGAGATGATCCCGATCTCTGGATCGAGGAGGAGGTCCAGGGCGATGCGCTGCTCGGCGCTGCGGCCGTGCAGCCCGAAGGCCTCGCGGTCGCCCCGTACGAGCTTCACGTTGCCGTCGGCCGTGACCCGGCCCAGCGCCTTGCCGCGCTCGGACTGCAGGACCAGCCCGGTGTGCACGGGCATCTCGGCGGCCTCGGGCACGTAGAGCCGCTCCTCCGAGTAGAGGAGGTCCACCTGTTCCCCGGAGAGGGCGAGTTCGCTCATGCCGGTCCAGCCGGCGTCCGTGATGGCGAGCTCCGCCCGGTACTCCTCGGCCAGCAGGCCCACGGAGGAGGCCTTGATGCGCAGCGGGAGATCCTTCGAGACCACCGTGACGTCGTAGCCCTCGGCCTGGAGATTGCGGGCGACCGCGAGGATCCGCGAGTCGTTGTCCCCCAGTCGGAAGCCGGCGGGCAGGACACCCGGGTCGGAGTGGTTGAGCTCGACACGCAGGGTGCCGCCGAGATCGCCCAGCGGGATGGGGGCGTCGAGGCGTCCGTACCGGACCCGGAAGTCGTCGAGCAGGCGCAGGGCCTGGCGCGCGAAGTAGCCGAGTTCGGGATGGTGCCTCTTTGCCTCCAGCTCGGTGATCACCACGATCGGGAGCACGACCTCGTGCTCGTCGAAACGGGTGATCGCGTGGGGGTCTGCCAGCAGGACGCTGGTGTCGAGGACGTAGGTCCGCCTGTCTGGCAGGCGGCGCTTTGTGCTGGTCACCACGGAAGGACGTACCCCCTCGGAAGAGGTCGGGCCATGAAGACCGGACCGGTCATCGGCACCCATGCCGGGGCCGATTTCCGGCCCTCCCACTTCGTCCGTGCGAACCGCACGTGCGTCCTGGTGCAAAGGGCCTCCCGGGCGGACGACCCCATGTCGTCCGCTGAGATTCGACACCCGTGGATCGGGCGTCGACCTGAAAGGGGTATTCCCAGATCAGGCCAGGCCATGCCATGGCATATGACGGACGCTCTGTGAATCCTGGGTGAAGGCTTGGGAGGGAGGGTGCGGCGGTGACCGAGGGGGCGCCGGAGGACACTCCGGGTGAACTTGGAGCGGATCAGGTGCCGTAGCGCCGGTGGCGGGCGGCGTAGTCGCGCAGCGCCCGGAGGAAGTCGACCTTGCGGAAGGCCGGCCAGAAGACCTCGCAGAAGTAGTACTCGGAATGCGCGCTCTGCCACAGCATGAATCCGGACAGCCGCTGCTCGCCGCTGGTGCGGATCACGAGGTCCGGGTCGGGCTGGCCGCGCGTGTAGAGGTGCTCGGCGATGTGGTCGATGTCCAGGATCTCGGCGAGCTCCTCGAAGGAGGTGCCCTTCTGCGCGTGCTCCAGGAGCAGCGAGCGGACCGCGTCGGCGATCTCCTGACGGCCGCCGTAGCCGACGGCGACGTTGACGAGTATCCCGTCGACGTCGTGCGTGGCTTGCTCGGCCTCCTTCAGCACGGTCTGCGTCCGGGCGGGCAGGATGTCGAGGTTGCCGACGTGGTGGACGCGCCAGCGGCCGTCCGCGGCGAGGCCCCGCACGGTGTTCTCGATGATGTTGAGCAGCGGGCGGAGCTCGACCTCCGGCCGGTCCAGGTTGTCCGTGGAGAGCATCCACAGGGTGACGACCTCGACGTCGGTCTCGGTGCACCAGCCCAGCATCTCGGAGATCTTGTCGGCTCCGGCCTGGTGGCCCTGTTCCGTCGTACCTCCGGACGCCTTCGCCCAGCGCCTGTTCCCGTCCAGGATGACGCCGATGTGCTTGGGCGCCGCGTCATGGTCGAGGCGGCCTTCCACCCGGCGTGCGTAGAGCCTGTACACCAGGTCGCGCAGCTTCACGATCTTCCAGCCCCTCCGTGCAATGCCCCCGTGCGAATTGCGGTCTCCCCCGAGGCGGCCACATTACTGCGCGGCGAGAGGGGGTACCCAACTCGGTCTGTCACAACTCCGTGATAGGGAGGACAACGTGACTGATACCAATCCCTATCGGGCAGAGCCCTCGCGCTACGACTCCATGGAGTACCGGCGCACCGGCCACAGCGGCCTCAAGCTTCCCGCCGTCTCCCTCGGCCTCTGGCACAACTTCGGAGACGACAAGTCCCTGGAGTCCCAGCGGGCGATCCTGCGCCGGGCCTTCGACCTCGGCATCACCCACTTCGACCTGGCGAACAACTACGGTCCGCCGCCCGGCTCGGCCGAGCTGAACTTCGGCAAGATCTTTTCGCAGGACTTCGCGCCCCACCGCGACGAGCTGATCCTGTCGACCAAGGCCGGCTACCTGATGCACCCGGGGCCGTACGGCGAGTGGGGCAGCCGGAAGTACCTCCTCAGCTCGCTGGACGCCTCGCTGAAGCGGATGGGCGTGGACTACGTCGACGTCTTCTACTCGCACCGCTTCGACCCGGAGACCCCGCTGGAGGAGACCATGGGCGCCCTGGCGTCCGCGGTCCAGCAGGGCAAGGCGCTCTATGTCGGCGTCTCCTCGTACACCGCGGAGCAGACGGCCGAGGCGGTGCGGATCCTTCGCGGGATGGGCGTGCGTCCGCTGATCCACCAGCCCTCGTACTCCATGATCAACCGGTGGACGGAGGAGGACGGGCTGCTGGACACCCTGGAGGACGCCGGTATGGGCTGCATCTCCTTCGCACCGCTGGCGCAGGGGCTGCTGACGGGCAAGTACCTGAAGGAGATCCCGGCGGGCTCACGGGCCACCCAGGGCAAGTCCCTCGATCCGGGTCTGCTGTCGGACGAGGTGATCCGCAGGCTGAACGGGCTGAACGGCATCGCCGCGCGGCGCGGCCAGTCGCTGGCGCAGCTGGCGCTGAAGTGGGTGCTCCGCGACGACCGGATGACCTCGGCGCTGATCGGCGCGTCGAGCGTGAAGCAGCTGGAGGAGAACGTGGCCGCGCTGGGCGGGGATCCGCTCTCCGAGGCCGAATTGAAGGAGATCGATTCCTTCGCGGTCTCCACCCCCGGCACCAATCTCTGGGCCCAGCGCGGCTGACCTGCGCGTTTGACGCGCAGCGCGGCTGGGTTGCGGGGAAACAAAAAACGGGCCGGTCCGTGGGGGGGATACGGACCGGCCCGAGGGGGGGGTTCCACCATAACCCTTCGTAAAGCGAGATGCGTGCATTGCCGCGAGATGATTACGCTCCGAAACCGCCCAGCAGCACTCCGGTGAGTGCTCCGGCCGTCATGAAGGGGCCGAACGCGAAGCCCTGCTTGCGTGTCGCGGCGCCGCTCAGCACGAGGGACAGGCCGTACAGGGCCCCGTAGAGGAGGCCGAGGAAGGCCCCGGCGGCCCATACCCCCCACCCGTACCACCCAAGAGCGACCCCCAGCGAGAGCGCCAGCTTGACGTCGCCGAAGCCCATCCCGCCGGGGTTGATCAGGAACAGCACGAGGTACCCGGCGGCGAGCAGGCCGCCGCCGAGCAGCGCGTGCCGCCAGTCGCCTCCGGCGCGGGGCAGGAGGGCGGCCGACCCGAGCCCGGCGGCGACGGCCGCGGCGAGCGGCAGCGTCAGCACGTCGGGGAGCCGGTGCACGGCCCGGTCGACGAGGGCGAGCAGCACGAGCGCCGGGGCGAGTCCGACGTAGGCCACGGCCTCGGGGCGGGCCCCGACGGCGGCCCCGAGGGCGGCGCAGACCGCCCCGGTGAGGGCGGCGAGGGGGGCGGCGCGCCTGCCGTACGCGTGGCGCGCGGTGGACCGGCAGCGGGCAGGACCGAGCCAGCCGGGCAGCACGTGCCCCTCCGGGCAGCGCTCGCGCCAGGGCTCCCCGGGGTCGACGGACAGCCGGTAGGCGGCGCGCGGCAGGAGCAGCCCCGCGGCGGTGCCGTACGCGGCGGCGAGAACGATCACGATGACGCCCATCCGGCGACGGTAGGGCCGGCGGGCGGTCGCGGCATAGCCCGGAATGGCCGGGACGGGGGCGGGACGGTCGCGGCACGGCGCAGGCGGGGGCAGGCCGACGTGGCACGGCCGAGGCGAGGCCGGGGCGCTCCCGGATGGCCCGGCATGGCCGAGGCGGGAGCCGGGCGTGGCCGGGCATGACCGAGGCGGTCGCGGCACGGCCAGGCATGACCGAGGCGGGGCCCGGGCGTGGCCCGGCGTGGCCGCGGCGGGAGCCGGCCAGGCCGAGGCGTGGCCCGGCACGACCGGGGCGGGAGCCGGCATGGCCGCGGCGGGAACCGGCATGGCCGCGGCGGGGCCCGGGCGTGGCTGTGCCGGGGGCCTGGGCGGGCCCCGGCGGAGCCCTTAGGCTGCCGCCATGGCGAACTGGCGGGACGGCGAGGGCCTCCTCACGGTCGGGACGGTGACGGTTCCGCTGGAGGTCGCCGCCTCGTACGGGGCCCGGACGCGGGGGCTGCTCGGGCGGGACGGGATCGAGGGGGCCATGCTGCTCACCCCGGCGGCGAGCGTGCACACCTTCCGGATGCGGTTCGCCATCGACGTGGCGTACCTCGGCAGGGACCTCGACGTGCTCGCCGTCGTCACGATGCCCCCCGGACGCCTCGGGCTGCCCCGGCTCCGGTCGCGGCACGTCCTGGAGGCCGAAGCCGGGGCGATGGCCGGGTGGGGGCTCCGGATCGGGACCACCGTGAACCTGGACGTACCCGGGCGTCTCACGCGCGAGTAGGCGGGGCCCGGCACCGGCGGTAGGTTGGGGCGGTTGAGCTGGGGTGTCAGGGGAGCCGCATGACGGAGAACGCGCACATCAAGGCGCTGGAGCAGATCATGCCGGCGACGCACGGCGCCGACGAGGACATCGACTGGCAGGCGGCCGAGGCGGCCTGGGGTACCCGGTTCCCGGCGGATTTCGTGGCCTTCATGGGGCGCTTCGGAGCCGGATCCATCAACGGCGAGGCCAGCGTCCTGCTCCCCCTCCCCAAGCCGGGCCTCCAGTGGGACCCGGCGGAGATGGCCGAGGAGACCGACAACGCACGCCAGGTCTGGGAGGCGGAGGGCGGCCGGTCCGCCTTCGACGTGGACCCGGAGTCGATCATCGCCTGGGGCGTCACCGGCGGGTCCGACATCCTCTGCTGGCTCACCTCCGACCCCGACCCGGACCGGTGGCCGGTCCTGGTGTGCGGACGGCACACCGCCGACTCGTTCGCGGTGTATCCGTACGGCATGGCCGAATTCCTCCACCGGCTGTGCGCCGACGAGTTCGACGTCAGCCCGGTCAGCATCACCTTCTGGGACGGCGGCCACCTCAGCTTCGTCCACTGGCGCAAGGCCCAGCGGCGCTGGCAGGAGGGCCGCAACCCCGAGACGGGCGAGCCCGACCCGTACGCGGGCGAGTTCGCCGACTAGCCGGTCCGGGACCTGTCCGGCCGATCGTGTGCGGAGCCGGATGACCGCCAGGACACGTCCCGGCCGAAAAGAACGCCGTCAGACCCGCCGAGCCCGTTCCGTGACCGGAAACGGGCTTTTCGGCGTGTCTACGCGCGTCCATTGCGTTGACCGCATATCGGAAAACACCAGCCGGAAAAGCCCCGGTTGGAGCATTGCCCACAAGTGCGGCCCCCATGGAATCAACCGTCCGTCCTCAGGAGAGAATTCCGGCCAACGGGCCACGGATGGACACCCCCGCCCGGAGCAACTCATAGGTAATAACGGGATCCAAAAGAAAATCAGGGGAATACACCCGTGCGACGAAGAAATTTCGGCGCGACCTCCACCACGGTCGTGCTCGGTCTGCTGATACCTCTGGCCGGATGCGGCGGTTCCGGAGACACCGCAGGTGGCGACGGCACGCTGCACCTCGTCGCCGCGGAATACGGCGATACTCCGGCCACCAGCTCGAAGGCTTTCTGGGACAAGGTGACCGGCGATTTCACCTCCGCCCACCCCGGCATCAAGGTCGAGGTCGAACTCCTGCCGTGGGCCGACATCGACCGCGAGGTCTCCCGCATGGTCAAGGCCGGGAAAGCACCGGACTTGGCACTCATGGGCGCGTACTCGGACTTCGCCGCCCAGGGCAAGCTCTATCCCGCGGACGAACTGCTCTCGGTCAGCGCCGAGGCGAACTTCCTCCAGCCCCTCGCCGAGGCCGGCACCGTCGGCAGCACCCTCTACGGCCTGCCCTTCGTGGCGAGCAGCCGCCTCCTCTTCTACAACGAGGCGCTGTTCAGGCAGGCCGGCGTCAGTACTCCGCCCAAGACCTGGTCCGACCTCAAGTCCGCGGCCGGCAAGCTCAAGGACAAGGGCGTGAAGTTCCCGTACGCCCTGCCCCTGGGTCCGGAGGAGGCGCACGCCGAAGCGATGATCTGGGAGCTGAGCAACGGCGGCGGCTATGCGGACAGCAGCGGCAACTACAGCCTGGCCTCCGACCAGAACATCCAGACCTGGCGCTGGGTCAAGGAGCAGCTGGTCGCCCCCGGGCTGACCGGCCCGACCCCGCCGTCCCGGCTCAACCGCGCCGACGCCTTCGCCGCCTTCCTGAAGGGCGAGGTCGGCATGCTCAACGGATACCCCTCGCTCCTCCACGAGGCGCGCGCCAGGGGCATCGGCGTCGGCGCCGTCACCATGCCGGTCTCGGACACCCTGGGCTCCGGGGAGAGCCCGCCGACCGTGGGCGTGGCCGACTGGATGATGGCCTTCAGGCAGAACGGCAAGCGTGCGGAGATCGGCACGTTCCTGGAGTTCCTCTACCAGGACAAGAACCTGTCGGACTTCGCCAACCGCTACCACCTGCTGCCGTCCACCGTCACCGCCTCGCGCCCCCAGTCCGGCGGCGGCCTCGACAAGAACGACCAGCAGTTCCTCACCGCGCTCTACGGCGCCCAGCTCTACCCGGTGAACGACCCGTCCTGGGTGACGGTCAGCGACACCGTCAAGCGCAACATCGGACGTGCGGTGGAACCGGGCGCCGACGCCAAGGACGTCCTGGAGGACATCGCAGCCAAGGCGCACGAGGCCACCAAGAAGCACTGACGGACAGCGGATCGCCAGACCACCTGACCGTCGGACCACCGGACCACAGGACCGTCGAACTGGCGAACCGTCGAAGGAGCTCGTGACACGCGGCCTTCACCCCGTGCCGCAGCCCGTCCCATGCGGCACCATGGCCTATTGCGGCTCTTGATCCAAGGCCGCCGGCCCAGTCGCCCACCGAGCACCCACAAGGTGCGCAGGGCGGCCGGCCTCACCTCTGACGGCCCTGCCGCCCCTGCGCCTCGCCTACACCTGCCCCGGTCCCCGCCCCGGTCCCTGCCCCTGCTTCCCGTGGTCCGCGGAGAACGCCGTCCGGTGCTGCTCACAGCTGGAGTCCCAGCGCAGCGTGCCCGTGAGCGTCCCGTAGCCGGAGCGCGTCACCGACCACTCCACCGTGTACTCCCCGGTGTCGCAGGCGATCCGCTCGCCGCCCGCGATCCGCTCCCGCCCCGTCGCCGGCTTCCCGGCCAGCTCCCGGCGCACCTCCCCCGCCTTGGCGCCCTTGGAGGTGCGCAGCACGGCGTGCACGACGACCGGGTGCGTGCCCTCCTTGGTCGTCATCGCCTTCTTCACGAGCGTCGAGTCCGACACCGACCAGGCGAACTCGTACGAGGGCTGCCACGCGAGGGTCTTCGGGTCGGGCACCCGCCGCTCGTGGTCCGGGGCTGCGGAGTGGCCGGGGCGGGTGACCATCTTGTACATGATCCCGGGGTGGAAGCGGAACTGCCCCTCCACCTTGTGCATCTCGTCCTTGGTCCACATCGACTTCATGCTCTGCTCGCCGCCGGCGGGGTCCTGGAGGTACGCCGTTCCCTCCGCGGCGGTGGCCGCCTGGCCGAGGGCGGGGGCGAGGGCCGCGGCGGTGGTCACGAGGGCGAGGGCGGCGATGCGGGTGCGCTTCATGCCCGGTCCAACGGGGCCCCGCGGCGGGCCGGAACGACGCCGGACGCGCATTCACCCGTACGGGAGGCGGACGCATCGGACCCGGAGCCGGGAGCCGGAGCCGGGAGCCGGGGCCGGGAGCCGGAATACCGGCTGATCAACTCCCGTTGCAGACAGTCGGATACGACGAGACGATCTACGGGGGATCCGATGAGCGTACGTACGAGTGTGCCGGCGGGCGTGCCGGTGAACGGGACGGTGGCGCCCGGCTGGGAGCCGGTGCGGGAGGAGTTCGCGGCCGTGGTGGCGGCCCAGCCGCACTCGCCCGAGGCCCAGTTCGTGGTGCACCACCGGGGCCGGCGCGTGGTGGACCTGTGGGCCGGCGAGGACACCGACGCGGACACCCTGAGCGGCGTCTACTCGATCGCGAAGGGCGCGGCCCACCTGGTGGTGGCGCTGCTGGTACAGGACGGCGTACTGGACCTGGACCGGCCCGTGTCCTCGTACTGGCCGGAGTTCACCGGTTACGGCAAGGAGCGGCTGACGCTGCGCCGGCTGATGAGTCACCAGGCCGGGCTGATCAACGTCGACGAGGGTTTCGACTACGACGAGATGGCGGACGACGCGCTGATCGCTGCGCGGCTGGCCGCCCAGAAGCCGTACTGGGAGCCCGGGACGGCGTACGGCTACCACGCCTTCGTGATCGGCGCGCTGACCGGCGAGGTGGTGCGGCGGGCGACGGGCCGCACCATCCAGGAGGTGTACGAGGAGCGGGTGCGCGCCCCGTACGGCCTCGACCTCTACCTGGGGCTGCCCGCCGCCGAGGAGGGCCGGTGGAAGCCGGTGCTGGAGATGCTGCCGACGCCGGAGCAGCTGGCGGAGCGGGCCGCCGGCGGGCCGGCGCCGGAGCTGCTGGCCATCGCCTTCAACGCGCACCGGGAGACGCCGATGGACCTGATCGCCTTCGCCAACCACCCGAAGGTACGGGCGCTCGGCCCGGCCTCGGTGGGCGGCACCGGCACGGCCCGCGGTATCGCCGGCATGTACGCGGCGGCCATCGGCGAGGTGGACGGCCGGGCGCCGCTGCTGAAGCCGGAGATCCTGGCGGAGTGCGCGAAGCCGCACACCCCGGGTGTGGACCTGGTGACCGCGGAGGCGGACCACTTCGCGCTGGGCTTCGCGCGGCAGCCCGCGGTGGGCCCCGAGGCCTTCGGGCACAGCGGCGCGGCGGGCGCCCAGGGCTTCGCGGACCCGGTCACGGGCATCGCCTACGCGTACACGCGCCGGCGTTACGCCTTCCCGGGCGGGGCGGCGCCGGAGAACGGGCGCCTGACGGCGGCGGTGCTGGGGGTGGCGCGGGGCCTGTGATTCAGGCCTGGCCGGTCTCGAAGCGGCTGATCTTGCCGTCGGGGGTGACGTCGAAGCGCCATGCGGTGCGCATCTCGCCCCAGGTGTCGTTGCGGTAGGCCACGATGAGGGCGCGGCCGCCGTCGGACTCCTTCTGGACGTCCATGTGGCCGCCGGAGTCGAAGATCTCGCGGTCGATCCACTCGCGGAGGTCGCGGTCCGAGCCGTCGTCGGACATGGTCGCATCGGGGGTCAGCAGCGCGAGGAAGGCGTCCTTGTCGTGCGCGTTGACGGTGGTGACGAAGGAGCCGACGGCGGGGTCGGAGAGTTTGCCGGGGCTGATGGTCACGGGGGCCTCCTGGTCGGGGCTGGTGCGAACCGGCCGGTCCGGTGGGACCGGCCGGCCTGATTGGACCGGCCGGTCCGGTTGGACTGGCCGGCCTGGTGGGACCGGCCGGGCCGACCGGTCTGGCCGGGCGTACGTTCGTGCGTGCGTGCGTGCGCGACCAGGGAACACCCCGGGGCGGTCCGGGTCGTCGACCCTCACCCGTTCGCCGCCGGACGGCGTGTCAGCCCACCCGCGTCAGGACCCGTCGGGGGTCTCCGGGGCGGTGCGGACCGGGAAGCCGGTCGGTCGGCCCTGCTCCCCCAGCCAGGCCAGCACCTGGTCGAGCGCCTCGACGGTCTGCGTGCGGTTGCCGCCCCCGTCGTGGAAGAGCACCGTCGGGCCGTTGCCGATCTCGCGCTTCACGGTGTCGACGATGGCGGCCGTCCCCGGCTTGCCGAAGTCCTTGGTGTCGACGTTCCAGCCGAGCGGGCGCATGCCGTTCGCGGCGGCCAGGCGGCGGCTGTCGGGGGTGAAGGCGCCGCCGGGGGCGCGGTAGTAGTCGACCTTCGCGCCGCCGCCCGCGGCTTCCTCGATCAGCCGCTTCGCGTCGAGGATCTGCTGCTCCTGGTAGGCCACGGGCTTCTTGTCCATGGCCGTGTCGTGGTCCATGGTGTGGTCGCAGAGCCGGTGGCCGGCCGCGACGACCTTCTTGACAAGGGCGGGGTGGGCCTTGGCCTGCGGGCCGACCATGCAGAAGGTCGCCTTCGCGTCGTGCTTCTTCAGCACGTCGAGGACCTTCGGGGTCCACCGTGGGTCGGGGCCGTCGTCGATGGTGATGTTGACCGCGTTCCCGCCGCTCTCCGACGCGTGGGCTATGCCCTCGGGTATCCGCTCCGGTTGCCGCTGCGGCCCGCCCGCGGCGTCGCCGCCGTCCGGCTGGCGCGACACGTTCGAGCCGGGGGTCTCGTGCCCCGACTCCACCAGCGTCGTCACTCCCCAGATCGTCGCGGCGACGGCGACGGCCGACGCCGCGACGGCTGCGCGGGCCCGGATGCCCTTCTCGTTGACGCGCGCCAAGAAACCCATGTCCACTCCCCATCCGCCTGTGAGCGTTCTGTGGATCAGGACGTGCGCCGACGGCGGGGAGTTCCAGCCGATTAGCCGGTAAATTCCATGTAATAGAGCGTTGGTCACCAGATGCCGGAGTTGCGGGAGTTACGACGGTTGCTGAACTGGCCGAAGCGGCGGCGCGGTTGACGCACGCAGCGGAAAGGCCCGGCCCCGGGGGATCCGTTCATCCACCAGGGCCGGGCCGTTGTACGCCGAGCCGTCGTGCGCCGACTTCGAGTGTCAGTACGTCGGCGCGTCAGTGCGTCAGTGCGTCAGTGCGCGAGGGACTCCTGCGGAGCCGGGGCGGTCTTGCCGCCCTCCGCGTCGCCCTCCGCGCCGTCGGCGGTCGGGGCCGGACCCGCGCCCCGCAGCGGGACCTCCTTGACGAACCAGGCGGCCGCGAAGCCCAGTACGGCGATCGCCGCGCCGAGCAGGAACGCGGAGTGCGTACCGGCCGCCACCGCGTGCTGGTAGGCGTCGCGCACGGCCTCCGGCAGCTTGGCCAGGCTCGCCGCGTCCAGCTGGGCGGAGCCCGCGGCGCCCGCGGCCTCGGGGCCCAGGCGGTCGGACATGGTGTGGGTGACCTGGGAGGTGAAGAGCGAGCCCATCAGCGCCACGCCGAAGGACCCGCCGAGCGTACGGAACAGGGTCGCCGAGGAGGACGCGACGCCCATGTCCTTCATCTCGACGCTGTTCTGCGCGACCAGCATGGTGATCTGCATCAGGAAGCCGAGCCCGGCGCCGAGGACCGCCATGTACAGGCCGGAGACGAGGCGCGAGGTGTCGGTGTCCATCGTCGCGAGCAGGAAGAGCCCGACGACCATGAACGCGCCGCCGACGATCGGGAAGACCTTGTACTTGCCGCTGTTGGTGGTGATGCGGCCCGCGACCAGCGAGACGACCATCATCGAGAGCAGCATGGGCAGCAGGAGCAGACCCGAGTTGGTGGCGGAGGCGCCCTGGACGGCCTGCTGGAACAGCGGGAGGTAGAGCACGCCGCCGAACATGCCGAAGCCGACGAGGAAGCCGATCGCGGACATGAGGGTGAAGTTGCGGCTGCGGAAGATGTGCAGCGGCATGACCGGCTCGGCGGCCTTGGTCTCGACGTAGAGGAACGCGGCGATCGAGACCAGTCCGACGATGATCAGGCCGATGATCTGGCCGGAGCCCCAGGCGTACTCGGTGCCGCCCCACGTCGTGACCAGGACGGTGGAGGTGATGGCGAGGGTGAGGAGCGCCGCCCCCAGGTAGTCGATCTTCGGGCGCTCACCCTCTCCCGTCTTCTTGGGGAGGTGCAGGACGGCGGTGACCATGGCGAGCGCGACCGCGCCGAGCGGCAGGTTGATGTAGAAGGACCAGCGCCAGCCCATGTGGTCGGTGATGGTGCCGCCGACCAGCGGTCCGCCGATCATGGCGAGGGCCATCACGCCGGCCATCATGCCCTGGTACTTGCCGCGCTCACGGGGCGGGATCAGGTCGCCGATGATCGCCATGACGCCGACCATCAGACCGCCGGCGCCGAGGCCCTGGATCGCGCGGAAGCCGATCAGCTGGCCCATGTCCTGGGCCATGCCGCTGAGCGCGGAGCCGATCAGGAAGATGACGATCGAGGTGAGGAAGGAGCCCTTCCGCCCGTACATGTCGCCGATCTTGCCCCAGATCGGGGTGGAGGCCGCGGTGGCCAGCGTGTAGGCGGTGACCACCCAGGAAAGGTGCTCCAGGCCGCCGAGCTCGCCGACGATGGTGGGCATCGCGGTACCGATGATCATGTTGTCGAGCATGGCCAGCAGCATCGCGATCATGAGCGCCATGAGGACGACGCGTACGCTGCGCGGCTTCACCTCCCCCGAGGTTTCGGCCGTTTTGACTGTCTCGCTCATGTCCACTCCCCTGGCACTTCTTCTTCACTGCTGCTCTTCACGCACCGGCTCTTACTTGCCGACCGGCTAGTTCACTACACTGGGGGAAGGTAGACCCGTCACTAGCCGGGCGTCAAGTAAGTAAATTCTGGGGAGAACCGATCATGACGACCAGCTCCAGCAGCGGTCCGCAGCCGCGCCGTGGCAACACGCGCCAGCGCATCCAGGACGTCGCACTGGAGCTGTTCGCCGAGCAGGGATACGAGAAGACGTCGCTGCGCGAGATCGCGGAGCGGCTCGAGGTCACGAAGGCGGCGCTGTACTACCACTTCAAGACCAAGGAAGACATCATCATCAGCCTCTTCGAGGACCTGACGCGGCCGATCGACGAGCTGATCACGTGGGCGGAGGGGCAGCCGCGCACCCTGGAGACCAAGTGCGAGGTGCTGCGCCGCTACAGCGAGGCGATGGCGGCCGGCGCCCCGCTGTACCGCTTCATGCAGGAGAACCAGGCGACGATGCGGGAGCTGAGCATCGGCGAGACGGTGAAGCAGCGGCTCTTCCGGCTGGTGGAGCTGCTGCGCACGGAGGACGGCCCGCTGACGGACCAGGTCCGCTGCGTGAGCGCCCTGTTCACACTGCACGCCGGGATGATGTTCCTCCAGCACGTGGAGGGCGACCCGGAGGAGACCCGCCAGGCGGCCCTGGCGGTCGCGACGGACCTCATCACCCAGGCCCACCACCACGACCACGACGCCGCCTGAGCGCGGCCGGCGGCTTACCGGGGTGCGCGAGGATCCGCTCCCCGGACGCTCCTGACCGTATCCCGTACACCTGCATGCCCAAGGCCTTACAGTCCGTGGCATGTTGGAGCTATTTCAGGTCCTCGGCGGCATAGCCGGATTCGGTGGCGTGGCTCTCGGAGTGCTGTTCCTCCTTTACCGGGACCTCGTCCGCAACATCATTCAGCACAGGATGTTCCGCACCCTGACTTCGGGACAGGCCACGGGCCTGTTCGGGGCTGTGATCGTCTTCGCCTTCGCCATAGCCATCCTGGGGATCTTCGCCACCCTCGCCGTCGGCGAGGGAGCCCAGCAGTTCATGATCCTGGTCGGCATCCTGCTGGCGTTCCTCCTGGCCTCCCTGCTGGTCGTGGGACGGCTCTTCACCGGGGGGCGCCGGAACCGGCCGGACCCCGGGGCGACGGAGGAGCGGTCACTGGCCAAGGTGGCGCGGCTGATCGCGGCGAACGAGCCCGACCAGGCGCAGCGCGCGCTCGACTCGGCGGGGATCGACCGCGAGGCCGAGGAGTTCTGGTACTGGAAAGCCAGGATCGCTCTCGCCCGCTCCAACCCGACGGTGGCCGCGGGATACGTCGACGAGGCCCTGAAGATCGAGCCCCGGAACGGGCACAGCATCGCCCTCAAGATCAGGATCCTGCTGGTCGGCCGGGGCCCGGCGGACCGTGACGAGGCAGTGCGGCTCGCCGCCGCCAGCGAGGGGATCAGCAGCGAACTGGACGTCTGGCTGCGGCTCTTGCGCGCGGAGGGAATGTTCGATGTGCGGGTGCGGACCAACACGGAGTTGGACGAACGCTGCCCGCTCCCCGCCCGCCACGGCCAGGCCGCGGCCTGACGCCCGGCCCGGCCGACGCGACGAAGAAGGAATCGGAGAAGGTACGCATGACACAAGATCCCGGCGGCTCCACGCCCTCCACCCCGGCCGTCCTGTACCTCGCCGGAGCGGCGAGGAGCCGCTTCTGGTCCTTGTCCGCCCGCCGGCAAGAGCGGGAGTGCCGCCACCGGGCGACGCGGCGCGGACTCTCGCTGCTGGACCGGACCGCGCGCACCCCGCAGGAGGTGGACGACTTACTGAGGGATTTACCGGATGGCGTGGTCGTGGCCGAGCCGGCCATCAACGACCACGACGAGCTGCGGAAGGCACTCATGAGTGCCGACACCTTCCTTGAGTCGCTCCTGGGGCTGGGCGCCACACTCAGGCTCTGCAACGTCCGGGGCACACCGTCGCCTGCCGTCGACCGCTGGTCGGACGGCACGGCCGTACTCCTCGCCGTCGCCCCCTTCCCGGGCATGCCCAGCGCGGATCGGGTCCGCCGAACACGCGAGTGCGAGGAGTACGCGGAGCGGTGCGGGCTTCGCGTGGGCACGGTCATCGACAGCCCGGAGGCCCACCTCCGCTTCATCACGAAGGAGCTCTCGCGGCCGGCGAGGGGGACGGTACCCACGATCGTGATCCACCCCGACGCTCTCGCCCTCGCCCCGGACGCCGAGGGGAGGCCCGGCCGGCTCGGCGCGGCAGGCAGGTGGCTCCTCCAGGGGCGCGTGGTCCACTCCGCGTTGCAGCTGCGCAGCTCGCGTGCGTCCCAGGGGGCCTCGCCCAGCCGGGCGGACGAGCCCGGGGAGCGTATCGGCGGTGTTGAGAGGGAAGCGCCCGGGCTTGAGCGTCGGCTCGAGGAGGTCCCACTCGAAAGGCGGGACGAGGAGCGGGACGAGGAGCGGGACGAGGAGCGGGACGAGGAGCGGTACGAGGAGCGGAGGCTCGATCAGCGGCGCAAGCAGCTGTACGAGGAGCGACGGTACGAGGAGCAGGACAGGGAGAGTACGCGCGAGCAGCTGTACGAGGAGCGGAGGCGCGAGTCCGAGGTGCGGCGGCGCGCGGAGCGCCGGCTCGTGGACTACCTGGGGAGCGACCCCGAGCCTCCCGCCGCTCGCTCGGCATCACCGACCCCGGCCGCTGAAAGGCGCAGAAGGACGACCCGCGATCCTCGGCCCGCCCAGGCCGAGCAGGCCCAGGCCCAGGCCCAGGCCCAGGCCGCGGCCGCGGCCCCGGCCTACGGCTACCCCCAGTCCCCTTCCTTCCCCGACCCCCCTTCCTTCCCCGCCTTCCCACTCCCCTCGCGCGCCCCCGGCCGCCCCCTCCCGCACGACGGCCTGTTCATCCGTCGGCGCAGCGCCTACGGGACCCGCTCCGTGGTCGGTGTCACCGAACTCATCGACAGCGGTGTGCTGATCGAACAGGACCACATCCGCTTCGACGACTTCGTGGCCGCGCGCACCGACCAGGTCCCCGGCCCGCCCGAGGGCGAGGCGCTCGCCGTCAGCCACGGGCTCGCCCTGGTGCCCGGCGACTCCAAAGCCCACGACGACACCACCCACTTCGTCGAAATCGCGCTGAAGGCGGGCGCGGAGGCGCAGCCGGGCGTGCCCGCGAAGGAACCCCTGCCGGTGAACTTCGTCTTCGTCGTGGACACGAGCAGCTCCATGGCGGGCGAGAAGCTCGACACGGTCAAGTCCGCGCTGCAGGAGATCTACGAACGGCTGCGGCCGACGGACTCGCTCGGCATCATCACGTTCGCCACCGATGTGTCCACCCTCTTGCAGGCGACCCGCAAGGAGGACCTGCCGCCGGAGAGGTTCGCCTCGACCGTGGCCGGCATGACCGCCTGCGGCGGGACCGACATCCAGCTCGGCGTGCAGTACGGCATCGCGGAGATCGGCCGCCGCGCGAGCACCAGCCGTACCGTCAACCGGCTCTACCTCTTCTCGGACGGTGACCCGACCTCCGGCGAACGGAACTGGACCACCGTCCGGAAGAACGTCGCGGCCCGGCTGCGCGGTGATCTGACCCTCTCGTGCTTCGGCTTCGGTACGGACGCACGGATGGCCGAGCTCTCGGCCCTCGCCGGGACCGCCCGCGGCCACTGCACCTTCGTCACCCGCCCGGAGCAGGTCCGCTCCGGCCTGCTGGAGGACCTGGAGCGGCGTGACCACCTCGCCGCGATCGACATTCAGCTCCGGATCGACATCGACCCGGCGGTGACGGTGTGGCACCTGTACGGGCATGACCTGGTCACCGATCCGCGGGCACGGGCGCGGGTGTTCCGCGAGTCCCGTGGCGCGGCCCACCGCGCACGGGAGCAGTACGGCACGGAGGTGCTGCCCGATCTGATCACCGGCGACAAGGGCATCCGGATCTTCGCCCCTGACCTGGCCTTCGGCGAGACGTACTGGGTGGTACTGGAGATCCAGGTGCCGGAAGGACCCGTGCCGGCGGGCGGGATCGGTACGGCGACCGTGCAGTACGTGGACACCGTGGCACGCGATAACCGCAGCCGGGAGATCGCGCTGTCGGACGCGGCCACGCTCGCGGAGGAGACCGTGACCGTGCACGCGGTGGGCCTGCGGACGAGCGAGATCACCTTCCACGCGCTCGACGACCTGTACGACAACGACCGCGATGCCGCCGGGCAGCGTCTGACGCAGCACATCGAGGTCCTCAAGCAGGTCCACCGGACCGTACCCGCGCCCGAGTTCGTCAACGACCAGGTGACGATCGAGAAGCTGCTCGCACTGGCGGGGACGCTGGGCACGACCGCCGCCTTCACCGATTCCGCCGTGTCCCCCGCCGCCCCGCGCATCCGGGGCATGAACCGCTTCGCGCAGGTCAGATCGGGCTTCGCCGCCTTCTGACCGGCCCGCGTGCCGGGAGCCGCCGGGGCCGGGCACGGGCTCCGGCGGCGGGAGAGCCCAGCGCCCGCATCACCGGAGGCGGCGGTCGGCGGCGGCGATCGGGACGTCGTTGATGCTCGCCTCGCGACGGCCCATCAGGCCGTCCGGGGTGAACTCCCACTGCTCGTTGCCGTGGCTGCGCCACCACTGGCCGGCGGCGTCGTGCCACTCGTACTCGAAGCGGACGGAGATGCGGTTACCGGTGTACGCCCAGAGCTCCTTGCGGAGCCGGTAGTCGAGCTCGCGCTCCCACTTCGCGGCGAGGAACTCGCGGATCTCGGCGCGGCCGGTGAGGAAGCGGTCGCGGTTGCGCCACTGCGAATCCTCCGTGTAGGCGAGGGCCACGCGCTCGGGGTCACGGCTGTTCCAAGCGTCCTGGGCGGCCTGCACCTTGGCCCGGGCCGACTCCTCGGTGAAGGGCGGCAGCGGCGGGCGGACAGCGCTTTCGTTCATGACGGGCCCTCTCGCGAACTCATGGGAAGAACGGTCGTTCTCACCGTAGAGAACGAGCGTTCTCCGCGCAACCGATCCTGGACTACGCTGCCCCCATGGACGACGAAGAGGCCCGCACCCGACTCCTGGACACGGCGGAGGAGCTGTTCTACGCCGAGGGCATCCAGGCCGTCGGCATGGACCGCATCCGCGCGGGGTCGGGGGTCCCGCTCAAGCGGCTCTACCGGATCTTCCCGGCGAAGGAAGCCCTGGTCACGGCGTACCTGGAGCGCCGCGACCGCCGCTGGATGACGAGCCTGCGCGAAGCGGTGACGACGCCGGCCGCAGCCGCAGACCCCGTCGCGGCCGTCTTCGGCTGGCTGGCGGACTGGTTCTCGGAGCCGGACTTCCGGGGCTGCGCGTTCTTGAACGCCTTCGGCGAACTCAGCGCCGCCCACGCCGGGGTACTCGACGTCGTACGCCGTCACAAGGCGGAGCTTCGGGCCCTGCTCGCCGACCTGGCCGGCCCGGCCGACCCGGCTCGGGAGGACCTGGCGGACCAGCTCCTGATCCTGGTCGAGGGCGCCACGGTGGTCGCCGCCCTGGACCCCGGCCCGGAACCGGCCCACCTGGCCCGCGAGATGGCACGTCGGCTGCTGTCCGCCCGCTAGGCCGAACAGCCGGCCGTACGGGCAGACGGCGCAGGGAGGTCCGCCACCGCTCGCTCACGCCCACTCCCGGACCGCGTGAAGGACCCGCTCGTCAGATCGGCCCGGGCGGAGTCGGCCCATGCAGATCCGAGTGGTAGAACTCGGTACCGACCAGCCGGGCGTCGACGAGCCTCGCCGTCGGCCGGGTGGCCGGGGCCGCCGCCATTCTCCACGCCCCCGTGCGGGCCTCCGAACCGGTTCCGGTCGGGGATCCCGACTCCTTCACCTGCTTGTCCAGCACCGCCAGGTTGCCGTTGAAACGGATACCGCCGCCTACCCCAATACGGTATCGGTGAGGTCCGGCCCACGCCCGTCGATGATGTCGGGAGCCTCGAGCCCGTAGCCGTCGGCTCGACCGTAGTACGTAGGCTCGCCGGGCTCCGCCTCGACCCCGAGCAACTGGTCGAGCTCCTGCAGGGCTGCCGCGAGCCGCGGCGCGTTGTTGGCATGGGTGGCCGGGTGCGGCTCGCCCCGGAAATCACACTGACCCCATACGTCGTGGTACACGGACAGTTCGGCCGAAGGGCCGATCTCGTCGGGTGACACCATGAGTTCGACCAGGCGGTACTCGTTGTGGCGTGTTCCGCTCGCGTCGAACCAGGCTCCGGATCCCAACACGAGGATGCCGCCCATCTCTGCCTGCAGATGGCCGCCCGGCTGACAGGCGCGGAGGGCACCGGGCAGTGCCGGATCACCGAGCGAACGCCCGGCGAGGTCCAGGCGGCTGTGGATGCCGAGGCCGCCCTTGCCGACCTGGAACCAGTTCCACTCAAGTGAGGCCGGCTCCAGCAAAGCGTGCTTCTGAAGCACCGCACCCATGCGCGCCGCGGTCCTGAGAGCGGACTCCAGACCGGGCTCCGCCACGTCGTCCAGGTCCCAGAACCACGAGCCGCACTCCTTCGGCGCGCGCATCAGCATCGACATCGACTTCCTTACGGCTTGGTGGCATTGGTCGGAAATATGGTGACGGACCCGTCGTCGAATCGTAGCTCGAAGGAGGCGTTGCTCCGGTCAGCGGCCCTTTGGACGGTTTGGATTTCACGCTCCGTGAGCTCGCCCCTGAGGCCCCTGATATCCAGAAGCGCGTGCTTGACGTCGACTCCGGGCCCGCCGAGCTGCTTCTCCGCGATCTTCTTGACTGCCGACTTGATGCCCGCGACGCTGTCCACGTCCTTGAGCTGGGCGCCGAATTCGATGCGCCCGTCGGGGGTGCGGACCAGCACGTCCAGGTCGAGCTTCTGGGCGGGAAGCTTCAGCTCGAACTCGATGTTCTTGATTCCCTTGGACTGGAGATCCGCAGCGTACTCCAGCGCCTGGTGCACAGCGGGAATCATGCCGTTCTGCTTGACCTGGAACAGAAGGCCCTCAGGGTTCTTGAACCCGGGGGTGTCCGCAAATCGGCCGCTCGCGATGTATTCCGCAACTGCTGCCCCGTATTCCGACTTCTTCAGCTGCACGAGCATGCGGCCCTGGTCCACCGGCGGAACCTTTGCGTTCTTGAGAGCCTCCGTCACGGCGACCTCCCGCTCAGGGGCCATGGGCCCACTGGGCTGCTGGCCGATCCGGGGGCCTTCCAGAATGACCGGAGGCTGCTGCTCAGGCATCCCGGGGCCGTTCCCGACACCGTCGCCGGTCCCACCTCCGCCACCTGGCGTCTCCGGGCCGTCCCCCGCGGACGGGCCGTCCGTGTGCCCGGTGCCGCCCGGGGCTTCCGGGTTTCCACCGTTCGTGGACGGGCCGTGGCCGGGGCCGTCGCCGTGGCCGCCGGGGCCGTCCGTGTGGCCCGCGGTCGACGGGGTGTCCGTGTGGACGCCGCCCGTGGTCGGGGTGTCCGAGCGGGGGCCAGGGGCGGACGGGTTGTGGGTGTCCACGCTGTTGCGCGGCATGTTGTCGGGGGCGTGGCCGCCGGGGGTGTGGTCCGGGGCGTGGCCGGTCGGGGTGTGGTCGCTCCTGTGGAGCGGGTCGGAGATGTC
>NZ_JBHJTK010000051.1:0-48106 GCF_042267665.1 Streptomyces sp. NPDC056224
AGTACTTGGACAAGGCGGACGAGATCCTGAGCGCGGGCGGAAAACTCGCCGCGATGAAGGCCGATGTGGAGGGCGCCCGCTATCCCAAGAAGGTCGGGGATCTGGCCAAGTTGGAGTCCCAGGCGGTTGAGATCGGCGCCTACGCCAACGTCGTCGTGCACGGCCTGCTGCAGACGGAGGAGTACGCCCGTGCTCTGTACGAGCTCCGACGGCCGGCCTATGGGGAGGAGCAGGTCGAGCGGCTCGTCTCGGCCCGGATGGCCCGCCAGAGCGTAATCCGCCAACATCCGGCCCCCCTGCTGACCGTGGTGCAGGAGGAGGCGGTGCTTCGGCGGCCGATCGGGGGCAAGATGGTGATGCGCCGCCAGCTTGAGTACCTGCTGGAAGTCGGCAAGCTGCGGCACGTCGAGATCCAGGTCATGCCCATCGTCGTGGAGGAGCACGCAGGACTCGCGGGCTCGTTGCAGGTCATCAGGATCAAGGACGGAACGACGGTCGGACACAACGAGGTTCAGCTGGTCAGCCGCTTGATCACCGAGCCGAAAGAAGTCCAGATCCTGGACATGCGCTATGGCATGATCCGAGCACAGGCTCTGACGCCTCGGCAGTCGCTGACTTTCATCGAGAAGGTACTAGGGGAGACATGACAGCCTCCAGCCCCAACTGGTTCAGGAGCAGCTACAGCACCAACGATGGCCCCGAGTGCGTCGAGGTCGCGGTGACGCCCGAAGCGATCCTCGTCCGGGACTCCAAGGACGTGGACGGCGGCCACCTGGCCGTGGCCCCCGCCGCCTGGACCGGCTTCCTCCGGTACGCCGCGGGCTGATCCGGGCGGGCGGCCCCTCAGAGGCCGTCGCCGTGAACGGCGGTCCCGCAGCTGCTCTCGGTGCCGCGGCTTCCGGTGTTTTCGCAGCTGCTGGTGGTGTCAGAGCCGTGCCGGTCGAGGTGATCTCTGTCCTCGGCACGGCTCCTGCCCGATGCGGCGAGGAATCCTGCGACACCCGCCGCGACGCCGACGACGGTCAACGCGACTGCCTTCTGTAGGGCCATGCCGTCCTCCAGAGCGGTTCGGAAGTACCCAGCACTGTGCCCCGCCCGGGTGATCCCGACACGCCACAGCCCGCCCCGCCCCCGGGAATCAGACGCGCAGGGCCGCAAAGACGGCCCGGGCCCGTTCGCCGTCCGGTGTGCGCCAGGTGGCCGTGACGCGGGTGGCCGGGTCCGGGTCCGCCGGGGCCGCTTCATGCAGGACGCGGGTCACCGACAGCGTCGGGCCGTCCTGGCCGGGGACCACGGTGACCGTGGGGTCCGGGGCGTCGCTCGCGTTCTGGTCCTGGGGGACCGCCTCGCCCCGGAGCAGCGCGCGCAACTGGGCCACCAGGACCGGGTCCTGGGTGCCGTCGTAGACCCACCGCCGCCCCAGTACGCCGTGCTCCGAGGTGCCGACGAGGGCCTGTTCGGCGCCGGGGAGCGGGGCCCCGCGGTAGGTCAGGGGCAGGTGGTACGTGACCGGGGTGTCGCCGCTGGAGTCGGTGACCACCATGAACTCGATGCCGACCTCGCCCTCGGGGTCGTCCAGCCGGAAACCGCCCGCCTTGGCCAGCTCCGGAGCCTGGCCGGGCCGCCCCTCGTACCAGGGCTGCGCCGGCAGCCACGACGCCACGAGTTCCAGCTTGCCGGGGGACATGGTGGTGCGGTGGACGACAGCCATGCGGACGGGCCTCCAGGACTCGTGGGCGGTGCGTGGTGGACGAGCTTTCCTGCGGAGCGTAGCGCCGGAACAGATCCGTCCGGAGGAAGGGTTCGCCGAATAGGGGGGACTCGGGTGGCTCGTCCCGCATGCGGCGCGGTTCCACCTCCGCCAGGTCGGAGAATTCGCCGGAGTTTCGCCTACGGCCCGGACGGCTCGGACGGCCCGTCCAGCAGCGTCCTGGCGTACGAGAGGAACGCCGCCAGGGCCAGCTCGAAGGCCGCGTCGGCCCGGCCCGGACCGACCGTCGCCAGGGCGCCGGCCAGCAGGGGGGTCTCCGGCGAGGGCTCCCACATCGCCTCCGGCGCCGCCAGGTCCAGCGCCGAGCCCAGGATCAGGTTCTCCAAGGCCGTCAGCAGCGGCATCACGTCCCTCTCGGCGAAGCCCGCCTCCCGCAGCCGGGCCACCGCGCGCTCGTAGTGCGCGAGCACCTTCGGGGCCCGGACCGGCGTGGTCATCAGCAGCGGGATGGCCCGCGGATAGGCGGCGAAGGCGGCCCGGTACGAGCGCGCCCACTCCTCCAGGGCCCGGTCCCACGGGTCCGCGGCCAGGGCCTCGTCGGTGATCAGCTCGCACACCAGCTCCCGTATCAACTCGATCACCCCCGCCCGGCCGTCCACGTGGTGGTACACCGAGCCGGTCTGCACACCGAGCGCCCGGGCGATCTGCGGAACGCTGAACTCGCCCTGCTCCGCGACCAGCTGCAGACCGGTCGCGGCGATCCGCTCCCGGTCGAGGAGGGGGGTGCGCGGCCGTGCCATCGGTTTTCTCCCGCCGTCAGGTCTTCCCGAACTCCAGACCCGGAGGCTACATTGCCGCGAACCGAAAGCCTTTAGGTTTTTGCCCCCACCGCCCCCACCGCCCCCACCGCCCGCACCGTCCGCACCGGCGCATGGTCGAGGCGGCCGGGCGCGGCCGACCCCGCCCCGACGGGGCCGATGGCACTGGAGGGCATGACTTCGTGCGCGGCGCTCGCGGCCGGGGAACGGCGCGGGTGGCGGGCGGGTGGCGGGCGGGATCGCCGCGGCCGGCAGGCGCTGCTTTGCGACAGGGCCCAGCCAGCTAGCGCCGGAAGCGGTTCAGCAACGCCGCCGCCGGGTGCGGACCCGCGTACTCCGGGTGGCGCGGCAGGTGGTGCGGCAGCGAGCCGTACCAGCTGCGCGAGACGGTGTAGCCGAAGGTCAGGCAGAGCATGCCGCCCACGGCGTCGAGCCAGAAGTGGTTGGCGGTGGCCACGATGACGACCAGGGTCACCGTCGGGTAGAGCAGGCCCAGGATCCGGGCCCAGGGGGCGGAGGCGACCGCGAAGATCGTCAGCCCGCACCAGAGCGACCACCCTATGTGCATGGACGGCATGGCGGCGTACTGGTTCGACATCTGCTTGAGGTTCCCCGACGCCATGGAGCCCCACGTGTGGTGGACCAGCACGGTGTCGACGAAGTCCTGCCCGTTCATCAGCCGGGGCGGGGCGAGCGGGTAGCAGTAGTAGCCGACCAGGGCCACGCCCGTGGTGGCGAAGAGGACGAGGCGCGTGGCGGCGTACCGCCCCGGATGGAAGCGGTAGATCCACACCAGCACGCCGATGGTCACGGCGAAATGGAGCGTCGCGTAGTAGTAGTTCATGCCCACGATCAGCCACGTCACCGAGTTCACGGCATGGTTGACGGACTGCTCCACGGCGATGCCGAGGGTGCGCTCGGCGGACCAGATCCAGTCGGCGTTCGCGAGGGCGGCCGCCTTCTGCTCGGGCACCGCGTTGCGGATCAGCGAGTAGGTCCAGTAGCTGACCGCGATGAGTACGATCTCGAACCAGATCCGGGGCCGGCGCGGGGACCGCAGCCGGGTGAGCAGGGTGCGTTCGGAGCCCGGGCGGGTCTCGCTCTCGGTCACCTGGGGTGACGAGACATCCGTGCTGGGGGTGCCCCCGGCGTTAGCCGGGGGAGTTTCCAGTGTCTTCACGCTCGCTTCACCCATGGGATAGGAGTTTGCCAGATGCGATCTCGCCTTCGATCATCCCTCGGGACGGTCTTCGGCGCCTCCGCTCAGACCTGCGGACTAGTCCGCCCCCGAGCCTGCCCGGGGCCGGAGGCCGTCGAGCCGCGGACCACCAGTTCGGGCAGGAAGACGAACTCGCTGTGCGGGGCCGGCGTACCGCCGATCTCCTCCAGCAGGGTCCGGACCGCCGCCTGGCCCATGGCCTGGACCGGCTGCCGGATGGTGGTGAGCGGCGGATCGGTGAACGCTATGAGCGGGGAGTCGTCGAAGCCGACCACCGACACGTCCTGCGGCACCCGCAGCCCCTGCTGCCGGGCGGCCCGGATCGCGCCGAGCGCCATCATGTCGCTCGCGCACACCACCGCCGTGCAGCCCCGCGAGATCAGCGCGGTCGCGGCCGCCTGGCCGCCCTCCAGGGAGTAGAGGGAGTGCTGGATCAGCTCCTCGGTCTCGGCCTCGTCGAGCCCGAGCCGCTCCTTCATCCCGAGCCGGAAGCCCTCGATCTTGCGGACCACCGGTACGAAGCGCTTCGGTCCGACCGCCAGGCCGATCCGGGTGTGCCCCAGCGCGGTCAGGTGGGTCACGGCGAGCTGCATCGCGGCCCGGTCGTCGGGGGAGACGAAGGGGGCCTGCACCTTGTCGGAGAACCCGTTGATGAGGACGAACGGGACGCCCTGGCCGCGCAGTTGGTCGTAGCGGCCCATGTCGGCCGTCGTGTCGGCGTGCAGCCCCGAGACGAAGATGATGCCGGAGACCCCGCGGTCGACCAGCATCTCGGTCAGTTCGTCCTCGGTGGACCCGCCGGGTGTCTGCGTGGCCAGGACGGGCGTGTACCCCTGCCGGGTCAGGGCCTGGCCGATGACCTGGGCGAGCGCCGGAAAGATGGGATTGTCCAGCTCGGGGGTTATCAGGCCGACGAGCCCCGCGCTGCGCTGGCGCAGCCGTACGGGCCGTTCGTAGCCGAGCACGTCGAGCGCGGCCAGCACGGATTCACGGGTGCCGGCGGCCACACCGGGCTTGCCGTTGAGCACGCGGCTGACTGTGGCTTCGCTGACCCCCGCCTGGGCTGCGATGTCGGCTAGCCGTGCGGTCACGGGATTGGACTGTACCGGTCGCACCTTTAAATTGCCCACCAGGTGCACGAATCCGCCGGAAGCCGGACGGTGCGCCCGTCCGTCTCCACGGGCGCGCTGGAGAGTACGGGGCGTCCGGGTGCGGGGAGTTCGACCGCGGCGGGCCGGGTGTTGAGGGTGCAGGCGAAGCCGGGCCGGGTGAAGAGGAGGACGTCCTCGGGCGCGGACAGCCAGGTCAGCGGGCCCGCGTCGGGGGCGCCCAGACCCGGCAGCGCGCGGCGCAGTTCCAGGGCGGCCCGGTAGAGCTCCAGGGTGGAGTGCGGGTCGCCGGTCTGGGCGGCGACGCTGAGGTCGCCCCAGCCGGCGGGCTGCGGCAGCCAGGTGCCGGCCGGCCCGAATCCGTACGGCGGCTCCGCGCCGGACCAGGGGAGCGGCACCCGGCAGCCGTCGCGCAGCCCGTCCTGCCCGGCGGTGCGGCGGAAGGCCGGGTCCTGGCGCACCTCGTCGGGGAGGTCGGTCACCTCCGGCAGGCCCAGCTCCTCGCCCTGGTACACGTACGCGGACCCGGGCAGGGCCAGCATCAGCAGCGCGGCCGCCCGCGCCCGGTCCAGGCTGCCGAACCGGGTCCGGTGCCGCACGACGTCGTGGTTGGACAGCACCCACGTGGTCGGCGCACCCACCGAGGCGGTGGCGGCCAGTGACTCGTCGATCACGGTCCGCAAGGCAGTGGTGTCCCACCGGCAGTTCAGGAACCGGAAATTGAAGGCCTGGTGCAGCTCGTCGGGGCGGACGTAGAGGGCGAGCCGCTCGGAGGTCGGGGCCCAGGCCTCGGCGACGCCGATGCGCGAGCCCTCGTAGGAGTCGAGGAGCCGGCGCCAGGATCGGAGGATCTCGTGGACCCCGTCCTGGTCGAAGAAGGGGAGCGGCTCGGTGCCGATGAGGGTGGCCTGTGCGCCGTGGCCGATGTCGGGCAGGCCCGCGGCCTTGACCATGCCGTGGGCGACGTCGACGCGGAAGCCGTCGACGCCGAGGTCGAGCCAGAAGCGCAGGACGGAGACGAACTCGGCGGCGACCTCCGGGCGCTCCCAGTCCAGGTCGGGCTGCTGCGGGGCGAAGAGGTGCAGGTACCAGGCGCCGTCCGCGACCCGGGTCCAGGCGGGGCCGCCGAACACGGACTCCCAGTCGTTGGGGGGCTCGGCGCCGCCGGGCCCGCGGCCGGGGTGGAAGTGGTAGCGCTCGCGCATCGCCGGATCCCCGGCGAGGGCGGCCCGGAACCAGGGGTGCTGGTCGGAGGTGTGGTTCGGGACCAGGTCGACGATGACCCGCAGCCCCAGGGCGTGGGCGGCGCGGACGAGCTCGTCGGCGTCGGAGAGGTCGCCGAAGAGCGGGTCGACGGTCCGGTAGTCGGCGACGTCGTACCCGCCGTCCGCCTGGGGGGACACGTAGAAGGGGGTGAGCCACACGGCGTCGACCCCCAGCCGGGCGAGATGGGGGAGCCGCTCGCGCACCCCGCGCAGGTCCCCGACGCCGTCCCCGTCGCTGTCCGCGAAGGATCGTACGTACACCTGATAGATGACGGCATCGCGCCACCAGCCGCCGCTTGCGGTGGTCTTGCTGGAAGCGCTTGCAAGCCGGGACGCGGTCAGCTCATGGGTCATATAGGGGTCAACGCGAGCAGACGCCCCCTGGTTGCGGGCCCGGACAGTCGAAGCTGACTCGAACTAACAGCAAGCTGCGGCAACCGTCCGGACACACGGATGTAACGATCACGGCCTCTTGCAGAAAATTGCCGCAAGCTCTTTCGGACGGCTTTCAGTCTTGTTACGTTCCTGGCAACTCAGGACCGCGAGGGCGCGGCCGGGATCATCGAAGGAGTTCATATGCGGCGTGGCATAGCGGCCACCGCGCTGGTCGCGACCCTGGCGCTCGCGGCGACGGCTTGCGGTGGTGACACCAAGGACGACGGTGCTGAGACCAAGGCCGGCGGCGAGCTTTCCGGCACGGTCACCTGGTGGGACACCTCGAACGACGCCGAGAAGGCGAGCTTCCAGAAGATCGCCGAGGCGTTCACCGCGAAGCACCCGAAGGTGACCGTCAAGTACGTCAACGTCCCGTACGGCGACGCGCAGAACAAGGTCAAGAACGCGTTCAGCAGCGGTTCCGACGCCCCCGACGTCATCCGCGCCGACGTCGGCTGGGTCGCCGACTTCGCCTCGCTGGGTTACCTCGACGAGGTGCCGGCCGAGACCGCGAAGAAGGTCGACACCGAGTTCCTCCCGCAGGCCGCGGCCAGCGGCAAGTTCGAGGGCAAGACCTACGCAGTCCCGCAGGTCATCGACACCCTCGGCCTCTTCTACAACAAGAAGATGCTCGCCGACGCCGGTGTCCAGCCCCCCAAGACGCTGGAGGAGCTGAAGACCGCCGCCGCGGCCATCAAGGCGAAGTCCGGCAAGGCCGGGCTGTACCTGCGCGGCGACGACTCCTACTGGTTCCTCCCGCTGATCTACGGCGAGGGCGGCGACCTGGTCGACGCGAAGGGCAAGACCGTCACCGTGGACAACGCGGCGGGCGTCAAGGCCTTCAAGACCGCCCGTGACCTGGTCGCCTCCGGCGCGGCGGTCACCAACGCCACGGACGGCTACACCAACATGCAGACGGCCTTCAAGTCCGGCGAGGCCGCCATGATGATCAACGGTCCGTGGGCGGTCGCCGACACCTACGCGGGCGACCAGTTCAAGGACAAGGCCAACCTCGGCGTCGCCGCCGTCCCGGCCGGCTCGGTCAAGGCCGGCGCCCCGCAGGGCGGCCACGACCTCGGCGTCTACGCCGGTTCCAAGAACCGCGCCGCCGCGCACGCCTTCGTCGAGTACATGACCTCGCAGGACGTCCAGGTGCAGTCCGCCAAGGAGCTGAGCCTGCTCCCGACCCGTACCGCCGCCTACGAGCAGCCGGACGTCAAGGGCAGCGAGATGGTGGCGTTCTTCAAGCCGGCCGTGGACAAGGCCGTCGAGCGCGCCTGGATCCCGGAGAACGGCTCCCTCTTCGAGCCGCTGAAGGTCGAATACACCAAGGCGATCACCGGGGCGTCGAGCCCCGAGGACGCGGCCAAGGCGGCCGGTGTCGAGTTCCGCAAGATCCTCAAGGGCTGGAAGTAACTAAACCATGGCTGCTCACACCAGCCAGTCGGTGGCGAAGGCCGCGGGCGACGACGTCGAGAACGACGCCGCCGCCCGCGGCCTGAGCCGCAGGACTGACAGCGAAAGCGCCGGCAACGGCAGGCGCGGTGGACTGAGGCGTGCCCTCGCCACCCACTGGTACGCCTGGGCCATGGTCGCCCCGGTGGTGCTCGTCCTCGGCGTGATCATCGGCTGGCCGCTCGTCCGCGGCGTCTACCTGTCGCTGACCGACGCCAACGAGCGCAACGTCGCCCGCACCATCGGCGCGCGTCACATCGAGGCCACGTACGAGTTCGTCGGACTCGACAACTACACGTCCGTGCTCGGCGACCCGGTCTTCCTGCAGCGGCTGGTGTGGACGGTGGTGTGGACCGTCGCCTGCGTGTCGATCACCTTCACCCTCGGCCTGGTCCTGGCCAACATGCTCAACCGGGACTTCCGGGGCCGCGCCGCCTACCGGATGGCGCTCATCCTGCCGTGGGCCGTCCCCGGCTTCGTCTCGGTCTTCGCCTGGCGGTTCCTCTTCAACCGCGACAACGGCATCCTCAACAAGATCCTCGACGGCGGAGGCATCGCCGCCGTCCCGTGGCTCGACGATCCGACCTGGGCCAAGTTCTCGGTCGTCGCCGTCAACGTCTGGCTCGGCGTCCCCTTCATGATGGTCGCCCTGCTCGGCGGACTGCAGTCCATCCCCGGTGAGCTCTACGAGGCCGCCGAGATGGACGGCGCGAGCGCCTGGCAGCGGTTCCGGCACATCACGCTGCCCGGGCTGCGCGCGGTGAGCATGACGGTGATCCTGCTCTCCACCATCTGGACCTTCAACATGTTCCCGGTGATCTTCCTGCTCACCCGCGGCGGACCCGGTGACTCCACCGAGATCCTGGTGACGCAGGCCTTCCGCGAGGCGTTCGTCGCGAGCCCGCGCGACTTCGCCGGCTCCGCGACCTGGGGCGTACTGATCCTCGCCCTGCTCATGATCTTCGCGCTGGTCTACCGGCGCTCGCTGCGCAAGCAGGGAGAGGTGTGGTGACCATGACCACCCGCACTCGGGGCGCCCGCGCCCCGCTCGCCTCCGTCGGCCTGCACCTCACCCTGCTCGTCGCGTCCGTCATCGCCGTCTTCCCGGTGCTGTGGATCCTGCTGACCTCGCTCAAGCCCGCCGAGTACGCGGTCAGCACGGACTTCGTCAAGGAACCGTCCTTCGGCAACTACACGCACCTGCTGGAGTCGAGCCACTTCCTCAGCTGGTTCGCCAACTCCGTCCTGGTCGCCGGCGTCACCACCGTCCTCGGTGTGTTCATCGCCGCCACCACCGGATACGCGGTCAGCCGGTTCAAGTTCCCCGGCATGAAGCCGCTGATGTGGACCCTGCTCATCACGCAGATGTTCCCGATGGCGATCCTCATCGTCCCGCTCTACAACCTGATGGGCGACCTCGGCCTGCTCAACCAGCCGATCGGTCTGATCATCACCTACCTCACCATCGCCGTGCCGTTCTGCGCCTGGATGATGAAGGGCTTCTTCGACACCATTCCGGTGGAGATCGACGAATCCGGCCGCGTCGACGGGCTCAACCCCTTCGGCACGTTCTGGCGGCTCATCCTGCCGCTCGCCAAGCCCGGCCTCGCCGTCACCGGCTTCTACGCCTTCATCACCGCCTGGGGCGAAGTCGCCTACGCCTCCGCCTTCATGGTCGGCGAGGAGAACCTCACCCTGGCCGGCGGACTGCAGACCTTCGTCACGCAGTACACCTCCAACTGGGGTGCGATGAGCGCCGCCTCGGTCCTCATCGCCATCCCCGCGGCGATCTTCTTCGTTTTCGCCCAGCGTCACCTCGTCGCCGGAATGACCGCAGGCGCCACCAAGGGCTGACCCCCCTGCCTGCTCACCCTTCCGGCCCGATCTCTTCAAGGACGACATGACCCAGCACCTCGCCGACGCACTTCCCACCTCCAGCGGCACCCTGCCCGGCTGGTGGAGAGAAGCGGTGATCTACCAGGTCTATCCGCGCAGCTTCGCCGACTCCAACGGGGACGGCATGGGGGACCTCGAAGGCATCCGCAGCCGCCTGCCGTACCTCAAGGAACTGGGTGTCGACGCCGTCTGGCTGAGCCCCTTCTACGCCTCCCCGCAGGCCGACGCGGGCTACGACGTCGCCGACTACCGGGCCATCGACCCGATGTTCGGCACCCTGCACGACGCCGACGCCGTGATCCGCGAGGCGCACGAACTGGGCCTGCGCATCATCGTCGACCTCGTTCCGAACCACTGCTCCGACCAGCACGAATGGTTCAAGCAGGCGCTGCGCGAAGGCTCCGGTTCCCGGCTGCGGGAGCGCTTCCACTTCCGTTCCGGCAAGGGTGAGAACGGCGAACTGCCGCCCAACGACTGGGAGTCGATCTTCGGCGGGCCCGCCTGGACCCGTGTCGCGGACGGCGAGTGGTACCTGCACCTCTTCGCACCCGAGCAGCCCGACTTCAACTGGGAGCACCCGGCCGTCCAGGACGAGTTCCGCTCCATCCTGCGGTTCTGGCTCGACCTCGGCGCCGACGGCTTCCGCGTCGACGTGGCCCACGGTCTGGTCAAGGCGCCCGGTCTGCCCGACCTCGGCGCCAAGGACCAGCTCAAGCTGCTCGGCAACGACGTCATGCCCTTCTTCGACCAGGACGGCGTCCACGAGATATACCGCTCCTGGCGCCGGATCCTCGACGAGTACGAGGGCGACCGCGTCCTGGTCGCCGAGGCATGGACCCCGACCGTCGAGCGCACGGCCCGCTACGTCCGCCCCGACGAGATGCACCAGGCGTTCAACTTCCAGTACCTGACGGCCGACTGGGACGCGGACTCACTGCGCGAGGTCATCGACGGCTCCCTGGCCGCGATGCGCCCCGTCGGCGCCCCCACCACCTGGGTGCTGTCCAACCACGACGTCACCCGGCACGCCACCCGCTTCGCCAACCCCGCCGGCCTCGGCACGCAGCTGCGCGAGGCCGGCGACCGTGAGCTCGGTCTCCGGCGGGCCCGCGCGGCGACCCTGCTGATGCTGGCGCTGCCCGGTTCGGCGTACGTCTACCAGGGCGAGGAACTCGGCCTGCCAGACGTCACCGACCTGCCGGACGAGGTCCGCCAGGACCCGTCGTTCTCCCGCGCGGCGGGACAGGACGGCTTCCGCGACGGCTGCCGGGTCCCCATCCCGTGGTCGGGTACGCAGGCCCCGTACGGCTTCGGCACCGGCGGAAGCTGGCTCCCGCAGCCGGACTCCTGGGCGGAGCTGAGCGTGGAGGCGCAGACCGGCGACCCGTCCTCCACCCTGGAGCTGTACCGGACCGCCCTGCGGCTGCGCCGCGAGCGCCCGGACCTGGGCGCGGGCGAGTCGGTGGACTGGCAGAACGCTCCCGCCGGCGTCCTGGTCTTCCGCCGCGGGGACTTCCTCTGCACCGCCAACACCACCGGCACGGCGGTACGGTTCCCCGTCGAGGGCGAGGCTCTGCTGTCCAGCGGTGCAACGGTCGAGGACGGCGTGCTGCCGGCCGACACCACGGTGTGGTGGCAGGTGACGTCGGGGTGACCTCCCCCCTCCGGCTGACGGACATCGCCGCGCAGGCCCAGGTCAGCGAGGCGACCGTCAGCCGTGTGCTCAACGGCAAGTCGGGCGTGGCGGCCGGCACCCGGCACAAGGTGCTGGCCGCGCTCGACCTGCTGGGCTACGAGCGGCCCGTCCGGCTGAAGCGGCGCAGCAACGGCCTGGTGGGGCTGCTGATCCCGGAGCTCACCAACCCGATCTTCCCGGCGTTCGCGCAGGTCATAGAGCAGGCACTGGCCGGGCACGGGTACACGCCGGTGCTGTGCACGCAGACCCCCGGCGGCGCCACCGAGGACGAGCTGGTGGAGCAACTGGAGGAGCGCGGGGTCACGGGCATCGTGTTCCTGTCGGGGCTGCACGCGGACTCGCTGGCGGATCCGTCGCGCTACCAGCGACTGGCCGCCCGTGGCACCCCCTTCGTGCTGATCAACGGCTTCAACGAGCAGATCAGCGCGCCGTTCGTCTCCCCGGACGACCGGGCGGCGGCGGACATGGCGGTACGCCACCTCGAGGACCTGGGCCACCGGCGGATCGGCCTGGCGATCGGGCCGACGCGGTACGTGCCGTCGGCCCGCAAGGAGCAGGGCTTCGTCGCCGCGCGTCCTTCGGCGGAGGCGGAAGGGCTGATCCAGCGGACGCTGTTCACGGTCGAGGGGGGCCACGCGGCGGGGATCGCCCTGCTGGACCGGGGCTGCACGGGCATCGTGTGCGGCAGCGATCCGATGGCGCTGGGCGTCATCCGCGCGGCGCGCGAGCGGGGGCTGCGGGTGCCGGAGGACGTCTCGGTGGTCGGCTTCGACGACTCGCCGTTGATCCCGTTCACGGACCCGCCGCTGACGACCGTGCGCCAGCCGGTACGGGCGATGGCGACGGCGGCGGTGGGCGCGCTGCTGGAGGCGGTGGGCGGCACCCCCGTCCAGCGCACGGAGTACGTCTTCCAGCCGGAGCTGGTGGTCAGAGGCTCAACGGCCCAGGCCCCCGCGGCGGCCTGACCCGGCGGCCGGGGTGCACGGTTGCCGGGGCGGCCCGGCCGCCCTGGGCACCCCGGGCCCCGGGCCGCGCCGGGACACCGTGCCACCGGGGTGACCGGGGCAGCCTGCTGTCCCGGTCACCCCGGACCAACTGCACCGGCGGCCGTCGGGTGATCTCCGGCCGCTCCCAGGGCAGCGTGCTCGCGGCTGCCGCCGCCCGTCCGCCCCCGGGGCACCCGGTCTCCCGGTCGTCCGGTCGTCCGGGTTACCCCGGTCATCCGGGTCCCCCGGTCACTGGGGGCACCCGGTCGTCCGGGGGACGGTTTACCCCGGTCACCCGGAGTACCCGGGTCGCCCTGGGCACCCCGGCGGTGCCGGTCCCCCCGACCGTGCCGGCTGCCCCGGCTACCCCGGCCGTGCCGGCTACCCCCGGGCGCCCGGGTCAGACCACGCAGAATTCGTTGCCCTCGGGGTCCTGGAGTACGACCGCGTAGTACGGCATGTCCGGCTCGTCCATGATCCGCAGGATGGTGGCACCGGCCGCGGTGACCCGCTCCACCGTGGCCGTGACCCGCTCGACGCGCAGGGCGATGTCCACGTCCCGCCCGCCGCCGACCTTCAGGTCGAGGTGGAGGCGGTTCTTCACGGTCTTGGGCTCCGGGACCTGCTGGAACCAGATGCGCGGGCCGCGGCCCTCCGGGTCGACGATGGACTCCGGTGTCTCCCCGGCGTCCTCGCCCAGCTCTTCCGGCGGCACTCCCATGTCCTGCCAGTAGGCCCGCCAGGAGGCGTGTCCGGCGGGCGGGGGCTCCGGGACGTACCCGAGCGCTCCGGTCCAGAAGGCCACCATGCGCTGTGGGTCCGCGCAATCGATCGTCAGCTGCATCTCCATGGGCACAGCGTCGCAGCCGCCTCCGACAACTCCGGGGGCCATCATCGCGAAACAATTCTGCAATCTCTTGCGCAAGGTCTTGCAGGGCTGGGATGCGGCCCCTACGGTCGCCACAATCCCCCCTCTCCGCCAGGAGGCCCCACATGTTCCGCCCCCGCAGAGCCGCAGCCCTCGCGGCCCTGGCCGTCGCCGCGGCCACCGTCACCGTGCAAGCGCCGCAGGCCACCGCCGCGCCCCCCGGCGGCAAGGACGTCACCGCCGTCCTGTTCGAGTGGAAGTTCGACTCCGTGGCCCGGGCCTGCACCGACACCCTCGGCCCCGCCGGTTACGGCTACGTCCAGGTCTCGCCTCCCCAGGAGCACATCCAGGGCCCCCAGTGGTGGACCTCGTACCAGCCCGTCAGCTACAAGATCGCCGGTCGGCTCGGCGACCGGACCGCCTTCAAGAGCATGATCGACACCTGCCACGCCGCCGGGGTCAAGGTCGTCGCGGACTCGGTGATCAACCACATGGCCGCCGCCGACGGCACCGGAACCGGCGGGAGTTCGTACACGAAGTACAACTACCCGGGCATCTACTCCGGTTCCGACATGGACGACTGCCGGGCGACGATCTCGAACTACCAGGACCGCGCCAACATCCAGAACTGCGAGCTCGTCCAGCTCGCCGACCTCGACACCGGCGAGGACTACGTACGCGGAAGGATCGCCGGGTACCTCAACGACCTGCTCTCCCTCGGCGTCGACGGGTTCCGGATCGACGCCGCCAAGCACATGCCCGCCGCCGACCTCGCCAACATCAAGTCCCGGCTGACGAACCCCGGCGCCTACTGGAAGCAGGAGGCGATCCACGGCGCGGGCGAGGCCGTCTCGCCGAGCGAGTACCTCGGCAACGGGGACGTGCAGGAGTTCCGCTACGCCCGTGACCTCAAGCGGGTCTTCCAGAACGAGAACCTCGCCTACCTGAAGAACTTCGGCGAGGCCTGGGGCCACATGCCATCCGCCCAGTCGGCCGTCTTCGTCGACAACCACGACACCGAGCGCGGCGGGGACACCCTCAACTACAAGAACGGCTCCGACTACACCCTCGCCAGCGTGTTCATGCTGGCCTGGCCCTACGGCTCCCCGGACGTCCACTCCGGCTACGAGTGGACCGACAAGGACGCCGGTCCGCCGAACGGCGGCTCGGTGAACGCCTGTTACGCGGACGGCTGGAAGTGCCAGCACGCCTGGCGGGAGATCTCCTCCATGGTGGGCCTGCGCAACGCGGCCCGCGGACAGTCCGTCACCGACTGGTGGGACAACGGCGGCGACCAGATCGCCTTCGGCCGCGGCTCCAAGGCGTACGTGGCCATCAACCACGAGGGCTCGGCCCTGACCCGCACCTTCCAGACCTCCCTCGCGGCGGGCGACTACTGCGACGTGCAGAACAACCGCACGGTGACGGTGAACTCCGGCGGCCAGTTCACCGCGACCCTCCCCGCCGGGACGGCCGTCGCCCTGCACACGGGCGCCCGAACCTGCTCCGGCGGCACGACCCCGCCGCCGGCGAGCACCAGCGGTGCCTCCTTCGCCGTCAACGCGACCACCGTCCCGGGGCAGAACATCTACGTCACCGGCGACCGCGCGGAGCTCGGCGCCTGGAACACCGCGGGCGCCCTCAAGCTGGACCCGGCGGCCTACCCGGTCTGGAAGCTCGACGTCACCCTCCCGCCCGGCACGGCCTTCGCGTACAAGTACGTCCGCAAGGACGCCGCGGGCAACGTCACCTGGGAGAGCGGAGCCAACCGCACCGCCACCGTTCCCGCGAGCGGCAAGGTCACGCTGAACGACACCTGGCGCAACTGAACCGCCGCTCCACCGACCAGGGCCGCCCGGCACCAACGTCCCCGCCTCCCCGGACTCCGTCCGGGGGGACTCCCGGGACGGGCGGCCCTCATCCATGCGACACGTACACAAGGAGAACCGCCTTGATACGCCCTGCCGCAGGAGTGATCGCCGCCGCTCTGGCCGTGACGCTCCTGCCCGCCCTCCCCGCCGCGGCCGCCGCACAGGCGCCCGCCCCGCCCTCGGACGCGAAACTGGCCGCCGAACCGGCCCGGCACGACCTGACCCGGGAGCAGTTCTACTTCGTGCTCCCGGACCGGTTCGCGAACGGCGACCCGCGCAACGACCGGGGCGGCCTGACCGGCTCCCGCCTGCAGACCGGCCTCGACCCGACGGACAAGGGCTTCTACCAGGGCGGCGACCTCAAGGGGCTGACCGACCGGCTCGACTACATCAAGGGGCTCGGCACCACGGCCATCTGGATGGCGCCGATCTTCAAGAACCAGCCGGTGCAGGGCAAGGGCGCCGATGTCTCCGCCGGTTACCACGGCTACTGGATCACCGACTTCACCCAGGTCGACCCGCACTTCGGCACCAACGCGGACCTGGAGCGGCTGATCGACAAGGCGCACGGGAAGGGGATGAAGGTCTTCTTCGACGTCATCACCAACCACACCGCCGACGTCGTGGACTACCGGGAGGCGTCCTACTCGTACCTGTCGAAGGGGGCGTTCCCGTACCTGACGAAGGACGGCGTGCCCTTCGACGACA
Source organism: Streptomyces sp. NPDC056224 (assembly GCF_042267665.1). Taxonomy (NCBI): domain Bacteria; kingdom Bacillati; phylum Actinomycetota; class Actinomycetes; order Kitasatosporales; family Streptomycetaceae; genus Streptomyces; species Streptomyces sp. NPDC056224. The sequence goes on from NZ_JBHJTK010000051.1 coordinate 16,038, forward strand.
AGGACTACACGGGAGGAAAGGGGAAGTTCCCGAAGGTGGACGGCGAGTCCTTCCCGAGGACCCCCTTCGTGCCGGACGCGAAGAAGAACGCCAAGGTCCCCGCCTGGCTCAACGACCCGACGATGTACCACAACCGGGGCGACTCCACCTTCGCCGGTGAATCCTCCGACCAGGGCGACTTCTTCGGCCTCGACGACCTGTGGACCGAGCGTCCCGAGGTCGTCAGCGGCATGGAGAAGATCTACGAGAAGTGGGTCGAGGACTTCCGGATCGACGGCTTCCGCATCGACACGGTCAAGCACGTCAACACCGAGTTCTGGACCCAGTGGGCCACCGCCCTCGACACGTACGCGGCCGGGCGCGGCCGCGACGACTTCTTCATGTTCGGCGAGGTCTACTCCGCCGACACCGCCGTCACCTCCCCGTACGTGACGCGCGGGCGCCTCGACGCCACCCTCGACTTCCCGCTCCAGGACGCGATCCGCTCGTACGCCTCCCAGGGCGCGGGAGCCGGCCGGCTGGCCTCCGTCCTGGGCGACGACTACCGGTACACCTCCGGCAAGGCCAACGCCTACGAGCAGGTGACCTTCCTCGGCAACCACGACATGGGCCGCTTCGGGACGTTCCTGAAGCAGGACCGGCCCGGCGCGGGTGAGCAGGAGCTGCTGGACCGCTACCGGCTCGCCAACGAGCTGATGTTCTTCTCCCGGGGCAACCCGGTGATCTACTCCGGCGACGAGCAGGGCTTCACCGGCGCGGGCGGCGACAAGGACGCCCGCCAGCCGCTCTTCGCCTCCCAGGTCGCCGACTACCTGGACGACGACCAGCTCGCGACGGCGCGCACCCACGCGAGCGACGCCTACGATCCGGGTCACCCGCTCTACCAGCAGATCAGTGCTCTCTCGAAGCTGACCAAGGCCCACCCGGCCCTGCGGGACGGCGTCCAGAGCGAGCGCCTCGCCGACGGGTCCGTCTACGCCTTCGCCCGGACGGACACGCGCAGCCGCACCGAGTACCTGGTCGCCGCCAACAACGCCGCCGAGTCCCGGACCGTCGAGATCGACGCCCCGGCGGGCGCCCAGTACCGCACCCTGTACGGCGGCACCGCGCTGGTCCGGGCCTCCGCGGCCGGCAAACTCAGCCTGGTCCTCCCCGCCTTCGGCTCGGTGGTGCTCCAGGGCACCGACCCGCTCGCGGCCCCCGCCGCCAAGCCCGCCCTGACCCTCAAGGCCCCGGCCCCCGGCGCCACCGGCACCGTCGAGCTCACCGCCGACGTCACCGGCGGCGGCCTGAACCGGGTCGTCTTCGCCGCGCAGACCGGCACCGACAAGTGGCAGGTCCTCGGCTCCGCCGACCACGCCCCGTACAAGGTCACCCAGCACGTCACCGCCCCGGCCGGCACCGCCCTGCGCTACAAGGCCGTCGTCGTCGACTCCGCGGGCCGGACCGCGAGCGCCCTCGCCCAGTCCACCGCCGGGCAGGCCCCGCCCACCGAGGTCCCCACCGCCACCCAGCGCGACTACGCCGTCGTCCACTACAACCGCCCCGACGGGGACTACACGAACTGGCGCCTCTACGCCTGGGGCGACCTCGCCGACGGCGAGGCAGCCCCGTCAAAGACACAGCCCGCCGGACACGACTTCACCGGCCGCGACGCCTACGGCGCCTTCGCCTACGTCAGGCTGAAGCCCGGCGCCTCCTCCGTCGGCTACCTCGTCATCGACAAGGACGGCAACAAGGACGTCGCCGCCGACCGCACCATCGACGTGACGAAGACCGGCGAGATCTGGCTGGAGCAGGGCAAGGAGCCCGCCCGCACCGACCGCCCCGCCTACCCGCCGCAGGACACGGCGAAGGCCGTCCTGCACTACCAGCGGCCCGACGGCGCCTACGACGGCTGGGGCCTGCACGTCTGGACCGGCGCCGCGAGCCCCACCGACTGGTCCAAGCCGCTGCTGCCCGTCCGCAGCGACTCCTACGGCGCGGTGTACGAGGTTCCGCTCGCCGCCGGCGCCTCCTCCCTGAGCTACATCCTCCACAAGGGTGACGAGAAGGACCTCCCCACCGACCAGTCCCTGGACCTGAAGGCCACCGGCCACGAGGTGTGGATGCTGGGCGGCAAGGAGAAGTACCTCCTGCCGCAGCCCGCGGGCGCCGGCGCCGCCCTCGACCTCACCAAGGCCCAGGCCGTCTGGATCGACCGCGACACCCTCGCCTGGAACGCCCCCGCGGCCGCCGCCTCCGCCCAGCTCCTCGCCTCCCGCGACGGCGCCGTCAAGGCCGAGAACGGCACCTTGACCGGCCCGGCCCAGTGGCTGCGGCTGACCCGGTCCGAGCTCACCGCCGCGCAGAAGCAGAAGTTCCCGCACCTGGCCGCGTACACCGCCTTCACCGTCGACCCCCGCGACCGGGACCGCGTCCGCGACGCCCTGCGCGGCCAGCTCGTCGCGAGCGCCCGCGCCGCGAACGGCGCCGTCCTCGCCGCCACCGGCGTGCAGCTCGCCGGGGTCCTGGACGACCTGTACGCGACGAACACCCCGCTCGGCCCCGTCTTCAAGGACGGCCGCCCCACCCTCTCCGTCTGGGCCCCGACCGCCCGGCAGGTCGCCCTCGAACTCGACGGCCGCACCGTCGCCATGCGCCGCGACGACGCGACCGGCGTCTGGTCGGTGCGCGGCGAACGCTCCTGGACCGGCAAGCCCTACCGCTACGCCGTCACCGTCTGGGCGCCGAGCACCGGACAGGTCGTCCGCAACCTCGTCACCGACCCGTACTCCACCGCCCTGACCACCGACTCCACCCACAGCCTGGCCGTCGACCTGACCGACCCGAAGCTCGCCCCGCCCGGCTGGCGGCAGCTGCGCAAGCCGGCTCCCGTGCCCTTCACCTCCGCGCAGATCCAGGAGCTGCACATCCGTGACTTCTCCGTCGCGGACCGCACCAGCACCCACCCCGGGCAGTACCTGGCCTTCACGGACACCGGCTCGGCCGGCATGCGGCACCTGCGCGACCTGGCCGCCGCCGGGACCTCGTACGTCCACCTGCTGCCCGCCTTCGACATCGGCACGATCCCGGAGAAGCCCGCGGACCGCACCGAGCCGGCCTGCGACCTGAAGGTCTACGCGCCGGACTCGCAGGAACAGCAGGCCTGCGTGGCCGCCGCGGCCGCGAAGGACGCGTACAACTGGGGCTACGACCCGCTGCACTACACCGTTCCCGAGGGCAGCTACGCGAGCGACCCCAACGGCACCGCCCGTACGGTGGAGTTCCGCAGGATGGTCCAGTCGCTGAACGGCGCCGGGCTGCGCACGGTGATGGACGTCGTCTACAACCACACGGTGGCGTCCGGGCAGTCGGACAAGTCGGTCCTGGACCGCATCGTCCCCGGCTACTACCAGCGCCTGCTGGCCGACGGCAGCGTCGCCACCTCCACCTGCTGTTCCAACACCGCCCCCGAGAACGCCATGATGGGCCGCCTCGTCGTGGACTCCGTCGTCACCTGGGCGAAGGACTACAAGGTCGACGGCTTCCGCTTCGACCTGATGGGCCACCACCCGAAGGCCAACATCCTGGCCGTCCGCAAGGCCCTCGACGAACTGACCGTCGCCAAGGACGGGGTCGACGGGAAGAAGATCGTCCTCTACGGGGAGGGCTGGAACTTCGGCGAGGTCGCCGACGACGCCCGATTCGTCCAGGCCACGCAGAAGAACATGGCCGGCACCGGCATCGCCACCTTCTCCGACCGGGCCCGCGACGCGGTCCGCGGCGGCGGCCCCTTCGACGAGGACCCGCGCGTCCAGGGCTTCGCCTCCGGACTGTTCACGGCGCCGAACGGATCCCCGGCCAACGGCACCCCGGCCGAGCAGAAGGCCCGCCTCCTGCACGACCAGGACCTGATCAAGGTCGGCCTGTCCGGCAACCTCGCCTCGTACGCCTTCACCGACACCACCGGCCGCCGGATCAAGGGCTCCGAGCTCGACTACAACGGCGCCCCGGCCGGCTATGCGGCCGCCCCCGGCGACGCCCTCGCCTACGCGGACGCCCATGACAACGAGACCCTCGCCGACGCCCTGACCTACAAACTCCCGCCGGCCACCTCCTCGCAGGACAAGGCCCGGATGCAGGTCCTGGCCCTGGCGACGGCCACGCTCTCCCAGGGCCCGGCGCTCTCCCAGGCGGGCACGGACCTGCTCCGCTCCAAGTCCCTGGACCGCAACTCCTACGACAGCGGGGACTGGTTCAACGCCGTCCACTGGGACTGCCGCGCCGGGAACGGCAACGGCTTCGGCCGCGGCCTGCCCCCGGCCGCCGACAACGGCTCGAAGTGGCTGTACGCGAAGCCCCTGCTGACCGGGCCGGTCCCCACCTGCGCGGACATCGACGGCACCTCGGCGGCCTACCGGGACCTGCTGAAGATCCGCACCACCGAGCCGGCGTTCGCCCTCACCACGGCGGAGGCGGTCCAGTCGCGGCTGGCCTTCCCGCTCTCGGGCAAGGACGAGACGCCCGGCGTGATCACCATGACCCTGGGCGACCTCGTGGTGGTCTTCAACGCCACCCCGACCGCCCAGTCCCAGCGCGTTCCCGCCCTCGCGGGCAGCGCCTACACCCTGCACCCGCGCCAGGCGGCGGGCTCCGACGCCACGGTCAAGCGGTCCGCGTACGACACGACGACAGGAGAGTTCACGACCCCGGCCCGCACGGTCGCGGTCTTCACACGACGGTGAGCCGATCGAGCCGCTTCTCCAGCAGGATCACCCCGTAGACCCTGCCGCCCTTCCCCACCTTGTTGGGGAGCTCCCCGACCACCCGGTAGCCCGCACCCTGGTAGTACGCGAGCAGCCGGGGGTTGGTGGAGACGCAGTCCAGCCGCGCCCGCTCCCGGCCGGTCCTGGCGATCCGCCGCTCGGCGTGTTCGAGCAGGCGCCGCCCGGCCCCGGCGGGCGCGGTCCCGCGCTCCACCATCAGCCGGTGCACGTACCCGGCGACCGGCGGCTGGACGCCCCAGGCATCCTCGTCGGACCACCACAGCTCGTACGCCCCGACCACCTGCCCGTCGGAGTCCCCGCCGAGCCACACCTCGCCGTCGCCCATCCGGGCGCGGAAGTGGGCGGCGTCCTTGTCACCGGGCTTCCACTGGTCGATCCCGTTGGCCCGCATCCACCGGGCGGCCTGGTCGTACAGCGTCACCAGGGTGCCGGCGTCCTTGTCCTTGGCCGGCCGGAACAAGATCCCGTCGTCAATGATCACGCGAGCATTATCGGTGATCATGCCCGGTCGCCGGAGGCGGGATCACCGCGGCCCGGGCACCCCGCTCGGAACGAGCCCGCCGAGCCGCCCCACCAGCTCCCCGAAGGGTCCGTCGGCCGGTTCGTGGGCCAGGATCCGTACGAGGATTCCCGCCATCTCCTCGTCGTACGCCGCGCTCACGGCGGCCAGCGCGGCGAAGTCGTGCACCAGCTGCAACTCCAGCTCGGACCGCGGGATCCTCCGCCCGTCCAGCCAGATCAGCGCGGTGGACTCGGCGAGCGACACCCAGGACCGCACCACGAGCTCCAGCCGGGCCGGCGGGGTCTCGACACCGATGTCAAGGTGCGTGAGGATCTGCTCGTACGCCGCCTGCCGCACCTCGTCGATCATGGCGTTGGTCTGGCTGCTCCCCACGGCCGGACCGCCGCGCATCAACGCGGAGAAGCCCGGGCCGTGTTCGTCGACGAAGGCGAAGAACCGCCCCATCACCCGCAACAGCCGGGCCCCGAGCGGCCCCTCCCGGGGCTCCACGAACCGCTGCGCCAGCTCGTCGGCGGCCCGCCGCAGCGCGGCCTCGTACAGGCTGAGCTTGCCCGGAAAGTAGTGGTAGACGAGCGGCCGCGATATCCCCGCGGCCGCCGCGATCTCGTCGATCGACACATCGTCGGGGGACCGGTTGCTGAACAGCTCCAGGGCAACCCCGATCAGCTGCTGCCGCCGCTCCTCGACACCCATCCTGCGCCGCACCCCGGTTGTCATGCGGACACCCTACTTCGGACAGGTCAGAGGTCCAGGGTGAGGTGGGCGCCCTTTGCGCGGGAGACGCACAGGAGCATCGAGTCCTCGCGTTCCAGGTCCGTGAGCAGGTCGTCGCGGTGGTCCACCTCGCCCGACAGGAAGCGGTGTTGGCAGGTGCCGCAGAAGCCCTGTTCGCAGGAGTACGGGGTGTCGGGGAGGGCGCGGCGGACCGCCGCCAGGGTGGATTCCCCCGGGCCCACCTCCACGGTGCGGCCCGAGCGGTGGAGTTCGACCGTGAAGGCCTCGGCCGGGCCGGGGGCCGCCGGGGTGAAGCGTTCCAGGTGGACCGGGACCCCGGGCGGGACCGCGGCCGTGACGGCCCGCATCAGGGGTTCCGGGCCGCAGCAGTAGACGAGCGTGCCCGGCCGGGCCGCCGCGAGCGGGGCGAGGTCGGGCAGGCCCGCCTCGTCCTGCGGGACGACCGTGACCCGGTCGCCATGGAGAGCGAGTTCGGGAAGGAAGGGCATCGACGCGCGCGAGCGGCCCCCGTACAGGAGGGTCCAGCCGGCGCCCGCCGCCGTGGCCGCCCGGAGCATCGGCAGGATCGGGGTGATCCCGATGCCGCCCGCGACGAAGACGTACGAGGCCGCCGGGACCAGCTCGAAGCGGTTGCGCGGCGGCCGCAGTTCCAGCTCGGCGCCCTCGACCAGCTGCGCGTGCGCCTCGCGGGAGCCGCCGCGGCCGTCCTCGACCAGCCGGATCGCGATCCTGTACGTCCCGTTGTCCGCCGGGTCGCCGCACAGGGAGTACTGGCGGACCAGACCGGACGGCAGGGTGACGTCCACGTGCGCGCCCGGGGTCCACGCCGGGAGCTCGGACGACCGGAGGGTCAGCTCCAGCACGCCCTGCGCCGGCTCCGTACGGGAGACGATCAGCGCGCGCAGCGGGCGGCGCGGCGAGTAGCCCGAGACCGGGGTCTCCAGGGCCGGCAGCGGCCAGAGCGGGGACTTCCCGATGCGGTCGTGCAGGGCCCGCCTCGCCGCCCAGGCCGCCCCCGCGACCGCGGCGACCGCCAGGGCGCGCCTCATGCCCTCACCCCGCCGTTCGCACCGGGGGAGGAGGCCAGGTAGGCCACCGCCTGGGCCGTGCAGCCCTCCTGAGAGGGGTGGTACGTCCGGGAGAGGTACTTCGGTACGGACTTCAGCATCGCGCCCGTGGACGGGAGCACGCCCTGCTGCCCGGCCCGGAAGAACTGCCCGAAGGAGGCCTTGCCGTTCACCAGGTGCGGGTCGTTCTCCATGAAGAAGCGGACACCGCGCTGCCAGAGGAAGACCAGCGCGGAGAAGCCGGTCGCCCAGGTCCGGGCGCGGCGGCGGTAGCCGCCGTCCACGTGCATGAAGAGGTCGAAGGCCACCGAGCGGTGCTCGACCTCCTCCGCGCCGTGCCAGCGCAGCAGGTCCAGCATGGTGGGGTCCGCGCCCCGCCGGTCCAGTTCGTCGGCGTTCAGCACCCAGTCGCCCAGGAACGCCGTGTAGTGCTCGATGGCCGCGATCATCGCGACGCGCTCCATCAGCCACCAGTGCCGGGCCCGGCCGGGCGGCAGGGTCCGGTCGCCCAGCAGTTTCCCGAAGAGCCAGTCCACCTGCGCCGTGTACGGGGTCGGGTCGAGCCCGAGCCGCTTCAGGTGGGGGAGCACGTCGTCGTGCGCGGCGGCGTGCATGGCCTCCTGGCCGATGAAGCCGACGACGTCCGCGCGCAGCCGCTCGTCCTCAATGTACGGGAGCACCTGCTTGTAGACGTGCACGAACCACCGCTCACCCGCGGGGAGCAACAGGTGCAGCACATTGATCATGTGCCCGGCGAACGGGTCGTTGGGCAGCCAGTGGAGCGGGGTGTCCCCCCAGTCGAAGGACACGTTCCGGGGCCTGAGGTCCATGTGTTCCGACGCCACGGGGGCGGGCGCGAGCGGCCTATTAGACATGGCGTCAATGTACTGATGGGTACAGGCGAGGAAAAGCCCTCTGCCGCCTATTCCTAACGCAGGACCCCCGCCTTCGTCCCGTCCGTCAGCTTGCCCGACAGATCGACCTGCGCTCCCGCCGGCGCCTTGACCGCCAGCCGGTTCCCGTTCGCGGCCCCGCTCACCCCGCCGCCCGACACCGACAGCGAGGCGAACTGCGCACTGCCCGCCGCGAGTACGTACCACTGGCCCGCCCGGGACTTCCACAGCACGCCCGCCAGCACCCGCGGCTCCCGCGGACCGCACGCCGGCGACCCCTCCGACCGGGCCGCCTGCGCGGCGAGCGGGGCACCCGGCGCCAGGAACTGCGCCTGCACCCGGTCCGCCGTGCCCCGCCAGGTCTCGGCCCGGGTGCACAGCCAGGCCGCGGTCCCGTCGCCCTCGGGCAGCTGCTGCTTGGCATACGTCCAGGCGTTGACCGTGCGGACGCCGTGCGAGCGCACCGAGGGGAGGAGACAGGCGATCCTGGACCAGTCCCCGAGCTCCGCGGCCTCCGTCACGTCGCGCTCGGCACCCGGTGCGCCCGAGGTGAGCCGGGCCGGGGTCAGCTCGCCGAGGTCGGTGATCAGCCGGGTGGCGCCGTCCCCCGTCAGGGCGAGGGCGTTCCAGCTCGTGCAGCTGCCCGCCGGCGCCGGGCCCGGCACCGGCGGAGTGACCCCGTCCGGGGCCGGCTTCAGCGGCGCGGGAGCCTCGCCCGGCTTGAGCAGGTCGCGCAGGGCCGCGCCGGTGACCCAGGGCGCCGTCAGATACCGGACGTTGCCGTCGACCCGGCTGAGCACGAGGGCGGTCGCGGTGTCCGCCGAGGCGCCGTCGGTCCGGGCGAAGTCGAGAGCGGCCCCGGTGCTCCCGGCGCGCGGTTCGGCGTACCGGACCACGCGCAGGCCGTCGTAGAACAGCACCACGACCGCCTGGTCCACGGCGCCCGCGAACAGCAGCTGCGCCGGACCCATGGGCGGCCCGGCGGGGGTGTCCGGGGTGGCCGAGACGACCACGGAGGAGCCGGGCCGGGCCCAGACGGCCAGCGCCCGGCGCAGCAGTCCCGCGTCGTCGGCTCGGTCGCCGCGGGCGGGCCAGGCGGAATAGTCCGTACGGGAGGAGGTGCGCCAGAGCGTGGGCGCGGCCCGGACCAGCTTTCCGGGATCCAGGGCCTGTTCGGCCACGGCGTTACGGGCGTACGGCGGAGCGGCGGGCCCCTCCGACCCCCAGCCCCCGCCGGGCAGCGCGAGCAGGGCCCCGCACACGGCGAGGGCGGCCCCGGCGGCGAGGGCGGCCCGCGCGAGCCGGCGCCGGCGCAGCAGGTCGGTGGGCCGGGCCTGGAGCACGCACGGGTCGAACTCGGGGGAGGCGAACAGGGAGTCGTTGGCCGGATCCCCCGATTCCAGGACCGCGGCGGCGGGGTCGGCGACCCCCGCCTCGTCGAGCACCCGGAGCACCTCGGACTCGGACAGCCGCTCCAGGGCCCGCAGGACGCAGGCGGCGCGGCCGGGCCCGCCGAGGGTGGCCAGCCACTGGTCGAGCGCGAGCTCCTCGGCCCCGCCGGACCGGGGGAACAGCCGCAGACCCCACACCTGCGGCAGCACGGGCGGGAGTTGCGCGCGCCGGGGCAGGGCGCGGAAGGTCAGCGGAACCCCCGCCTCCAGAGCGGACCGCAGCACGCGCAGCCGGACGTACGCGTACCCGGCGTCACCCTCGCCGCCACGCTGGCCCGGTACCCCGCCCCGCACGGCCGCCGCCCCCTCCCGCCGCCCGCGCGGCAGCGCCCGCTGGACCAGCGAATGGGCGGTGAGCACCCGCCGGTTGCGGCCGAGGGAGGGCGGCAGCACCAGGTAGGCGAGCCGCACGAGCCGCGGGTAGTGCTCGACGATGGCGGCCTCGGCCTGCTCGACATCGGGAGACGGGGGGCGGGTGGCGGTATCCGGCGCAGTCACGTTCAGCAGAACGAGGGAATCGTCGGATGGTCACCCGCCTTCGGCGCACCCTCGCCCGGCCAACCCGGGGAGCCGCCCCCGGCCGCCTCGGGAAGTCGCCCCGGCCAAACCGGGAGCCGCCCCGGTGCCGGGGCGGGACGCGCCGCTCAGACCACCAGGCGGGCGCGCAGCGCCTCGACCGTCCCGTCGGAGACGCCGAGCCCCTCGCGCACGTACTTCTCCATGGAGCCGTAGCGCGTCTCGACCTCGTCCAGCGCCGCCCGCAGGTAGCCGGGGAAGACGCCGATCAGCGCGAGCGCGATGTCCGGGTCGCCGCCGGCGGCCGTGAAGCCCTCGATCATCGGGGCGAAGGCCTGCTTGACCGCCGGGTTCACCGACAGGTATTCGGCCATCAGGGTCTCGTCGTCGGCGCCGAGCAGTGAGAGGACGACCGTCGCGCCCCACCCCGTGCGGTCCTTGCCGGCCGTGCAGTGGAAGAGCAGCGGGCCCGCGTCGGGGTCGGCGGCCTCGGTGAGCAGCATCCGGTACGCGGCCTGCGCGGAGGCGGAGCTCACGAACGACCGGTAGACGTCGCCGAACAGGGCCTGCGCCTTGCCGTCGCCCAGGTACTCCTCGGCGACGACGGGGTCGGACAGCAGGTCCGTGAGCTGCGCCGCGGCAGGCACCCGGCCCGAGTTCATCCTGTCCGCCAGGACGTCGCCGACCAGGAGCCGGGCACCGGCCGGCACCCGGTCGGGGTGGGCGGCGCGCTCGGCCCCGGTGCGGAGGTCGATGACGGTACGCAGGCCCAGCGCGGCCACCACGGGGTCGGCGTCGGGGTCGAGCCGGTCGAGCTGGGCGGAGCGCAGGACCAGGCCGGGGCGGACGGTGCGGCCGCCGAAGAGCGGGGTGCCGCCGAGGTCGCGGAGGTTGGCGACGGTGGTGGCGGGAGTGGCGGTCATCGTGGAGGCTCCAGCGACTCGTACGGGGTGTGATTCATATAATTTTGGGATGCTTTGAGCCGGAAAGGCAATCGACGGCCAGCGAGACCCCGACCCCGAGTCCCAGCGCTGCCAGGTGTCCGGCGTCCGTGAATGTCCGGCCGCGTTTGAGCACGGGCACGGCGGCGAGCGCCAGAAGTCCCGCCCGCGCGGCCGTGCGCACCGCTCCGCGCGGCAGGGCCGAGGTCAGCGCGCCGAGCACGGCGTTGAACCCGTAGCTGGTCCCCACGTCCAGCGCGCGCCGGGTGGGCCGATCGGATGTCCTGCGCAGGGCGCCGTACACGAGGAGGGTCGCGGCGGCGTGCCCGAACAGGAACACCGCGGCCGTCCACCAGGCGCCGTACGCGTACTCGGCGTATCCGAGGACCGCGACCAGCAGTAGCGCGTACGGCAGGGGCAAGGGCTCCTCGACGACCAACGCGCTGGTCAGCAGGGTCTCCCAGCGCCCGGCGGCGAGATTGTCGACGTTCGTCGAGCAGCCCAGGAGCAGCCGCTCCCGCTCGGCCGGGCCGATCCGTTCCAGGGCGTACGCCCCGAGCTGGACCCCGCCGGCGTACACCGCTCCCAGTGGAATTGGATTCACCCGACCATGATCGGATACGGCCCTCCGGCGGACGTCACCGGGCCCCGTGGGATCATGTTCCGGCCATGTCCCAGCACCCTGCGCCGATGCGCGCCACGCGGGCCGCGATGTTCGCGGCGGTTTGCACCGCGTTGGGTGCGGTGGGGCATGCGTACATGTCGGGCGCCGGCATTCCGCTGACGGGCCTTCTGGGTGCGTTCGGGGTGACGGGCGGGCTGGCCTGGCTCGCCGCGGGCCGGCGCCGGGGGCCGGCCGGGATCGCCGCGGCGGTGCTCACCGTGCAGGGGGTGCTGCACCTCACCTTCTCCGGGAGCCGGGCGGCGACGCCCGCGCCCGCGCCCGGGGCCCTGCCCGGCCGCGGCGGCGCGCACGGCATGGACATGGGCACGATGGACATGGGCACGATGGACATGAGCCCGATGGACATGGGCCTGATGGACATGGGCGCGATGGCCGCCGGGACATCGGGCGGCATGGCGGACACGGCCGGGCACGGCGGGGCGGGCATGATCGCCGCGCACGTGCTCGCCGGGCTGTTCTGCGCCGCCTGGCTGGCCTGGGGCGAGGCCGCCGTTTTCCGGCTGGCCCGGACCCTGGGGGCCGCCGCGCTGCACGCGGCCCGGCCGCTGTCCCGGGCGCTCGCCCTGCTCCGGGCCCGGGTGGCGCCCCCGACGGCCCCGCCCGCCGCCGGCCCCCGCCGTCCGTACGAACGGCCCCGCCGCCTGCGCGGGGCCGTGCACGCCCACGCCGTGGTGCGCCGCGGGCCGCCCGCGGGCCGGACCCCGCGCACCACGGCCCCCGGCCGTCCTGCCCCCGCCTGAGTGGCGACCGGCGAGACCTGGGGCCGCCTCCCCATGTCTTCGCCAACACCTAGGACCACCATGTCCCTTGACGAGGTTCAAGGCGCCCGCACCCCGGACGCCGACACCACTGCCGCCACTACCGCCGCTACCGACACCACCGGCATGGCCCAGCGCAGCGGCGGCTGGGCCGCCCTGCGGCCGATGCTCCTGCGCATGCACTTCTACGCGGGCCTGCTCGTCGCCCCGCTGCTGTTCCTCGCCGCCGCCACCGGGCTGCTGTACGCGGGCTCGTGGCAGGCCGAGAAGATCATCTATTCCGACGAGCTGACGGTCGCCCGGGTCGGCGAGGGCGCCCTGCCGCTCAGCGCCCAGGTCGCGGCGGCCAGGGGCGCCGCGCCCCAGGGCGAGATCGTGTCCGTGTGGCCCGCGCCCGAGGCCGACGCCACCACCCGCGTGATCATGGAGAGCAAGGGACTCCCGGAGGGCGAGACCCTCACCGTGTTCGTCGACCCGTATACGGCCGATGTGCGCGGGCAGCTCGCCACTTCCGGTGACGCGCTGCCGCTGCGGGCCTGGCTGAGCGAGTTCCACTCCAGCCTCCAGCTCGGCGACTTCGGCCGGAACTACAGCGAACTCGCCGCGAGCTGGCTGTGGGTGGTCGCCCTCGGCGGCCTCGCCCTGTGGATAGGCCGCCGCCGCAGGCGGAAGGCGGAGCTCGTCCTGCCCGCCCGCGGGGCCGAGGGCCGTCGCCGGACCCTGTCCTGGCACGGCGCGGTCGGCCTCTGGTCCGTCGCCGGGCTCGTCGCGCTCTCCGCCACCGGCCTGACCTGGTCGAAGTACGCCGGCGAGAACATCGGGCAGCTCCAGGACAGCCTCGGCGGGGCCACCCCCGCCGTCTCAGCGAAGCTGAAGCCGGGCCCGGACGCCGCCGGGGGTGACGAGCACGCGGGACACACCATGGGCCCCGGCGGGGAAATGCCGCCGCCCGCCCCGGCCGCCGACATCGGCATCGACCGCGCCGTCGAGGCCGCCCGGGGCGCCGGCGTCACCGAGTACCTCCAGGTGACGCTCCCGGCCAAGGGCAAGGGCTACGTGGTCAAGGAGAAGGACCGGCAGGTGCCGGTGCACCTGGACAGCGTCGCGATCGACCCCGCCGACGGCCGGGTCATGGACGAACTGCCCTTCGCCGACTACCCGCTGCTCGCCAAGACGACCCGCTTCGGCATCGACCTGCACATGGGTCTGACCTTCGGGCTCGTCAACCAGCTCGCGCTGGCCGCGCTCGCCGTCGCGCTGATGCTCCTCGTCTTCTGGGGCTACCGGATGTGGTGGCTGCGGCGGCCGACGAAGGGCCGCAGGCTCTCCGCCGGCCGCGCCCAGCCGCGCGGCGCCTGGCGCAGGCTGCCCGTGACGGTGCTGCTGCCGCTGGCCGCGGTGACCGCGGTGGTCGGCTGGTTCGTCCCGATGCTGGGGATCAGCCTGGTGGCGTTCCTGGCGGTCGACGTGCTGCTGGGCTTCGTGGCCCGTCGCCGCGCGGAGGCGGCGAAGCCGGCCTAGCACTGCCCCGGGAAGCAGACGGGCCGCACCCCCTCGGGGGTGCGGCCCGTCGCGTACGGGAGACGGCCGTCAGGGCGCGTACTTGTAGCCCACCCGGCGCACCGTCTGGATCGCGCCGCGGTGGGCCGCGCCCAGCTTGCGGCGCAGCCGGGCGATGTGGACGTCCACGGTCCGGCCGTCGCCGACGTGGCCGTAGCCCCAGACCGTGGTGACCAGCTGGTCCCGGCTGTGCACCCGGTGCGGGTGCTTCACCAGGTGGGCCAGCAGCTCGAACTCCAGGTAGGTCAGGTCGAGTACCCGTCCGTCGACCTCGGCGGTGCGCCGGGCCGGGTCGATGCGGACCAGGGCGTCGCCCGTGGCGGCGGCGGGCTCCGCGACGTACGGCGCGGGCGGGGCGGCGACGGCCTGGGGGGCGAAGGCGACGGGCGGCTGCTGGTCGGCCGGTACCAGGACCAGGTAGCCGACCATCGGCGGCTGTCCCGGCACCGTCGGAAGCGTGTGCTGGGGGGCGGGCAGCCAGGTGGCGCCGGGCGGGAGGATGTCCACGACCCGGGACACCTCGTCCCGGTCAACGGAACGCAGCCGGTGGCGCGGACCGGGCGGATAGGTCGGGGAAGCGGTCGCAGCGGAGGCGGCGGAAGCGATGGATCGGGTGTTCGCCATGAGTGGTCAGCTCTTTCACGCGGAGTGGTCGGCAGGAGACGTACCTACGTCGTCGATGTCGTACCGCGCAGACCGAAGGCCTCGGGAAAGGCCGGACGGGGAGTCCCGGAGGCTTTAGAGGGTCGGCGCGTTCTTCGCGCGGCAACACACCCGGTCGAAATCGTGATCCTGACGGGACGGCCAGAACGGCTCGAGGTCGCTGCGACCTGACGAGGTGTTCGAATGGCTGGCCATGGACCCCATTCAAGCAGACGGACGCGTCCCGGGGCAGGCTCTGTCTCAGGTCGTGGATCGACATCTCATCATCCGGCACCACAGCCCCATCAAGCCAGGACAAAACGGCAACTGGCCGTCGTGGCACGCTCCAACGGGCAACGCCCGCCGGGCCTGGGAGGCGCGGCGGGCGTTGTCGGGCTGTCCGGGATGGACCGGGATCGACCAGGGTGGACCGGGATGGACCAGGGTGGACCGGGTCCAGCCGGTCCTCAGACCAGGCCGTCCTTCTCCAGGCCGGCGCAGCAGGTGTCCGTGATGAGACGGGTCACCACGTACGGGTCCACGTTCGCGTTCGGGCGGCGGTCCTCGATGTAGCCCTTGCCGTCCTTCTCCACCTGCCACGGGATGCGCACCGACGCGCCGCGGTCCGAGACGCCGTAGCTGAACTCGTTCCACGGGGCGGTCTCGTGCAGACCCGTCAGACGCTCGTCGATGCCGGCCCCGTAGTTCTTCACGTGGTCCAGCGGCTTGCTGCCCTCGCCCAGCGCCTCGCACGCGGAGATGATCGCGCGGTAGTCCTCGCGCATCGCCTTCGTGGAGAAGTTGGTGTGCGCGCCCGCGCCGTTCCAGTCGCCCTTCACCGGCTTCGGGTTCAGCGTCGCCGACACGTTGAAGTCCTCGGCGGTGCGGTACAGCAGCCAGCGCGCGATCCACAGCTGGTCGGAGACCTCCAGCGGGCCCACCGGGCCGACCTGGAACTCCCACTGGCCGGGCATGACCTCGGCGTTGATGCCGGAGATGCTCAGACCCGCCGCGAGGCAGTGGTCCAGGTGCTTCTCGACGATGTCGCGGCCGAAGATCTCGTCCGAGCCGACGCCGCAGTAGTAACCGCCCTGCGCGGCCGGGAAGCCGTTCACCGGGAAGCCGAGCGGGCGGGTGCCGTCGAAGAAGGTGTACTCCTGCTCGATGCCGAAGATCGGCTCCTGGCCCGCGAACTTCTCGGCGACCGGACGCAGCAGCGCGCGGGTGTTCGACTCGTGCGGGGTCATGTCGATGTTCAGGACCTCGCACAGCACGAGGAGGTTGTCCCCGCCGCGGATCGGGTCCGGGCAGGAGAAGACCGGCTGCAGGACGCGGTCGGAGGCGTGGCCCTCGGCCTGGTTCGTGCTCGATCCGTCGAAGCCCCAGATCGGCAGCGCGTCGCCGTCGGCGAGGATCTTCGTCTTGGAGCGAAGCTTCGCCGTCGGCTCGGTGCCGTCGATCCAGATGTACTCAGCCTTGTAGCTCACGGGCCCCATCCTCAGACTCTGCGGGTGCTGCTGGTCGCTGCTTCATCGCTGCGGTGATGACCGCAGCGTGCCCGCCCGCGATTTCCCTTCCGTTGCCCGTGTGTGAACCCCGTGTTACCGAGGTTTGCACCGCAGGTCGGGTGGGTTGTGCGGGCGCGGCGCGGGTCGGCGGCGGAACACCCGTCCGAGTGGGGCAGACTGGTCGGGTGAGCATTTTGTCTGATGTGACCCCTTCCGGAAACCCCGACCGGGACCGCGCCGCGGCCCCCGCCGAGAGCGCCTCCGCTCAGGCCCCCGCAGGCCCGCTGCCCCGGGTCGGACTGCTGGGCACCGGTCCCTGGGCCCACCGCACCCATGCCCCCGCGCTCGCCGCGCACACCGGCTCCGAGTTCGCCGGAGTGTGGGGCCGCCGGCCCGAAGCCGCGGCCGAACTGGCCGAGACGTACGGCGTGAAGGTGTACGAAGACCCCGACGCGCTGTTCGCCGACTGTGACGCCGTGGCCTTCGCCCTGCCGCCGGACGTCCAGGCCCCGCTCGCCGTGCGCGCGGCCGCCGCCGGCTGCCACCTGCTGCTCGACAAGCCCGTCGCGACGACGGCCCCGGAGGCCCGGGCCGTCGCCGACGCCGCCGCGCGGCACAAGGTAGCCTCCGTCGTCTTCCTCACCCTCCGCTTCGCCGAGCCCACCGCGGGCTGGGTCGCGGAACAGGCCGCCCGCCCGGGCTGGTTCACCGCGGCCGCCCACTGGCTCGGCGCCGTCTTCCCGCCCGACGGCGCGCCCAGCGCGTACGCCGCCTCGCCCTGGCGCAAGGCCAAGGGCGGGTTGTGGGACGTCGGCCCGCACGCGCTCTCCGTGCTGGTCCCGATCCTCGGCGAGGTCACCGCCGTCAGCGCCACCCGCGGACCCTCCGACGTGGTCCAGCTGGCCCTGCGCCACGCCTCGGGCGCGGCCAGCACCGCCGTGCTCAGCCTGGGCGCGCCGAGCGCGGCCGCCGGGGTCGGGCTGGAGCTGCGCGGAACCGAGGGCGTGCACGCGATGCCCGGCTGGAGCGACGTCCCCGGCGCCTACGGGCGGGCCCTCGACGCCCTGCTCACCGCGGCCCGGACGGGCGCGGCGGATCCGTGCGGAGCGGAGTTCGGCGCCCGGCTCACGGAAATCCTGGCGCAGGCGGAGGCGCAGCTCCCTACTTGATGAGGGCGTTGGCGGCGATGATGGCCAGGCCGATGGTGGCGTCGGCCAGGCCGATGAGCAGTGCGGAGGCCAGCCGGTAGCCGACCCGGACCGCCACGCCCGCGCCCCAGGCGAACAGCAGGGCGGTGTTCAGGCCGAGGCCCACGGCGGTCACGCCGTAGGGGTCCCAGGCCGTGAGCCCCGCGAGGACCAGCAGCAGCACGGTGGGCAGAGCGGCCGCGATCATCGGCCATTCGTGCCACAGCGCCCGGGTCAGCACGCGCCACCGATGGCCGACGGAGCCCTGCGGGTGTGTGGTCATGTGGTGCGAGTAGCCGTGCGCGAGCCCGGCCGTGGCCGCCGTGACGAGCACCCAGCTGGCGTCGTAGTACGGGGTGAAGTCCCCGCCCTCCTGGTCCAGCGCGGCCAGCAGCCCGCTGGCCAGCACCGTCCCGTACACCCCGCCGAACATCACGTCGGCCCCCCGTCGCGACGGGGGGAACGGCCGCCCGCCCGGGCTTGCCTGAGGCTGATGCTCGTTCACGCCGGGTCCTTTGTTGCGGTACGTACCTATTTGCTGCTGGGGTCACCCTACGAGGTCGCGGGTGGGGGCGGGGTGAGCGCCCGGGGGAGTCGTGCGCGCGGCTCCGGCGCGATGGCGTCGTGGGCGGCCGTCAGGAAGCGGCGGACGGTGTCCCGTTCGCCGGGGCCGAAGGAGTCCAGCACCTGGAGCAGCCCGTCGATGAACGGGCCGAAGAACTGCCGGCCCAGGCGGATCGCCTCCGGCTCCACGCGCAGCAGGATCCGGCGGCGGTCGCGGTCGTCGCGGACCCGGGCCACGTGGCCCAGCCGCTCCAGCCGGTCGATCACGGCGGTGGTGCCCGCCGAGTTGAGGCCGAGCCGGTCGCCGAGGAGGCCCGCTGTGGCCGGCTCGTCGGCGCGGGCCGCGTCCAGCAGGCAGATCAGGGCCCGTACGTCGGTGGGGTGCATGCCGTTGCGGGCGGCGAATTCCGCCTGGCGCAGGCCGAATTCGACGGTCACCGCCCGCAGCAGGTGCACCAGGTGCAGGGGGTCGGGTTCGCGGTTGTCGTCCACGGTGCCTCCGGTCTAAAGTCTCTCGCTGAGCGAGATTATCGCCCAGCGAGGCATTGGAGCGGTCATGTCCCGGACGTCTTCCTTCCGTACCGCCTACGACGAGGTGCTCGGCATGTGGCCCGGGCCGGTCGAGGCCGTTCTGCTGCCCACCCCGTACGGCGCCACCCGCGTCAACAGCTGCGGCCCGGCCGACGCTCCGCCCCTGGTACTGCTGCCCGGCGGTGGTGCCACCTCCACGGTGTGGGGAGCCTGCGCGGCGGCCGGACTCGCGCGCACCCACCGGATGCACGCCGTGGACCTGGTCGGGGACCCGGGGCTCAGCGTGCCGGCGCCGGGGCGGCCGGTACGGGCCACCGGGGACCTCGTCGGCTGGCTCGACGTGGTCCTCGACGGGCTCGGCGGCCGGCGTCCCGTCGCCCTCGGCGGGCACTCGTACGGGGCTTGGATCGCCGCCCACTACGCGGCCGCCGACGGCGGCCGCCGCTCCGCCCGGCTCGACCGCCTGGTCCTGCTCGACCCGACCCAGGTCTTCGCCGGGCTCCGCCCCGGCTACGTCCTGCGCGCGCTGCCCGTGCTCGCGCGGCCCACCCCGGAGCGGATCCGCTCCTTCCTCGCCTGGGAGACCCGCGGTGCCCCGCTCGACCCCGCCTGGCTCCGGCTCCAGGACGAGACGGCCGGCTTTCCCGCCGTCCGGCCGGTGACCGGGCCGCGCCCGGATCCGACCGCCCTCGGAGAACTGCCGGTGCACGTCCTGTTCGCGGGCCGCGCGCGCTGTCACGACGCCGCCCGTGCGGCCCGGGCCGCACGGGGTGTGCTCCCGGGCGCGCGCGTCGACGTACTCCCGGGGCTCTCGCACCACGCGCTCCCGCTGACCGCGGCGCCGGAGATCGCCCGCCTGCTCGACGCCCAAGGGCTCAGCGCGCCGTCACCGCACCGGCCGTGACGGTCGGTATTTTCCTGACATGTCTGTCAGTCCGGCCACTGCGGCCCCTCCCGTCACGAACCGGCCGCGTCTGCTGTACGACGCCTGTCCGCTCTGCTCCGCCGCCGCGATCTCCGCGCTGAGGACCGGCGACTGCTCGGGCCATCCGCTCTACAGGCCGGTGGTCGGGCCGACCATCAACTGGATGCGCTGCGCCGCCTGCGGACACGTCTTCACCGACGGCTACTTCACGGACGAGGTCGCGGCGGAGATCTTCTCCTCGGCCAACCCGAACCAGCAGCCGGGCGCGGGGTTCGAGCAGAACCGCTACATCTCGGCGCGCATCGTGGAGCGCGTCGCGCGCTACGTGGCGGACGGCGCCTGGCTCGACGTCGGCTTCGGCAACGGATCGCTGCTGTTCACCGCGCAGGAGTGGGGTTACGAGCCCCAGGGCCTCGATCTGCGGCCTTCGACCGCCGAGGGCCTGCGCCGGCTCGGCGTCGAGGCGCGCTGCGCCGACCTCACGGCGCTCGACGAACCCGGCCGGTACTCCGTGATCAGCCTGGCCGACGTGCTGGAGCACATGCCGTACCCGGGCGAGGGCCTGGTCGCCGCGCACCGCCTGCTGCGGGAGGACGGCGTGATCTTCGCATCGATGCCCCACTACGACTGCGCCGTGTGGCGGCTGTTGGACGCGGCCGACGCCAACCCCTACTGGGGGGAGCTGGAGCACTTCCACAACTTCAGCCGCCGGCGGCTCTACGAGCTGTTGGGCGAGCACGGCTTCGAGCCCCTGCACTACGCGGTCAGCGAGCGCTACCGCGCGTGCATGGAGGTCATCGCGCGCCGCGTCTGAGCGGCCTCGGGGAAGGGCGGCGCGGGGACGTGCCCTACTTCCCCGAGGCCGCTTCGGCCTTGCGGGACATCGCCTCGCGGACGGCGTCCTCGGAGCGGGCGACCACGGCCGTGCCGTCCTCGGCGGTGATGATCGGACGCTGGATCAGCTTAGGGTGCGCGGCCAGGTGGGCGATCCAGCGGCCCCGGGCCGCGTCGGTCCCCTCGCGCGGCAGGTCCCGCACCCCCGTCTCGGCGGCCAGCGGGTCCGAGGTGCGGGTGATGTCCCAGGGCTCCAGCCCGAGGCGGCCGAGCACCTCGCGGATCTCGTCCTCGGAGGGCACGTCCTCCAGGTAGCGGCGCACCGTGTAGTCGGCGCCCTCGGCGTCCAGCAGGGTCAGGGCGCTGCGGCACTTGGAACAGGCGGGATTGATCCAGATCTCCATGCCGCCCAGCCTATCCAGGGCCTGCCCGGCCAGGGCTTCTGTCAGTGGTCGCCGGTAAAATCGAGGGAGTACGACAGGAAGCCAACTACCGTTTGGGAGGCTGTAGATGGCCACTGCCACCACCATTGCGCACGTCAAGAAGAAGCCACTGCCGGCGGGGCTGCCCCGCGAGTGGTACGAGAGCCACAACCGTCGGCTGAAGGCGATGCGGCTGGCGATATCCCTGCTCGACTCGGGGACCTATGACGCCCGGCGCGCCACCAACCGGAAGATCCGGACGATGGCCGTCCGGACGGGGATCCACCGGCCGTCCAACGTCACCTGCAAGATGGTGCGCGCCTTCATCGTCAGCGCGGGCTGACCGCACCGAGCCGGGCGGGCGTCGACCCGCCGGGGCCACCGGCCCCGGCGGGTTCCCGCTCACTTCTCCTTGAAGACGACCTCCCTGGCCGGGCGGGTCATCCGCACGGTGTTGTCGCCGGTGACGTCGACGATGTGGTGCAGCCCGCGCAGGAGCGTCCCGGAGTCCGGGAGGAGGCGGTACTCGTCCCCGGCCCCTGCCAGGTAGGCGCGGAAGCAGGCCAGTGACGCGTCGGGGGACTTGAAGTCCAGGTAGTCCTTCAGGCGGCGGAACAGCTTCGGCAGGATCACCGCGCCGGTGGTGTCGTGGGTGAGCGAGGTCATCGTGGTGACCGTCGCCCCGGTGAGGGTCCTGTCGGCCTTCCACACGCCCTTCGTGGACGCCCTCGCCTTCTCCGAGGCCTCGGTGAGGTACTCGCGCAGGTACTCGGGCAGGCCCGAGTAGAAGGCCGGGTACGCCAGCCCGGCCAGGAGCAGGTGGTAGTTGGCGGTCCGCTTCAGCAGGTCCTCGTCGACGCCGGTCCAGTAGCCGCTGTAGACGGGCGGCGTGCCCTTGCCGACGAAGGCCACGCAGCGGCCGTAGACGTCGGCGCCCCGGGTGAGGATCCAGCCGTTCACGGTGTCCGGCGTGGTGGCGACGGTCTCGTCCTCGGCGCGCAGGACCGTGCTGAAGCCGAGGAACTTCAGCAGCTCGTCCGCGGCCTCGTGGGCGAGGCCCCGCGGCTGGTGCTCGACGTGATCGTCCTCGCCGTAGTGGGTCTCCAGTGCGTCGATCCCTTCCAGCCGGACGCTCGCGCGCCCGTCGGCCTTGGGCACCACCTGGCCTTCCCCGGGTACGAGCTTCCAGTCGGCCACGTCGTCCGGGATGAACGGGAGGGTGTCGCCGTCCGGTTTGGCGCCCCCCTCCACCTTGAACTTTCCTCTGATCAGCAACATGGCCACGGCGGCTCCCATCCCAGCGTTACTGTGAGTGTTCGTCAGTCACGCACAGTACACATTCCGGCGCTCCCCGGGGTCATTCCGCGCCCGCCGGGCCGGGGAGTGTCAGCAGCAGCAGCGCCACGTCGTCACGGGGACCCCCGTCCGTGAAGGCCGCGAGGTCCCGCCACACCGCCCCGACCAGGCCCACGGGCTCCCTCGCCACGACGGGCAGCCGCACGGTCAGTGGATAGAAGTGCCCCGCCGCGTCGCGGGCCTCCGTCACCCCGTCCGTGTGCAGGAGGAACCGGTCCCCGGGCCGCACCGCCAGCTCGGCCACCGGCGGCGGGGCCAGTCCCGCGAGCCCCAGGCCCAGTGGAGGGCCCGGTTCCAGCGCCATCTCCTCGACCGCCGGCCCGCGCAGCCGCAGCGCGGGCGGATGCCCGCACGAGACGAGCCGTACGAGGTCCAGCCCGGGCGGGAACTCCAGCAGCAGGGCCGTCGCGAACAGCTCGGGCTGCTGGTCGGAGGCGGCCGCCGAGTCCGCGGCCAGCCGCCGGTCCAGCCGGGACGCGACCGACGCCAGCCCGGCGTCGTCGAGCACCCCCTCGCGGAAGGCCCCGAGCAGCGACGCCACCGTGGCGACCGCCGCCAGGCCGTGCCCCTGCACGTCGGCGACCAGCGCGCGCACCCCGTACGGACCCGCCCTCACGTCGTACAGGTCGCCGCCGACCAGGGTGCCGTGCTGCGCCGCCCGGTAGAGGCCGGAGCAGTGCACCGGACCCACTCGTTCCGGCAGCGGCGGGAGGACCGCCAGCTGAGCCGCCTCCGCCACCGTCCGTACGCTGACCAGCTGCGCGTCCCGGCGCCTCCGGACCCAGGCGATCACCACGCTCAGCAGCCCGATGACGGCCACCGTGGCCAGGTCCGTCCCCCGGGCGTGGCCGACGCCGAGGGAGGGCGCACCCAGCAGCAGGAGGACGACGGCGGCGAAGATCGCGGTCCCGCCCGGCCCGTACGCGAAGGCGGCCACCGGCGGCAGACCCGCCAGGAAGAACCCGAGTTCCACATCGCCCGGGGTGAGCACCTGCGCGCACACCAGCCCCACCAGGGCCGCCGCGGGCGCGATCCGGGCCCAGCGCGGCGGCGGCTCCCCGTGCAGCCGGTCCGGTTCCTCGCGTCCGCGTCTCACACCTCCACCCTGGTACGGGGGCGGGGCCCGCGCACCCGGACCGGCGGCCGGGGTGGCCCTGGCGGGCTCGTGCCGCGACAGTGGTGGCGTGACGGAAAACGATTCCCCCATGCGGGCGCACGTCGAGGCCCACGGCGGCGGTGGCGGCGGCGCGTCGAGCGCGGAGATCAGTACACGGCTGAACTGGCTGCGGGCGGGGGTGCTCGGCGCCAACGACGGGATCATCTCCACCGCCGGCCTGGTGGTCGGCATGGCCGGGGCCACCACCTCGCGCGCGGCGATCCTGGCTGCGGGCGTCGCCGGCCTGCTGGCGGGCTCGCTGTCCATGGCGGCGGGGGAGTACGTCTCCGTCAGCTCGCAGCGGGACTCCGAACGGGCCGCGCTCGAACTCGAACGGCGGGAACTGGCCGAGGAACCGGAGGCGGAGCTCGACGAACTCACCGACCTGCTGGCCGCGCGGGGGCTCAGCCGACCGGTGGCGCGGGAAGCCGCCGAGCAGCTGACGCAACGGGACGCGCTGCGGGCCCACGCCCGGGTCGAGCTCGGTATCAACCCCGACGAGCTGGCCAACCCGTGGCACGCGGCCTTCGCCAGTCTCGTCGCGTTCACGGTGGGCGCGCTGCTGCCGTTGCTGGCGATCGTGCTCCCCGGGCCGTCGGCCCGGGTTCCGGTGACGGCGGCGGCCGTCCTGGCCGCGCTCACCCTGTGCGGTGTGATCAGTGCCCGCCTGGGCGGCGCCCCCACGCTCCGCGCGGTCCTGCGCAACGTCACCGGCGGCGCCCTGGCCATGTCCGTCACCTACGCGGTGGGCACCTGGCTCGGCACGGCGACCTGACCCCGTCCACGACCCCACGGCCGGGCCTGCGCCCCGAGGCCCGAGGATCCGGACGCTCTGCCCTCCGGGCCCGTTGCCCCGTGCCCCGCCCGCAGGCCCCGCCCCGAAGCTCCGCGCCCGAAGCTCCGCGCCCCGCGCCCCGGGCATGACGCCCAGCGCCCAAGGCCCAGCCCCCCAGGCTCCGGGCCCGAGGCTTCGCGCCCCGCGCCCCGAGGCCCTGCGCTCCGGGCCCGAAGCCCCAGACCCCGCCCGCAGGCCCCGCGCCCTGCGCCCTGCGCCTCCACGCTCCGGGCCCGAGGTCCCAGACCTCGACCGCAGACCCCGCGCCCCGAAGCCCCGGGCCCGAGGCTCCGCGCCCTGCGCCCCGGGCCCCGTCCCCAGGCTCCGGGCCCCGGGCCCGAGGAGCCGCGCCCTGCGCCCAGGCCCCAGCGCTCCGGGCCCCGGGCGCGAGGCCCTGCGCCCAGGCCTTCCAGGCCCAGCGCTCCGCGCCCCGCGCCTCGCGCCTGAACGCCGGCAGGCTGGGTCCGGCCGGACGGGCAGCAGGGCGCGGCTCGGTGGCGTCTCCCCGGGGGATCCGGCGGCCGGCGGGGCCGGGTGGTGACGGGCGGGGCGGAGGACCGGCGGGGCCGCGCACGGTGGCAGCGGGGGCGGCGCCCCGCGCCTTCTCCGGCCCCGGCCGAGCCGTCATGGCGCGGCCCCGGCCGCCGCGGCGGCCCGGATCCGCCAGGATGGGGGCATGCGCATCGCAGTCACCGGTTCGACCGGGCTCATCGGCAGCGCCCTCGTGCGGTCCCTCCGGGAAGACGGACACGAGGTGGTCCGGTTCGTGCGACGGGAGCCCGCGTCCGCGGACGAGGCGCGGTGGGATCCCGCCCGCGGCCACGTCGACCCCGGCGGGCTGGCCGGCTGCGGGGCCGTCGTGCACCTGGCCGGGGCCGGGGTCGGGGAGCACCGGTGGACCCCCGCGTACAAGAAGGAGATCCGCGACAGCCGGGTCCTGGGCACCACCACGCTCGCGAACGCCCTCGCCGCCCTCGACGAGCCGCCCGCCGTGTTCGTCAGCGGTTCGGCCGTCGGCTACTACGGGGACACCGGCGACCGCGCCGTCGACGAGGACGCCCCCGCCGGGCACGGCTTCCTGCCCTCGGTCTGCGTGGAATGGGAGGGGGCCGCGCAGCCCGCCCGCGCCGCCGGGATCCGGACCGTCTTCGCCCGCACCGGCCTGGTCGTCGCCCGCGAGGGCGGAGCCTGGGGCCGGCTGTTCCCGGTGTTCCGCGCCGGCGCCGGCGGCCGGCTCGGCAACGGGCGCCAGTACTGGTCGTACATCTCCCTCCGGGACGAGATCGCGGCCCTGCGCCACATCATCGACACCCCCTCCATCGAAGGCCCCGTCAACCTCACCGCCCCCGAGCCGCTGACCAACCGCCAGGTCACCGCCGCCATGGCCCGGGTGCTGCACCGGCCCGCGGTGCTGGCCGTACCGGCGCCGGCCCTGCGCGTCGCGCTCGGGGAGTTCGCCGAGGACGTGCTCGGCAGTCAGCGGGTCCTGCCCGCACGGCTGCTGGAGTCCGGCTTCGTCTTCCGCGACCCCGGCATCGAGCAGGCCATCCGCGCCGCCCTGTAGGGGCATGGGACCGCTGCACGACCGTCGTATGACCGCTGTACGACCACCGTGCGACCGTTTGTGACCCGGATGCGACCGCCGTGCGACCGGATCCGACCGTAATACCCAGCCGAACTCGGGTTCCCCTGGAGTCCGTTGGGGGAAGGAGGATTCCCACACAGCCGCGCCGACCTCGGGGAGGGGCACGTGCTCAATGCGGACGTCGTCATCGTAGGAGCCGGAGTCTCAGGACTCGCGGCCGCGCACCACCTGATCGCAGCGGGGGTCACGGTCACCGTCCTGGAGGCCGCCGACGACCCCGGAGGCCGGATGGCCACCGTGTCGGCCGACGGGTTCCGGCTGGACCGGATCGGCCAGTTGCTCACCACCTCGTACACGGAACTCGAACGCACCCCCGGCCTCCGGAGCCTCACCCTGAGGACCTTCGCGCCCGGGGTCCTGGTCCACGCCGACGGCAAACAGCTCCGGGCCGGGGCCCTCACCCCGGCCCGCGCCCTGGCCAGCGGCTCCCTCGACCAGGCGCGCCTCAGCGCCGCCCTCGGGCGGCTGGCCGCCCTGCCCGAGGAACGCCTGCTCGCCCGGCCCGAACGCACCGCCCTCGCCGCCCTGCGCACCCGCGGCCTGCCGCCGCGCACCGTGACCGGCGTGCTCCGGCCGCTGCTCTCCACCCTGCTCCGCGACCCGGAACTCACCACCTCCAGCCGCGTCGCCGACCTCGCCCTGCGCGGCTTCGCCCGCGGCCGTCTCGCCGTGCCCGAGGGAGGCGCGGCGGCCCTGCCCGACCTGCTCGCCCGCGCCCTGCCGCCCGGCACCGTCCGCACCGGGGTCCGGGTCCGGTCGGTGGCGACCAACCTGGTCACCACCGAGGAGCACGGCGACTTCGGCTGCCGCTCCGTCCTCCTGGCCACCGGGGCCCGCGCCGCCGCCGAACTCCTGCCCGGCCTGCGGGTGCCCGGCTTCCACGAGGTCACCGTCCTGCATCACGTCACCGCCGCGCCCCTGCCCTGGGACGGCTCGCTCCTGCTGGACGGCGACCCCAAGTGGCCCGTCTCCCACACCGCCGTGATGAGCGCGGTCGACCCGACACGGGCCCCGGCCGGCCGGAGCCTGGTCACCACCACCGTGCTCGGCCCGCCGCCGCGCACGCGCACGGTCGCCTCGCGCCTCGCCCGGCTCTACGACACCGGCACGGGTGACTGGGAGCTGCTGGCCGTCCACCACACCCCGGAGGCCGTCCCCGCCATGCCCCCGCCGTACGACGTGCACCGCCCGGTGCGCGTCCTGGCCGGGCTCTACGTGTGCGGGGACCACCGCGACACGAACACCGTCCAGGGCGCCCTGCACTCGGCCCGCCGCGCCACCACCGCCGTCCTGCGCGACTTCGGCATCCCGCTCCCGGCCGCGCCGGAGCCCGCACTTCCGGTGGCGGCCTGAGCACCACGGAGTGAGGGGCCCGGCATCCCGCGGGGGAGCCGGGCCCCGGCTTCACGACAAGGCCGCCACCCGGTCGCGGTAGTTGCGCACGGCCGAGGCGTCCCGGTACGGCTCCAGCCGCCGCTCGAAGTCCCGTACGTACTCCACCGCGCGCACCGACCGCATCTCCATCGCCTGCTGCGCCGCCTCCGCGCCCAGCGCGCACGCCTGGTCCAGCTCGCCCAGCCCCAGCCGCGCCGTGGCCAGCACCACCCGGCAGAACAGCCGCGAGCGCGCGAACCCCGGCGCCCGCAGCTGCAGCGAGCGCTCCGCGTGCTGTGCCGAGGCCCGGTACTGCTGCAGGTCCCGGTGGCAGTGCCCGAACTCGTCCGCCAGCTGCGCCTCGTCGAAGTACCGCGCCCAGTGCGGCACGTCGTCGCCGGGCCGGGCCGCGCCGAGTGACCGCTCGGCGCGCACCAGCGAGGCCGTCGCCGCCCGCACCTCGCCGAGCACCGCGTGTCCGCGCGCCTCCGCCGAGTGCAGCAGCGCCTGCACCACCGGCGGCGGGCCGGAGCCGACGCCCTGCTGGGCGACGCGGGCCAGCTGCACCGCCTCCCGGCCGTGGCCCAGGTAGACCGCCTGCCGGCTCATGGTGACCAGCACGTACGAACCGTAAGGGCGGTCCCCGGCGGCCTGTGCCAGGCGCAGGGCCTGGACGAAGTACCGCTGGGCGAGCCCGTGCGCGGCGATGTCGTACGAGGTCCAGCCCGCGAGCCGGGTCAGATCGGCGGCGGCCGAGAACAGCCGCCGCCCGGTGGTCTCCCCGTACGTCCCGCGGAGCATCGGCTCGGCCTCGTGCTCCAGGTAGCGCACGAGCGCCTGCCGGGCGTGACCGCCGCCGTAGGCGTGGTCCAGGGTGCGGAACAGCTCGCTCACCGAGCGCAGCGCCGCGATGTCCCCGCCCGTCACCCGCTGCCCGGGCGCGCGGTCGATCTGCCGCTGCCGGGGCACCGCGGTCCGCCCCTGCGCCGGGACGCGGGCCGCGGCGGGCTCCGCGCCCCGCCCCACCCGTTCGTCGGCCCGACCGATCAGCCAGTCCCGGCTGGGCACGACCAGCCCGGCCGGGGTGAAGGCGATCTTCCGGAGCTCGGCGTGGGAGCCGGAGTCCTTGCGCCACAGCCCGCTCGCGATGTCGACGGCCTCCTCCGGGGTGGCCGCGAACTCCAGACCCGCGTACACGGGAGCGCAGGCGTCCAGGCCCAGGTCCTGCGCGGAGAGCCGCCGCCCGAGCCGTCTGGTGAAGACCTCCGCGATGAGCGCGGGGGTGGTTCCGCGCGGCTGCTGGCCGCGCAGCCACCGGGTCACGGAGGTCTTGTCGTAGCGCAGATCGAGACCGTGCTCCAGACCGAGCTGGTCGACGCGGCGGGCGAGCCCGGCGTTGGAGAACCCGGCTTCCGCGATCAGTGCCGCGAGCTGCCTGTTGGGGACGCGCTGGGCAGGTCGTTCCGTCATCGGCTCCACGGTCTCCTGACGTGACGGACCGGAGTCCCGGCCCTGTGAACGGCGTGAATGTAGCGGCGAACTCCGCCCTCCCCGCCCTCTCTGCCCCACATTCATCCGATCGTGTGCAGAATGGGTAGGGCCCTTTACGGACCGGACCACTCCGCCCGCATAGGCTGCGGCCCATGACCCGCCGGACCCACCGCGCGCGCCTCCCCGAGGAGCGTCCCGAATCCACCGCTCCGCTTCCCCCGCCCGAATTGACCGAGGCGGAGTGCCGGCGCTGCGGCACGTACATCGCGGGTCTCGACGGCCGGTACGCCTGCGGGGTGTGTGGCTGGGTCAACGACCACTCCGAGGGGCACCGGCGGCTGCCGCGGGCCGATGAGGATCCGGACCGGCCGCCCAAGGGCAGGCGCCGCCCGAAGCAGCTGCCGTGGCCCGCGCCGGCGCCTGCCGCCCCTGCACCGGCGCTGGAGCCCGCGCCGCAGCTTGTGCCTGTATCAGCGCCTGCCGCGCCCGCACCGGCGCCGGAGCCCGCTCCTGCACCCCCGCCGGAGCCCGCGCCCGGGCCTCCGCAGGGGCCGCCGTACTCTTGCTGAGTGCGATGCGTGCACACAGCAGGTTCAACGAGGAGGCGCTGCGGTGGCTGAGCTTGGATTTGTCCATCTGGGCTTCGGACCGGAATCCGTCGAGTACACCCGGGCCTGGGAAGAGCAGCGCCGGGTGCACGCCGCCCGCTTCGCGGACGAGGTCGAGGACACCTGCCTGCTGCTGGAGCACCTGCCGGTCTACACCGCCGGTCGGCGCACCGACCCCAGCGAGCGCCCGCTCGACGGCACGCCCGTGGTCGACGTGGACCGCGGCGGCAAGATCACCTGGCACGGCCCCGGCCAGCTGGTCGGCTACCCGATCATGAAGCTGCCCCGCCCGGTGGACGTGGTCGCCCACGTCCGCCGTCTGGAGGAGGCGCTGATCCGCACCGCCGCCGACTTCGGCCTGGAGACCACCCGCGTCGAGGGCCGTTCCGGCGTCTGGGTCCTGGGCGACCCCGTCGAGGAGCGTCCGAAGATCGGCGGGCTCTCGCTCGACTTCGACCCCCGTCTGCACGACGAGGAGTTCGACCCGCGGCTGAACGGCCCCGAGTACGCCCCGTCCAACGCCGGCCAGCGCCGCGAGGACCGCAAGCTCGCCGCCATCGGCATCCGGGTCGCCAAGGGCGTCACGATGCACGGCTTCGCGATCAACGTGAACCCGGACAACACCTGGTTCGACCGGATCGTCCCCTGCGGCATCCGGGACGCCGGTGTGACCTCGCTCTCGTACGAACTGGGCCGGGAGATCGCCATCGCCGAGGTGCTGCCGGTCGTCGAGCGCCACCTGAAGGACGTACTGGAGCACGCGGAGCTGCGGCCCCGGGAGACCGAGGCGGCCGCCGGCTGACGGCCGGGGAATGGGTCCGGCGCCTCCCAGGTTGGCGGACGTAAGAGCGTACGAATTTACGGGCGTACCCTGGTGGGCGCCGAAGAATCGAAGTCACAGGGAGCCGGTCGTGTCCGCAGTCGCACCCGACGGACGCAAGATGCTGCGCCTGGAGGTCCGTAACAGCCAGACCCCCATCGAGCGCAAGCCCGAGTGGATCAAGACCCGGGCGAAGATGGGTCCCGAGTACACCAAGATGCAGGCCCTGGTGAAGGGCGAAGGACTGCACACGGTGTGCCAGGAAGCCGGTTGTCCGAACATCTACGAATGCTGGGAGGACCGCGAGGCCACCTTCCTCATCGGTGGCGACCAGTGCACCCGGCGGTGTGACTTCTGCCAGATCGACACGGGCAAGCCCGAGGCCCTGGACCGGGACGAGCCGCGCCGCGTCGGCGAGTCCGTCGTCACCATGGACCTCAACTACGCCACCATCACCGGCGTCGCGCGCGACGACCTGGCCGACGGCGGCGCCTGGCTGTACGCGGAGACCGTGCGCCAGATCCACCAGCAGACGGCGGGCCGCGAGGCGGGCCACACCAAGGTCGAGCTGCTGGCCCCCGACTTCAACGCGGTCCCGGAGCTGCTGGAGGAGGTCTTCGCCTCCCGCCCCGAGGTCTTCGCGCACAACGTCGAGACGGTGCCGCGGATCTTCAAGCGGATCCGCCCCGGCTTCCGCTACGAGCGTTCGCTCGAGGTGATCACCAAGGCGCGCGCCTACGGCCTGGTCACCAAGTCGAACCTGATCCTCGGCATGGGCGAGGAGCGCGAGGAGGTCTCGCAGGCCCTGAAGGACCTGCACGAGGCCGGCTGTGAGCTCATCACCATCACCCAGTACCTGCGGCCCTCGCCGCGGCACCACCCCGTCGAGCGGTGGGTGAAGCCGGCCGAGTTCGTCGAGCTGGCGAAGGAGGCCGAGGAGATCGGCTTCTCCGGCGTGATGTCCGGCCCGCTGGTCCGGTCGTCGTACCGGGCGGGTCGTCTCTACACCCAGGCGATGGAGAAGCGCGCGGCAAGCGTGTGAACTCGAACACAAAACGTTACTAAGCGGTAATGCTGCGTCGACGCGGCCCCTAGGCTCTTTTCAGGAAGAGCCCGGCGGGCCGCGTCAGTGTTTGCAACGTGTCCATCACATTTGACCGACCGGTCATGCCCTGGTAACACCAATCAGTGACGCTGGATCCACGCACCGCAATCGCACTGCCGACGTGAGTTCCGTGAAAGGGATCGACATCATGCAGGCCGCGCCCGTACGCGCCATCGCCATCCCGACGCTCTCCGACGCCTTCCGGGGCATCGAGTCGCTGCTCATGAGCGGCGCCCGGCGCAACGCCTGGACGGCGGTGCTGGAGGACCGCCGACGGGCCAAGGACCGGGTCGAAACCGAACACGTACTTGAGGCCGCGGCGACCCGGACCCCGCAAGCCACGTAAACTTCGCTGTATGGCGAGGAAGTCAAACGCAGAGACTGCTGCGAACCCCGGGCGACTGAAGCAGATCGCCCTGACGTACAAGATGACGCGCAAGGCCGACCCGAAGGTCGGTCTGATCGTCGCGGGCGTGGGAATCGTCACCTTCGGTGTCTTTCTTGCGATCGGCTTCCTGATCGACCACCCGGTCTACCTGGGCATCCTGGGCTTCCTGGTGGCGTTCCTCGCGATGGCGATCGTCTTCGGACGACGGGCCGAGCGGGCTGCCTTCGGGCAGATGGAGGGGCAGCCGGGCGCGGCCGCGGCCGTACTGGACAACGTGGGCCGGGGCTGGACGACCACCCCGGCGGTCGCGATGACCCGGCAGCAGGACATCGTCCACCGGGCCGTCGGCAAGGCAGGTGTCGTGCTGATCGCCGAGGGCAACCCGAACCGCGTGAAGCCGCTCCTCGCGAACGAGAAGAAGAAGCTGGCCCGGATCATGCCGGACGTGCCGGTGCACACCTTCATCGTGGGTACGGGCGAGGGCGAGGTGCCGCTCAAGAAGGTGCGCACCACGCTGCTCAAGCTGCCGCGCGTGCTGGCCGGACCGCAGATCACCCAGGTCAACGACAAACTGCGGGCCATGGGTGACCTCATGAGCAACATGCCGCTGCCGAAGGGCCCGATGCCCAAGGGCATGAGGATGCCGCGCGGCGGGAAGATGCGCTGACCCGCTGACCTGATTTTCGTATACGACACAGGGGCGCCCCCCGAACCACGCGGTTCGGGGGCCCTGTCTCTTATAAACAACTGACGCAGCCGACGATATTTTAGGTGTATATA
>NZ_JBHJTK010000052.1:0-47322 GCF_042267665.1 Streptomyces sp. NPDC056224
TTTGTGTATAAGCGACCGGCCGGGGCCGGCCCCCGCGGGGGCCGGCCCGGACGTTCTCAGGGGTGCAGCCGAGCGGTGGGGCGGGCGCCCAGCCGGGTGCCGAGACGGACCGCGGTCGTCATGGCCGCCCACGAGGTGAGCTCGACGATCTCCTGGTCGCGGGCGTACCGTTCGCGCACGGCGGCGATGTCCCCGTCCGTGACGCGGTGGGCGGCGAAGGCGGTCAGGAGCGCGAGGCGGCCGGCCGGCCGGTCCCGCGGGGGGAGGCCGGCGAGGGCTTCGGTGAGCCAGGCGGAGCCGATGCCCGGCGCGGCGCCGTCCCAGGCGTCGAGCCGCGCCGCCAAGAGGTCGCGTACGGGGTCCGGCACCCAGCGTGCCGCGTGCTCCACCGCGGCGGCCGAACGGCCCAGGGCCCCGGCCACGGCCGGGGCCGGACGGGCCCATTCCAGGCCCGCGGGCAGCGGCGCGTCGGGCAGCAGGTCCAGTCCCGCTCCGGCGGACAGCGGGCCGTCCACCGGTCGCATGGTCCGGGCGACGGTGCGCAGGATCGTGCCGCGGGCGCCGGCCGGTGTCCGGGCGGGCAGCGGCGAGTCCTCCAGGAAGATCCCGACCATGCGGTTGAGGTAGTGGAAGGTGAGGGCGACGCCGAG
Source organism: Streptomyces sp. NPDC056224 (assembly GCF_042267665.1). NCBI lineage: Bacteria > Bacillati > Actinomycetota > Actinomycetes > Kitasatosporales > Streptomycetaceae > Streptomyces > Streptomyces sp. NPDC056224. The sequence continues at coordinate 651 of NZ_JBHJTK010000052.1, forward strand.
GATCTCGGGCGCCTCGGCCTCGGTGAAGGGTGCCTGCCCGGCGGTCCGCCCGTCGGCTCCCTGCCTGAACCACCGCGCGACGGCGGCGGTGTCCTCGGGGTCGGCAGCCGGCTCCGCGGGCAGGGATTCCACGGTCGCCTGGTGGACGTCGACGCAGTACGGGCACGAGTTGGCCTTGGACACCTCGGTGGCGACGGTCTCCTTCACGGCCCGGTCCACCCGGCCTTCGACCAGGAGCGTCTCACGCAGCATCAGCCAGCTCGCGGCCAGCGGCGCCGGGGCGGCGGAGTGCAGGGCGAGCGGCGGCGCGAGGACGCCGAAGTCGCGCTGGGCCTGCTCGTAGACGCGCGCCACCTGGCCCCGGGCACGGCCCGGGGGGACGGCTTCGACGTGGCGGATGTCGCGCAGCGAGCCGCGCAGTACCGCTCGCACGATCGTCCTCATCGTCACGGCACGATCTCCAGCTGGGCCATCATTCCGGCCACGTTGTGCTCCTGCATGTGGCAGTGGTAGACGTACTTGCCCGGCCAGCCCTTGAAGGTGGCCTGGACCCGCATCGTCTCGCCGGGCCGCACCAGCACCGTGTCCTTGAACCCGGCCTCGCCGGGCAGCGGCGGCTTGCCGTCGCGGTCGAGCACCCTGAACTGCACCATGTGCAGGTGGAAGGTGTGGTCGATGCCGCCGAACTCCGAGTCGACGGTGTCCCCGTTGTATATCTCCCAGACCTCGGTCGTGCCGTTCTGGATGACCGAGTCGATCCGCTCCGGGTCCCAGCTCAGGTCGTTGATGGCGTAGGCCATCTTCGAGGGCGCGACGGCGAGCTTCATCCGCCGGGTGCGGGCGGGGGCGGGCAGCGGCGGCATCGAGCGCAGGCGCGCCGGCACGCGGCTGTCGTCGGGGGCCGTGCGCGTGACGTCGAAGCGCATCACGGGACCGCCGGCGTCGGAGAGCACCAGCTTGCTGCCGACGGCGTGGCGGGAGAAGTCGACGACGACCTCCACCCGCTCGGCGGGGGCGAGCGTCAGCTTGGTCCGGGTCACCGGCTCCGGCAGCAGACCGCCGTCGGAGGCTATCTGGGTCATCTCCACGCCGCCGAGGTCCAGCTCGAAGATCTTGTGTATGGAGGAGTTGAGCAGGCGGAAGCGGTACTTGCGGGCGGCGACCGGGAAGTAGGGCAGCGGACGGCCGTTGGCGAGCAGGGTGGAGCGCGCCTCGGGGTGCTCCACGTCCAGGATCAGGCTGCCCGCCGCGTCGAAGTGGGCGTCGCGGAGCATGATCGGCACGTCGTACTGGCCGCTGGGCAGCCGCAGCTGCCGCTCCGAGTCGCACTCGATGAGGTAGAAGCCGTGCATGCCGCGGTAGACGTGTTCGGCTTCCATGTGGTGGGTGTGGTCGTGGTACCAGAGGGTCGCGGCGCCCTGCCCGTTGGGATAGTCGAACGTACGCGACTGGCCCGCGGCGAACAGGTCCATCGGGTAGCCGTCGCTCTCCGGCGGCACGTGCCCGCCGTGCAGGTGCACGTTGACGGGCAGTCCGAGGTTGTTGACGTACTTGACGCGCACCTTGCGGCCGGACTTGGCCTTGATGGTGGGGCCGATGAAGCTTCCGCCGTAGGTCAGCACCGGGGTGGTCAGGCCCGGGAGGATCTCGGCCTGGGCGGGCTGGAGGGCGAGTTCGTAGACGTCTGTGTCGCCCCAGGTGCTCACCGGTCTGGCCACGCGGGGTACGGGCATCTCCACCGTGAACGGCTCGGCGGCCTGTACCGGGGAGGACTTCGCGACCATCCCGATGCGCATGATGTGCTGCTCGGCCTCGGAGCGACCGAGCTGCGCCGTGGCGGAGCTCCCCCGTCCGGACATCCATGTCATGGGCAGGGCGAGCGATGCTCCGGTCGCCACCACCCCGCCGGCGGCCAGCATGACGCCACGTCTGTTGAGCATGTGATCCCCTCATCGATCCACAGGGCGCCCCCGCGACGCCTTCGGCCCCGGACCGCCCGGGGTCCCGGAACGTCGCAACAGCCCTTAGATCCTGGCACCGCCGGTCCCGGCGACTCTTATTCGATCTTGCTGACTTCGCGGCGGCCCCCGGCGGGGCAGGGCAGCAACGGCGGAGATGCGCCCTTGCCGTGCGCCGCCCAGGATCAGCGGCGGAGCTGCTCGAATGCGGCGTGGAGTGCGACGGGAGAAGCGGTTCATGACAGAGGTACAGAACGGCCTTGCCGAGATCGGAAGGCACTACGACGAGCGCACCCCCATCGGTGAGGAGTTCCGCGACGGGCAGTTGCACATGTGGTACTGGTACGACCGCGAGGACGGGGCGACCCTTCCGGAGGCCGTGCACCGCATCACCCGCAAGGTCACCGACACCCTCGGACTGCGTCGGGGCGAGCACGTGCTGGACGCGGGCTGCGGTCCGGGCGAGGCGGCGCTGTTCCTGGCCCGCCGCCACGGGGTCAAGGTCACCGGCGTGACGGTGAGCGGCTTCGAGCTGGAGCGCGCCCGCGGGCGGGCGGAGGACTCCGGCCTGTCGGACCAGGTGGACTTCCGCTACGGCGACTTCATGGAGCTGCCTTTCCCGGACGGCTCCTTCGACGCCGTACTCGCGCTGGAGTCCCTGCAGAACGCCCCCGACCTCGGACAGGTGCTGCGGGAGCTGTACCGGGTGCTCCGTCCCGGCGGGCGCATCGCCTTCTCCGACTTCAGCCTCGGGGAGCCGGGCGAGCCGGAGCGGGTCGAGCAGTTCATGACGACGCTCAAGCTCCCGGTTCTGCCCACACTGGACGAGTGGCTGGGACACGCGCGCGCCGCCGGCTTCACGGTCGAGGAGTTCACCCAGTGCGGTCCCAGGGTGTTCGGGATGAAGGGGAAGTACCTGCAGGCCGCGATGGGTCAGCGGGACCAGGTGGCCGAGAAGTTCGGCGAGGAGCGGCTCGCCGAGTTCTCGCGCCTGCACCGGGGGTTCTTCGTGCCGCGCAAGGACCAGATCGGCTACGCGATCGTCTGCGCGCGCAAGCCGCGCTGAGCGCCGGCGGGGGCGTGACGGGCCGGAGGGGGCGTGACGGGCCGGAGGGGGCGTGACGGGCCGGAGGGGCGATGCGGGCCGTGCGGTCCCGCACCGCCCCGTACGATCAGCGCACCGGCCGGCCGGTCGTGCGGTTGAGCCACCACTGCACCATCAGCAGGTTCGTCACCCAGCCGACCCAGCGTGCGGCTTCCAGGAAGACGTTGGGATCGACCTGTATCGCCAGCATGCCGATGACCAGCATGATCGTCGTACCCCAGAGGTTGTTCATCACCATGGCGAAGGCGTAGAGCATCAGCCGGCGGTGTTCCGCGTAGCGCCGCTGGCGGATCCTGACGAAGCCCATGACGGAGAACGCGACCCACAGGATCGTCGCGATCGCGACGCCGAGCCTGCCCACGGGCGGGGCGAAGGGGACGATCACCAGGCCGAGCGCGCCGGCGACGAGGGTGGTGAGCACGTACAGACGCCCGCCCCACCGGTGGACGGCCGGGTGCCGGCGGCGCAGCCAGGGCCAGATCTGCAGGATCGAGGTCAGCAGGGCGACCGTGGCGAACACGATGTGCGCGATCAGCGCCGGGTAGTACAGCGCGAAGCCGTCGTGCGGCATCAGCGGGGCTGTCTCCCGGTCGAGGTACGGCAGCGCGGTGAAGGCGATGTAACCGGTGGAGACCACGAACAGCGGTGCGATCCAGGGGCGATGCCACCACCGGCGCGATCGGGCCACGGCGGCCGCGTCCGGGTCGGGGTGCGCCCTGTCTGTTCTGACAGGCGTGTCGTCGGTTCTTACGAGGCTCTGGGCCACGGTCGTTCCTTCGTGTCAGGCGGGCCGTCGGGTCTCGCCTGCGCGGATCCCGCAACCGGTTCCGGCGGGTCCACCGGGGGCCGTGGGCACACATCGGTGCCCGGGGGCAGCGTCACAGCATCAGAATTCGGCCAGCAACTTCCAGATTGCCGTCTCGGGGCGGTACGTCCCTGTGCTGCGGCGAAGCGCGATTTCCGCGCCAAGTGAGCAATACGGAAGGGGACACGGCCCCTTGTGCGATGGAAGGATCTTTCACGCGGCACAAGGGCGGAATGAATAGTTCCGGTTGGCCGGGAGCATCGGGCTGCCGTCCCGTCCGTCATGGAACGTCCTTCCAGGTATCGCCACACGGGTTCTCCCCCCGACCCCCGAGCGGCAGCCCCGTGAACGAAAGGACCACACGGTGACGACAGACGCCGCACCCAAAGCAGGACGCAGGCAATGGCTGGGCCTCGCCGTCCTCGCCCTCCCCGCGACCCTCGTGTCGTTCGACATGTTCGTCCTGCTGCTGGCGCTGCCGCAGCTGAGCGCGGATCTGGGAGCGAGCAGCACCCAGCAGCTGTGGATCATGGACATGTACGGCTTCATGGTGGGCGGCTTCCTGGTCACCATGGGCACCCTCGGCGACCGCATCGGACGCCGCAAACTCCTGCTCATCGGAGCCGCCGTCTTCGGCGCCGCCTCCCTCATGGCCGCCTTCTCCACCAGCCCCGAGATGCTCATCGCCGCCCGCGCCCTGCTCGGCATCTCCGGCGCCACCCTGGCCCCCTCCACCCTCGCCCTCATCAGCAACATGTTCCGCGACCCCAAGCAGATGAGCATGGCCATCGGCATCTGGGCCGGCTGCTTCTCCATCGGCGCCATCGTCGGCCCGATCGCCGGCGGCGCGATGCTCAGCACCTTCTGGTGGGGCTCCGTCTTCCTCCTCGGCGTACCGGTGATGCTGGTCCTGCTGCTGGTGGGCGGCAGGGTGCTGCCCGAGTACAAGGCGCCCCAGGCCGGACGCCTGGACCTGCCCAGCGTCGCCCTCTCCCTCGCGGCGGTCCTCCCCTTCATCTACGGCCTCAAGGAGATCGCCCGGCAGGGGTTCTCCGCGCTGCCGGTCGCGGCCCTCGTCGCCGGGCTGGTCATCGGCGGGCTGTTCGTACGGCGCCAGCGCTCCCTGAAGGACCCGCTGCTCGACCTCTCCCTCTTCAAGAACAAGAGCCTGAGCGGCGCCCTCGTCAGCCTGCTGGTCTTCAGCATGCTCGGCGGCGCGAGCCTGCTGTTCCTCGGTCAGTTCTTCCAGCTGATCACCGATCTGACGCCGCTTCAGGCGGGCCTGGCCCTCGTACCCGGTCTGGTCGTCTCGATCGCGGGCATGTCCTTCGCCCCGGTGCTCGCCCGCAAGCTCCGCCCGGCCCACCTCATCGCCGGCGGCCTGCTGGTCTCGCTCAGCGGCTACCTGCTCTTCTTCCTGGTCGGTGCGGACTCCGGTCCCGCCGTCCTGATGACGGGCTTCGCCCTCGCGAGCCTGGGCGGCGGCCCGCTCGTGGCCCTCGGCACCGGCCTGGTGGTCGGTTCGGCCGCACCGGAGAAGGCGGGCGCCGCGGCCTCCCTCTCGCAGACCAGCAACGAGTTCGGAGCAGGCCTGGGCATCGCGGTCGTCGGCACCATCGGCGCCGCCGTGTACCGCGACGAGATCTCCGAGAACCTTCCCGCGGGCCTCGCCCCCGGGTCCGCCGACACCGTCCGGGAGGGGCTGGCGAGCGCGCTCACCGAGGCGGCCGGCCTTCCGGGAGCCGTGGGCGACTCGCTGGCGTCCGCCGCCCGCGAGGCGTTCGTCGGCGGTGTCAACGCCGTCGGCGCCACCGCGATGGTCCTGATGGCCCTCGTCACCGTCACCGTTCTGGTGCTCCTGCGCCACGTCCCCGCCTTCGGCGCCGCCCAGCAGGGTGGCGAGGGTGCGGGACAGGCCCCCGAAGAAGGGCAGGACCCGGGCCTGCCGGGGGCGGCGACGCAGGAGCCGGCGCAGGAGACGGGCAGCCCGGTCACGACCGCGGCCGGCTGAGCCGGCACCGGCACGACGACGCGTGGAGGCCGTGGCGAACGAACGTCACGGCCTCCGCGGCTTCCCCACCGACCACCACCGGAAGGACCGAAGAGTGAGCACCACCGGAGCCCCACCGCGCGCAGGGAGGAAGCAGTGGCTGGGCCTCGCGGTCCTCGCCCTGCCCACCCTGCTCGTATCGTTCGACGTGTTCGCCATGCTGCTGGCGCTGCCGCAGCTGAGCGCGGATCTGGGAGCGAGCAGCACCCAGCAGTTGTGGATCATGGACATGTACGGCTTCATGGTGGGCGGCTTCCTGGTCACCATGGGCACCCTCGGCGACCGCATCGGACGCCGCAAACTCCTGCTCATCGGAGCCGCCGTCTTCGGCGCCGCCTCCCTCATGGCCGCCTTCTCCACCAGCCCCGAGATGCTCATCGCCGCCCGCGCCCTGCTCGGCATCTCCGGCGCCACCCTGGCCCCCTCCACCCTCGCCCTCATCAGCAACATGTTCCGCGACCCCAAGCAGATGAGCATGGCCATCGGCATCTGGGCCGGCTGCTTCTCCATCGGCGCCATCGTCGGCCCGATCGCCGGCGGCGCGATGCTCAGCACCTTCTGGTGGGGCTCCGTCTTCCTCCTCGGCGTACCCGCCATGGCCCTGCTGCTCCTGCTGGGCCCCGTAGTGCTGCCCGAGTACAAGGCGCCCCAGGCCGGACGCCTGGACCTGCCCAGCGTCGCCCTCTCCCTCGCGGCGGTCCTCCCCTTCATCTACGGCCTCAAGACGGTGGCCAAGGAGGGCTGGGAGCCGCTGCCGACCGGCGCCGCGGTCCTGGGCCTGCTCCTCGGAGCCGTCTTCGTCCGCCGTCAGCGCCGGCTCGCGTCCCCGCTGCTCGACCTGCGCCTCTTCGGCAACGCCCCCCTGAGCGCGGCCCTGGTGAGCATGCTCTTCTACAGCGCGCTCACCGGAACCACGATGCTGTTCATCACGCAGTACTTCCAGTCCGTCGACAGCATGTCGCCCCTGGCCGCGGGCCTCGGGCTGCTGCCCGGCATGGCCGCGTCCATCCTCAGCATCACCGTCTCCCCGATGCTGGCCCGCAGGATCCGGCCGGCCTTCCTCATCGCGGGCGGACTGGCCCTGGTGGTCGCCGGCTTCGTGGTGCTGCTCCGGGCGGAGGCTGACTCGGGCACCGCGTACCTGGTCGTGGGCTGGGCGCTGAACGGCCTGGGCGGGGGCCCGCTCATGGCCCTGGGCACCAACCTCGTCGTCGGCTCCGCCCCGCCGGAGCGGGCCGGCTCGGCGGCCTCCCTGTCCCAGACCAGCAACGAGTTCGGCTACGGGCTGGGCATCGCGGTCGTCGGCACCGTCGGCACCGCCATCTACCGCGACCGGGTCTCCGGCGCCCTGCCCGCGGATCTGCCGGCCGCGGCGGCCGAGGCCGCACGGGAGAGCGTGGCGGGGGCGGTGTCGGCGAGCAGCGGCCTGACCGGGCCGCTCGCCACGGACCTGCTCGCCGCCGCCCGGGAGGCCTTCACCGCCGGGATGCTGACCGTGGTGGGCATCAGCGTGGTGCTGCTCGCCGCGGTGGCCCTGCTGGTCGCGGTCGTCCTGCGCCACGTACCCGTGCTCGGGGCACCGGCCGCGGGCGGTCCCGACGCGGACGCCGGGCAGGACGGGAACGGCCCGCAGGCCCCGGCGGAGTCCGGACGCGCCGTCGCCGCGGCCCCGGCGGGCTGACCCCGGCACGCCCGCCACGCGAAAGCGCCCGGCCCCCCGTCTCGGGGGGCCGGGCGCGCTGCGTTCGGCTCGGATCACAGGAGCGCCGGGTACCGCTCCTCGGCCGGCACCCGGGAGGGAGCCTGGGAGGGGACGGCGGCGATGTGGCCGCGGCGGCGCGAGCGGGAGAAGCGCCTCATGACGGGGCGCTCGACGAGCGAGTACGCCAGCCACGACAGGACCACGGTGATCACCAGCAGCAGCCCGACGACGCCGATCGCGGGCACGGTGTCCCAGCTCTTGCCGAATCCGAGGAAGCGGTGGCCGTAGCTCTGCACGAGCTGGTGGAGCATGTAGAAGGCGAAGGAGATCTCGCCGAGCCATACCATCGGACGCGTGGCGAACCAGCTGTTGCGGCCGGCGCTGTCGTGCGCGGCGCCGGCGGCCACGAGCAGGCCGAGCGGGACCAGCATGACGCCGACCAGGTTGAACGGAACCGGGGCGTAGGGCGCGGCGACGTACGCGACGGCGACCAGGGCCAGCGAGCCGCCGAAGCCCAGCGGGAGCTTGCGGCCGCTCATGACCACCTTGGCCAGGATGATGCCGAAGACGAAGTCGAGCAGGCGGGTCCCCGGGAACATGTAGACGAACCACATGTCCGAGGCGGTGAAGTTCACCATGGGGATCGGCGTCTGGTCGGGCAGCAGGTCGGCCGCGAACGGTACGGCCAGGACGAGGGCGACCACGACACCGGCCGACAGCCACAGGCGCTCGGGGCGGATGCGGTTGACGATGCGGATCAGGACCGGGAACAGGGCGTAGAAGAGCACTTCGCAGGACAGCGACCACGCCACCCCGTTGAAGCCGCTGCGGACCATGATGTCCGGGGACCACGACTGCAGCAGGAAGAGCTGTCCGACGGCCTGCCAGCCGTCGATCGGCGCGCCCGCGACCCAGACCATCAGGGCGGTGGCGGCGATCAGGGTGAGCAGGTGGAGCGGATAGACCTTGAAGAAGCGACGCCGGTAGAAGGCGGAGGTGGTGTCACGGGCACGCGTCGACCAGGTCAGGATGAAGCCGCTGAGGATGAAGAAGAAACCGACCCCGGTCCAGCCGCCCTGGATGAAGGACTTTTCGGCGATGCCCTGGGTACCGCCCGAGGCGAAGTGCTCGAACGTGGCGTGGAAGAAGAAGACCATGGCCGCTGCGACGAAGCGCATACCGGTCAGGGAAGGAAGCCGGGACTGCACGGCCGCGGTTGCGGTCGCGGATCTCGTCGGTCGCTGTGTCATCTGGGTTCGCTTTCCCGTTCATTGGCTGGCCTGATCCGGACACCGCGACTGTGGCAAGTCGGCCACCGCGCAGGCATCTTCGAGATTGCGGCCCTGCCGGTCCGTTCGGCCGGGGGAGCGCCACCGCAACCCAGGAGATGCGGCCCCGCGGGCCGGGCGATGACCATGGCCCCGGCGGGCCGCACCGGGCCCGTTGAACCGCACGACGAAGGGGAGAAGACGTGCCCGATCCGGACAGGTGGGACCTGCTGGTCAGGCGGGACGACCTCACCGACAGCGAGATCCGGCAGGCGTCCCTGGAACCGCTGCGGCCGGGTGAAGTGCGCCTGGCGGTGGAGAAGTTCGCGCTGACGGCGATCACCGCCACCTACGCGCGCCTGGGCGAGTCCGAGCTGCCCTTCTTCGACGCCTTCCCCGGGCCGCAGGGCCACGGCCGGGTTCCGACCTGGGGCTACGCCCGGGTCGAGGAGTCGCTGCACCCCGAGATCGCGGTCGGCAGCCGCTACTTCGGCTTCCTGCCGCTCTCCTCGCACGTCACGCTCGCGGCGAGCCCGACCGCGCGCGGCTTCGCCGACACCGCTCCCGGGCGGGACTACCTGCACCCGTGGTACCGCGAGTACCTGCCGGCCGGGGAGCCGGACGCGATGGACGACCACCGGCTGCTGCTGCGGCCGCTGTACCCGGCCTCCTTCAACCTCGCCGAGTTCCTGGACCGCCAGGTCGGGTCGGGCACCGTCCTGATCACCAGCGCCTCCAGCAAGACGGCCCTGGGCCTGGCCGCCCTGCTGGCCGGCCGCGAGGGCCTGCGCACCGTGGGCGTGACCGCCGCGGGCAACCTGGACTTCACCCGGGGGCTCGGCCACTACGACGAGGTCATCACCTACGAGGACCTGCCCTCGGCCGAGGTGCCCGAGTCGGTCGTGCTCGTCGACTTCACCGGCCAGGCGGACCGGCTCTTCCAGGTCTACGAGCGGTTCGGCGCCTCCCTGAAGGACGCGCTGCTCGTCGGCTACACCCACCCCGGTGCCGAGATCGAGCCGCCGCCGGGACTGACCGACCCCGAGCCGTGGATCTTCTTCACCCCCTCCGAGGAACAGCGCCTCATCGAGAAGGAGGGCGAGCAGGAGTACCGGGCCCGCTACGCCCGGTCCGAGGAGAAGTTCGTCGAGGCCGCGCTGTCGTGGCTCACCGTCAGCCGGGTGGCCGGTCCCCAGGCGCTGGCCGCCGCCTACCGTTCCCTGATCGACGGGGCCCTTCCCCCGCACACGGGCACCGTGGCCACGGCCCGCTGACCCCCCGGTCCGCAGCGGCGAAGGCGCCGCCACCGTGTCCCCCGGTGGCGGCGCCTCCCGCTGTCCCGGCCGTCGCCGCCGCTTTGCGTCAGACCAGCAGGGAGCTTCCCGGGGCGATGTCGCCGCGGAACACGCCCTCGGGGTCGACCCGCAGCCGGACCCGGTCCGCGGCGAGGACGCCCTCGGCGTCGAGGTGGCCCTGGGGCTGCTCCAGGGAGGCGACGAAGGTGGGCGCGGTACGGCCGGTGTCCCAGGGGGCGAGCGTCTCGCGGACCAGCGCGCAGTGCTCGCGGATCTCCTGCTCGGTGGCGCCGCCGCCGGGCACTCCGGCGCCGGAGTAGGCGTACCGGGCGTCCAGGTGGCCGAGCGCGCCGCAGCCGGGGGCCGGGGTGGCGAGCGCGCCGCCGAGCTGGCGCAGTTCGGCGACGACCAGGGCCGAGTCGGGGCGGTCCACGGTCACGCGCAGGAAGGCGGCGATGCCCTCGTCGCCGAGGTCGCCGAGCAGCATGTGGTCGCCGAGGACGGGCACCGGCTCCGGCGGGTCCATGTGGGTCTCGGGCACCGCGGTGGGACCGGCCTCGTGCCAGGTGTCCATCAGGGGCTCCGCCAGGGCGCGCAGCGGTGCGAGGAGGTCCTGCGCCTGCTGCCTCATGGTGGCGAGCCCGTCCTCGTCCGTCGCGAGCACCAGTCCGTCCAGGCACAGGACGGGCCCGGCCGTGAGGACGGCCGGGATCTCCGGCAGCTTCGGCAGGTTCATCACGCGGATCGAGGTGGTCGCCGCGCCGGGGGCCGTCTCGGCCCACCGGCGCCACACGGGCAGCAGCCGGGCCGCCTCGGAGGCGGGCCAGAACGCGGCGCCGGTGATGACGCGGGCGGCGGGGAAGAGGGCGATCTCGACGGCGGTGACGACGCCGAAGCCGCCGCCACCGCCGCGCAGGGCGTCGAACAGTTCGGGGTCCTCGGCGGCGTCCACGCGGCGCAGTTCTCCGTCGGCGGTGACGAGTTCGACGGCGCGCAGGCTGTTGACGGCGAGGCCGGTGTGGCGCGCGTACATGCTCAGGCCGCCGCCCAGCAGGTAGCCGACGACCCCGACCGTGGGCGAGGAGCCGTGTGGCGCGGCGAGCCCGTACCGGGCGGCCGCCTCGACGACGGCACCCCACCGGGCGCCCGCGGGAACCCGGGCCACGCGGCGCTGCGCGTCGATCTCGACGCCGGCGCCCAGTCCCGTGCGGATCAGCAGGTCGTCCCCCATGGGGCGGGCGGTGGCGGAGGCGTGCCCGGTGGCGTGCACCCGCACCCCCAGGCCCAGCCGGCGTGCGTGGCGGACCGCCGAGCGGACCTCGTCGACGCTGTGCGCCGTCACGGCGGCGGCGGGGGCCACCGGCGCGAAGAGGTTGAACACCTGGATGGCCGCCTCGTAGGCCGGGTCCCCGCGCCGCGCGGTGTCCGCGGGGTACTCGTTGACCGTGGTCATGGGTGGGGTTCCTCCAACACGCTGATCGGTACGGGACCGCCCGGGCGCCCAGGCGCCCGACCAGCGTCGTACGCGGCCCGGTGCGGTGGCATCTCCTGGTGTGCGCAGCCGGTGTTCCCGGGCAGCCCGGATCCCGCGCCGGGAACGCGGCCGGCGCGGGATCCGGGCTTGGCCGGGGCGCTCCGTCAGGCGGTGCGCTCCGCGGTGATGAAGACGAAGGAGCCGCTGCCGGACTCCTCCACGACGCTGAGGCCCGCGTCGCCGAGCCACTTCCTGATCTCGTCCAGCTCGAACAGGAGCATGCCCGCCGGCCGGCTGGGGAAGTAGTGCGAGGCCTGGAAGTAGCGGTCGACCGGGTCGTCGGCCCAGCGGAAGGTCAGCAGCGTGAAGGTGCCGCCGGGCTTCAGGCAGCGGCCGATCTCGGCGATGGCGATGTCGGCCTGCTCCGGGAATGCCTGCAGGGCGTTCCAGCAGTTGACGGCGCCCAGGGTGGCGTCGCCGTAGGGAAGCGTCAGGGCGCTGGCGATGACGGCCGGCACCTCGGGCAGGGCCCGGCGCAGCGCGTTGAGCATGGGCAGGCCCAGGTCCTGCGCGATGAGCCGCTCGGTGCCGACGGCCTGGTCCACCACGGCCGTCCAGCGGCCCGCGCCGGCGCACAGGTCGAGCACCGGCCCGTCGACCGGGCGGGTGTGCGAGGTGAGGTAGGCGTCCTCGTCCTCGGGGGTGACGGCGTCGTCCCAGTTCAGGCCGGCGACGCGGAGGAACGCCGGACGCAGCACGGACTCGTAGTAGACGCCCATGCTGGGCATGGCGGCGAGCTTCTGGAGCAGGTCGGCGGTCTCGTCCTCCTCGGTCGCCTGGGAGCCGTTCGCCCCGCCGGACAGGTCGAGGAGTCCCTGGGCCAGGGGGAAGGACGCCTGGCAGTCGGCGCAGCGCGCGCCGCCGTCGGTGAAGTCGAGGCGGCCGGCGCAGGCCGGGCAGCGCAGGGCGTCGGCGTGCCGGGCGAAGGCTGCGCCGCCCAGGGCGGGCGCCTGGGCGGCGCCGTCGGCGGAGGCGATGGGGTAGGCGGTCTCCAGGGCTATGCCGTGGCGCACGGCCCAGTAGGCCTTCATGCCCGAGTAGGCGAGCACCGTGCGGGTGTCGTTGTCCCAGTTGGAGGTGGCCTGCTCGGGGGTGAGGGCGCGGATCCACTCCTTGTCGAACCCGCGCTCGTCGTCGTTGAGCTGCCAGGCCGCCGGGGAGGGCCAGCAGCGGCCGAGGTCCGGGTCGTCGAGGTCGAGTTCCCGCAGGGTCCGCTCCAGGCGGGTGAGGTCGTTGGCGTCGAGCGCCAGTTCCTCCGTCGCCGCCGCGGCCAGGATCGCCTCGCGGTGCCGGGGGAAGTGCGAGAGCAGGTACAGCAGCGCGGTCGTCAGGGGGGTGCCCGCGCCGCTGGTGGCGAGGAGTTCCAGGTAGCGGCCGGTGCCCGCGGCCACGGCGGTGAGCACCGGGCCGTCGGTGACCGGGTGCTCGGCCTCGGCGAGCAGTCCCAGCAGGACCGCCACGTACCCCTTGCGCTGGTCGTCCACCGTGTCGAGCAGCGACACCAGCGCCGGCACCGCGGTGACGGCGGCGGACGCGGAGTCCTCCTGGCCCCAGACCTCGCCGGCCAGGCGCAGGAACTGCGCCTCCAGCTGGTCGGCCGGCGCGTTCGCGAAGGCGTCGATGTGCTCGCTGACGGCCGGGACGGTCGTCTGGTCGGTCATGTGCGCGTCCTTTCAGGAGGGATGGGCGGACACCGGGTGCCGGGGCTGCCGCGCGGCGCCCGTCAGCCGTCGCGAGAGTTCGTGTGCGATCTCCGCCGTGTTCCCGGGATCAGTCAGATAGAAATGGCCGCCCGGAAGCAGCCGCAGGGCGGCCGGGCCGGTGGTGTGGTCCGCCCAGGCGCGGGCCTCCTCGGCCGTCACCAGCGGGTCGCCGTCCCCGAGGAAGGCGGTGACGGGGCAGGAGAGGCGGTGCCCCGGATCGGTGTAGGTCTCGAACGCCCGGTAGTCACTGCGGATGGCGGGCAGGAGCAGGCGGAGGAACATCTCCTCCGCCGCGGAGAGCGTGGGAGTGCCGCCCAGTCTGGCGAGCTCGGCGAGGATCTGGTCGTCGCTCCGCAGGTGGACGCCGTCGTGGTGGTGGCGCGACGGGGCGAGCATGGCGGACACGAAGAGATGGGCGGGGACGGATCCGACCGCCTCCAGACGCGCGGCCACCTCGTAACCGAGGAGGCCGCCCAGGCTGTGGCCGAAGAGTGCCAGCGGCGCGTGCTGCAGGGGGCGGAGCGCTGCCGCGATGTGGCCCGCCATCATCTTGAGGTCGCCGATCAGGGGATCGGCCATCCGGTCGTACCGGCCCGGGTACTGAACGGCCAGTACCTCGACCCCGGGCGCGATCTCCTCGGCCAGCTGGAGGTAGGAGTGGGCCGCGCCCCCCGCGTGGGGGAGCAGCACCAGGCGGGCGGCTCCGGGGGGAGCGGTCCTCAGTGTGCGCAGCCAGCTCACGAATGGATCGTCTCGACGCTCGGGCCCGCCGAGGCCTTGCCGAGCCGCTCGCGCAGCTTCATGGCGGGGCTCTCGACGAGGTAGAAGCTGGCCGTCGCCAGGACGATGGAGCCGCCGAGGGTGATGCCGTACAGCTCCCAGAAGCCGCCGGCCTCGAAGAGGTTGCCGTGCCAGAAGTAGATGACCGCGATGTGCCACAGGTACAGGCCGTAGGAGATGCGGCCCAGGAAGCGCATCACCGGGTTGCTCATCGCGGCGACGACGACGCGGGAACGGTCACGCGGAACGGTCACCGGAGCGACGAGGAACAGGCCGAACAGCATGTAGAGGACCTGCTCGGTCAGGCCGCCGGCCATCGAGGGGTAGTCCGCGTGGCCGGGCTGGCCGATGGGGCGGACGCAGGCGATGACGTAGACGGCGGCCGCGCAGGCCCAGCACCACAGCGGGTTCTTCATCACCCAGCGGTAGAAGGCCGGGACGCTGGCCGGGGAGATGTCCGCGGCGGCGGACAGGGCCGCCAGGGCCATGCCCACGGCGATGAACCCGATCCACTTCGGCGGCCACTCGTTCTGGATGGGGTACTGGCCCAGGGACGGCAGGTGGGTGTACGCGGCGAACGCGAAGCCGATGACCACGAGCGAGCCCAGGCCGGCGAGGATGCGGCGCAGGCGCACGCCCATGTCGGCCGACCTGCCGGCGATCTTGTGCAGGGCCCAGGCCATGAGCGGCAGGAGGGCGTAGAAGGCGACCTCGGTGGAGAGCGTCCAGGTCTGCTCCAGGCCCTGGCCCACGAGGCGGGCGTCGAGCTGGTAGACCTGGAGGAGCAGCACCGGGCGGACGACCTGCCACAGGCTGTGCACGTTGTCGCGGTTGAGGACGGACAGCGCGACGGCGACCAGCACCCAGTAGGCGGGGAGGGTGCGCAGGGCGCGGCGCCACAGGTACGGCTTGATGGCGGGCTTGCGGGTGCCGGCGAGGGTCGCGAGGACGAACGGCCGGTAGAGCAGCATGCCGGAGAGGACGAAGAAGATCGGCAGGCTCACGTGGAGCTGCTGGAGCATGACGCCTAGGAACCCGTTGGCTTCCTTGTCCATGAATCCGACCATGCCGGAGCTGAACGCGACGTGAGTGGTGAGCACCCCCATGGCTGCGAGTCCGCGCATGCCCTCGAGCTCCGGGAAGAACCGGCGCTCGGTGGTACGGGGGCGGCTTGCGTCCACGGAGGGTCTGGTTGTGGTGGTGGCCACAGTCCAACCCCCTGGTTGTTGAAGAGACTCGGACCAGCTTCGGGGTGGTGGTTCACCGCGGCATCTCTCGGATTGCGGTGTTGGCCCGGGGTGGCCGGGAACCGATGCCGGGTCCGCGGCCGGGCCGGAGGGGAACATGCCGACGGGGGCGGTAAGGGCTCTCCCCAGGCCCTTTCCGCCCCCGTCGTACCGGCTTGCGCTCAGGCGTTCGCCAGGTACGCGCCGAGCGAGTCGAAGAAGCTGTTCCAGCCGCCCTTGACCTCCTCGGCCTTCGCGTCGTCGAACTGGCCCGCCTGGTGGAACGTCAGCTGCGTGCCGCCGTCCTGGTCGGCGAAGGTGACGGTGGTCAGCTCCTCCGCCTCACCGCGCGCCGCCCGCTCGGCGATGTTCTCGTCGTTCGGGTCGACCAGCGTGAACACCAGCCGCTCGTTCTCCTCCACCTCGCGGTAGACGCCGGTGAACGGGAACTCGCCGATGCCCTCGGCGGCCATGGTGGCCTGCCAGGAGCCGCCGACCCGGACGTCCAGGGCCACGGTCGACGGATCGGTGGTGAACCCGACCGGACCCCACCACTGGGCGAAGCGCTCGGGGTCGGTCCACGCCTGGTAGACCGAGGTGCGCGGCGCGTCGAGGGTGCGGGTGACGGTGAGCTCGTTCAGCTGCGTCGTATCAGTCAAGGTGCTGATGCCTTTCGGGCGGTGCGTGGAGAAGGGGGTGGGGGATCAGCCGGCGGGCGCGTCGAACAGCGGGCGGACCTCGACGCCGCCGTCGTGCACCGGAACGACCTTCGCGACCTCGAGGGCGTGCTCGATGTCACGGGCCTCGAGCACGAAGGTGCCCCCGAGGGACTGCTTGGCCTCGGCGAACGGGCCGTCGAAGACCTCTCCGCCGCGGATCGCCTTGGCGGTGCCGGCCGGCTGCAGGGCGAGACCGTTGAGGATCTTGCCGCCGAGCTCCTCGACCTTGCCGGGGAAGGCTTCGTGGGCGGCGAGCAGCTCCTTGGGAGCGTTCTCCCAGCCGCCGGGGATCTCGGCCTCGTAGATGAAGACCGCGAACTGAGCCATGGTGGTTCTCCTCTGGTGTCCTGTCCGCCGCTGTGGTGTGCGGCGACCGTGTTCGTCCGACACCAGAATTTCTCTTCGGACCCCTGAACCACATCTTCCAGATTGCTGCTTCGGAGGAGATTTCGGCCATCTCACCGCACAGGTGGCCGATCACGCGGAGCACATCGCAATCCGGGAGATGCGCGGGCCGGTGGCACCCACGACCCTGACCGCATGACTGACTTCGAGAACAAGACCGTCCTGGTCACCGGTGGCGGCAGCGGCATCGGGCTGGCCACCGCCAGGCGCCTCCTGGAAGAGGGCGCCAACGTCGTCCTCGTGGGCCGCGACGCCGACCGCCTCGCCACCGCGGCGAAGGACCTCGACGCCGGCGAGCGCGTCCTGACCGTGGCCGCCGACGTGGCGCGCCCCGACGACCTCGACACCGTCATCGACCAGGTGCGCGAGCGCTTCGGCAGCCTGCACGGCGTCTTCGCCAACGCCGGCATCGGCCTCAACGCCCGCACCGCGGACGTCACCGAGGCGGACTTCGACCAGGTGGTCGGCACCAACTTCAAGGGTTCGTTCTTCACCGTGCAGAAGGCCCTGCCGCTGCTGGAGGAGGGCTCCTCGATCGTCCTGAACGCCTCGTGGCTGGTCCACCGCGGCATGGGCGCGGGCTCCGTGTACGCGGCGAGCAAGGCCGCCGTGCTCAACCTGCCGCGCACCCTGGCGCCGGACCTCGCCGAGTTCGGCATCCGGGTCAACGCCGTGACGCCGGGTCACATCCGCACCGAGATGTTCGACATGGTCGCTCCGGTCGAGCCGGTGCGCGAGTTCTTCCGCGGCCAGGTGGCCCTCGGCACGCTCGGCACCCCGAACGACATCGCCGAGACCGTCCTGTTCCTGCTGTCCCCCAAGGCCGCGTACATCACCGGCCAGGAGTTCGTCGTCGACGGCGGCCTCACCGGTTCCGTCCCCGCCTGACCGGTCGGCGTACCGACCGCCCCAAAAACCGCCCCAAAGACCGCCCCAAAGACCGACGCACCGACCGACGCAAAGACCGTTCCAAGGAGAACAAGTGATCGACTTCCGGCTCGGCGAAGAACACGAGGTCCTGCGCAAGAGCGTCGAGGAATTCGCACGCACCGAGGTCGCGCCGGTCATCGGCGAGCTCTACAAGCGGGATGAGTTCCCGTACGAGCTCGTCGCCGGGATGGGCCGGATGGGCCTGTTCGGCCTGCCCTTCGACACGGAGTTCGGCGGCACGGGGGGCGACTTCCTGGGACTGTGCCTGGCGCTGGAGGAACTCGGCCGGGTCGACACGTCGGTCGCGATCACCCTGTCCGCGGGCGTGTCGCTGGGGGCCATGCCGATCCACCGCTTCGGAACGCGGGAGCAGAAGGAACGCTGGATGCCCCGGCTGTGCGCCGGTGAGGCACTCAGCGCGTTCGGACTGACCGAGCCCGGCGGCGGTACCGACGTCTCGGGGCTCACCACCACGGCGGTGCTCGACGGCGACGAGTGGGTGATCAACGGCGCCAAGTCGTTCATCACCAACTCCGGTACGGACATCACGCGACTGGTCACCGTGACCGCGGTGACGGGGGTGCGCCCGGACGGCCGCCAGGAGGCCTCGACCATCGTGGTGCCCTCGGGGACACCGGGTTTCGAGGTCGCACCGAAGTACTCCAAGGCGGGCTGGAACGCCTCGGACACCCGCGGGCTCACCTTCACCGACTGCCGGGTGCCGGCCGGGAACCTGCTCGGGGAGCGGGGCCGCGGCATCGCCCAGTTCCTGTCCGTCCTGGACGAGAGCCGGATCGCCATCTCGGCGGTGGGTACGGGTGTGGCCCAGGGCTGTGTGGACGAGAGCGTGCGCTACGCCCGCGAGCGCACGGCCTTCGGCCGGACCATCGGCGCGAACCAGGCGATCCAGTTCAAGATCGCCGACATGGAGGTGCGGGCCCGGTCGGCCCGTCTCGCCTACTACCAGGCGGCGTCGAAGATGCTCCGGGGGGAGCCCTTCGCCCAGGAGGCCTCGGTCGCCAAGCTCGTCTCCTCCGCCGCCGCGATGGACAACGCCCGCGACGCCACGCAGATCTTCGGAGGCTACGGCGCGCTGAACGACTACCCGGTGGCCCGCTTCTACCGCGACGCCAAGGTGCTGGAGATCGGGGAGGGCACGAGCGAGGTCCAGCGGATGCTGATCGCGCGCGGCCTGGGGGTCCAGGCGGCCGCCTGAGTCCCGGGGATGTGGGTGCGGCCCGTACGCCTGGCGTACGGGCCGCGCCCACATCCCCGCGCCCACATGACCGCCCGGGCCGGGGCCCGGCGGCGGATCAGCGTGCCAGGGCGGGCTCCAGGCTGCCGCGCTCCAGCAGGGCCACGGCCCGCTCGCGCAGTTCGACCTTGCGGACCTTGCCGCTCGCGGTCATCGGGAACGCGTCGACGGCGCACACGTAGCGCGGGATCTTGTAGTGCGCCAGCTTGCCGGTGCAGAAGGCGCGCAGGGACCGGGCGGTGAGCTCCTCGGCTCCCTCCCTCATCCTCACCCAGGCCATCAGCTCCTCGCCGTAGTACTCGTCCGGGACCCCGATGACCTGGGCGTCCAGGATGTCCGGGTGGGTGTACAGGAACTCCTCGATCTCGCGCGGGTAGAGGTTCTCCCCGCCCCGGATGACCATGTCCTTGATCCGGCCGGTGATGCTCACGTAGCCCTCGTCGTCCATGACCGCGAGGTCCCCCGTGTGCATCCACCCCGCCCGGTCGATGGCCTCCGCGGTCTTCTCGGGCTGGTTCCAGTACCCGCTCATCACGGAGTAGCCGCGGGTGCAGAACTCGCCCTGCCGGCCGCGCGGCACGGTCAGTCCGGTGTCCGGGTCCACGATCTTGATCTCCAGGTGGGGGCCCACCCTGCCGACGGTGGACACCCGGCGCTCCAGCGAGTCGTCACGGCGGGTCTGGCAGGCGACCGGGGACGTCTCGGTCATCCCGTAGCAGATGGTCACCTGCGCCATGTTCATCTGCTCGACGACCTGGGTCATCACCTCGACGGGACAGGGCGAGCCGGACATGATGCCGGTGCGCAGCGAGGACAGGTCGAACGAGGCGAAGTCCGGGTGGTTCAGCTCGGCGATGAACATCGTCGGCACGCCGTACAGCGACGTGCAGCGCTCCGCCTCGACGGCTTCCAGGGCGGCCCGGGCGTCGAAGACGGGGGAGGGGATCACCACGCACGCACCGTGGCTGGTCGCCGCGATGGTGCCCATCGCCATCCCGAAGCAGTGGTAGAAGGGCACGGGCAGACAGACGCGGTCGGCCTCGGTGTAGTCGAGCAGCTCGCCGGTGAAGAAGCCGTTGTTGAGGATGTTGTGGTGCGAGAGCACCGCGCCCTTGGGGAACCCGGTCGTGCCGGAGGTGTACTGGATGTTGATCGGGTCGTCCGGTCCGAGTACGGCCGCGGCCTCGGCGAGGCGCCGGGCGCCGTCGGCGTCCTTGGGGGCCCGCAGGGCCAGCCAGCTCTCGCCGCCGATCAGGACCGTGTGCTCCAGGGCGGGGCAGCGGGGCGCGACCTCGGCGATCATGCTCTCGTAGTCGGAGCTGCGGAACCGGCTCGCGGCCACCAGGACGCGGACCCCGGCCTGGCCCAGGACGTACTCCAGCTCGTGCGTGCGGTAGGCGGGGTTGATGTTGACGAGGATCGCCCCGATCTTGGCCGCGGCGTACTGGGTCAGCACCCATTCGGCGCAGTTGGGGGACCACAGGCCGACCCGGTCGCCCTTGGTGATGCCGAGGTCCAGCAGCCCGACGGCCAGGGCGTCGACCTCGGCTCCGAGTTCCGCGTACGTCCAGCGGCGGCCCGTGGGCCGGTCGACGAGCGCGTCCCGGTCCGGATGCGAGGCGACGGAGCGGTCGAAGTTCGCGCCGATCGTCTCTCCGAGCAGCGGGACGGGGTGGGCGCCCGACGCGTAGCTGGGCCTCGTGCGCGCCGGGGGTCCGCCGGGTCCGCGTGTCACCATTGCCGGTCCTCCACTCGTGATGGTCGATCCGAACAGCTTTCGGTGCGGAATTCGGGGACGCATCTCATGGATTGCCGTTTCCGCACCCGTTTCGGGCGCTCCGGGTCCGAAACGGGCACGATCGAAGAATGGGTGGCGCCGGGTCTGGCCTATTCTTCGAATGCGCTTCGGGTGCACCTCAATACCGTGTCAGAGAGCAGCTGTTGGGAGACCTGCCATGAAAATCGGCCTGGCCGTAGCGGATTTCGCCTGGGAAGGCGGAGCACCGCGCATGGCGGACACTCTCGCGTCCCTGTCCCGCTCCGCCGACGACGCCGGTTTCGACGTCATCGGTGTCGCCGACCACGTCTGGCAGGGCCCGCACATGGGCGGCCCCGAGCAGCCCATGCTGGAGTGCTTCACGACGCTGGCCACCATCGCCGCCCACACCCGGCGCATCCGGGTGATGCCGATGGTCGCCGGCGTCCACTTCCGCTCCCCCGGCCTGCTGGCCAAGTCGGTGACCACCCTCAACGTGCTCTCCGGCGGGCGCGCCGACCTCGGTATCGGCGCGGGCTGGTACGAGGAGGAGGCGCTCGGTCTCGGCATCCCGTTCCCGCCGCTGGCGGAGCGCTTCGAGCGGCTGGAGGAGACGGTGCGGATCTGCCGCAGCATGTGGGAGGGGGAGCGCGGCGACGAGAAGCCCTTCGACGGCGTCCACCACCGCCTGGAGCGCGCACTGAACGTGCCGCAGAACCTCACCACGCCGAAGATCATGATCGGTGGCGGCGGCGAGAAGAAGACCCTGCGTCTGGTCGCCCGCCACGCGGATGCCTGCAACCTCTACCCGGGCCCGGACCTCACCGCCAAGCTCGACGTCCTGCGCCGTCACTGCGAGAGCGAGGGCACGGACTACGAGGCCATCGAGAAGACCTGCATCATGCCGTTCGCGGCGGGCGACGAGGCCTCGGCCGACGAGCTGGCCGGGGTCCTGCGCGGGATCGGCGGGCTCGGCGTCCAGCGGGTCATCGGCATCCTGGAGGGCGCCGACCAGCAGCGCCAGGTCGAGGTGATCGGCGAGCGGGTGCTGTCCGCCGTGGCGGACGCGTAGCGTCCGGGCCCCGGCCGCCGGAACGAAAGGTGCCCGGCCCCCGCCGTGAGCGGGGGCCGGGCACCTTTTCGGCGTGCGGGGCGCTCAGCCGGGCAGCCGGACCGACAGCTTGTGGCGGAACACGTCACCGGGGTCGTAGGCCTTCTTGACCCGCTGCAGACGCGGGTAGTTGTCCTTGTAGTAGAGCGTGTGCCAGGGCACGCCCGAGGTGTTCCACTCGGGATCGGCCAGGTCGCTGTCCGCGTAGTTGATGTACGAGCCGTCGTTGGCCTCGTTCGGCACGGGCACGCCGCCGGTGGCCGCGTAGACGTCGCGGTACATCTCCCGCAGCTGCCGGATGTTGGCCTCGTCGGCTCCCTCGTCGCCCCACACCGACATGAAGGCGGCCTTGAGGACCGAGTCGCGCTGGGCCGCCGCGGTGGCGTCCGGGGCGGCGGTGTTCACCCGGCCGCCGTACCCGATGAGGATCAGCTGTGCCGGGCTGGCGTCGCCGGTGGTCAGGTGCCGGTACAGGGTCGCCGTCTGCTCCGGGGAGTAGCCCTTGCGCAGATAGGCCGCCTTGATCTTGATCCGGCGTGTGAAGGGGTCGCCCGGGTCGCCCCAGTTCGGGTACGACGAGAAGTAGAGCCAGGGGTTGACCTGCTGCTGCTGGAACAGTGGCGGAACCTCGACACCGGCCGACACCTCCTCGAAGAACGTGGTCATCAGCTTCTCGGCGTCGGGCACGTCGTCGTCGATGTGCGCGCCCACCGTCAGGCCGAAGCCGGAGCGGTGCGTCCCGTGGAAGTAGCCGGCCAGCGGCGCGTACGGCGAGTCGGCGCCGCTGTTGCGCTCGAACCAGGACCCGAAGTTGCTCTGGAGCCTGGTGAACGCCTCCTGCGTCATGCTCTCCCAGGACCAGACGACCATGCCGCTGCGCCAGCGGGAGGGGGCCTTGGGCAGCAGGGCGGCCGGGTCGGCCTCGTCCGGGGCGGCGTCGGGCGAGCGCATCCAGTAGCGCGTCACCACGCCGAAGGTGCCCCCGCCGCCGCCGGTGTGCGCCCACCACAGGTCGTGGTGGGGGTCGCCGGGCTCGCGGGTGGCCATGACGGCGCGCGCGGCGCCGTCCTCGCCGACGACCACGACCTCCACGGCGTACAGGTAGTCCACGACGGCGCCGAGGCTGCGCGAGAGGGGGCCGTAGCCGCCGCCCACGATGTGTCCGCCGACACCCACCTCGGGGCACTCGCCGCCGGGAATGGTGACGCCCCAGCCCTTGAACAGGGTCCGGTAGACGTGGCCGAGCGTGGCGCCCGCCTCGATGGAGAAGGCCCTGCGCTCGCCGTCGTAGCGCACGGCGGTCATCTCGGACATGTCGAGCAGGACCTCGACGCCGTGGGCGGTGAAGTCCTCGAAGCCGTGCCCGCCGCTGCGTACGGAGATCCGCTTGCCGGCCGCCACGGCGTCCGTCACCGCCGCCACCACCTGGTCCGTCGTGGTCACGACGCGCACGTAGTCGGGGCTGGCCGGGAACCGGTGGTTGGTGCCGCGCAGCATGCTGGGGTAGCGCGGGTCGTCGGCGGTGATCGTGGCAGGTCCAAATGCCGGGGTGCCCGTATCCGTCACGTCGTTCCTCCATCGGGGCAGGCGGGGCCGGCCCCGCGGGCATGCCCGGCCCGCGTAGGTACTGGGGGGCCGTGACCAGCCTGTAGGAGCGCGGGCGCCGTTGTCTTCTCCGGCCGTGCTGTTCACGTGCCCGGAGGTTTTTCTCCCAGATTGCTGAGGCTGTTCCGGGAGCCCGGATTCTCTTGTGAGTGCGCCGATTCCTCCGGTAGTTGTTGTAAGGACCCCCTGTTTCGCCGGACAGACCCGGCCGGGTTTCAGTCCGCTCTCCCGTCCCCGTCCGAGTCGTTCGGCGTATCTGTTGGAGGAGGATCCGGCAATGTGCGGGATCGCTGGGTCCATGGCCCTCCGAAATGGCGTTACCGTCGATCAGTCGGTCCTCACGCGAATGACCGCGACCCTGCACCACCGCGGTCCGGATTCCGACGGTGCTTTCCTCACGGACGGTCTCGGGCTGGGCTTTCGCCGTCTGAGCATCAACGACCTCGGCGGTGGCAGCCAGCCGATGTCGAACGAGGACGACAGCGTCGTCATGGTGTGCAACGGCGAGATCTTCAACCACCGTGAGCTGCGCGCCGAGCTCATCGCCAAGGGACACCGTTTCCGCACCGAGTGCGACGTCGAGGTCCTGGTCCACCTCTACGAGGAGGAGGGCACCGGCCTGCTCCGGCGCCTCAACGGCCAGTTCGCCTTCGCGATCTACGACAAGACCTTGCGGCGGCTGTTCCTCGCCCGCGACCACGTCGGCATCCTGCCGCTGCACTACGCGCGCACCGCGGACCACTTCGTCTTCGGGTCGGAGGCCAAGGCGGTGCTGGAGCACCCGGGGGTCGGCCGCGAGGTGGACCTGACCGGGCTCGACCAGGTGCTCACGTTCCCCGGGCTGGTGAGCCCCCGGACCATGTTCCGGGGCGTCAGCGCCCTGCGCGGGGGCCACTACCTGCTCGTCCAGGACGGCTCCGTGCAGGAGTTCCCGTACTGGGACCTCACCTACCCGCGCGCCGGCGAGCTGGCCGTCGAGCCCGACGGGTACTACGCCGAAGCCCTGCGCGAGCTGCTCACCGAGGCGGTGAGGCGCCGCCTGCGAGCCGACGTGCCCGTGGGCTTCTACCTCAGCGGCGGCCTGGACTCCTCGCTGATCGCGGCGATCGTGGCCGAACTCGCGCCGCCCACCGACTCGTTCTCGATCACCTTCCCGGAAGCGGCCATCGACGAGTCCGGCTATCAGCGCCTCATGGCGCAGAAGGTGTCCTCCCGCCACCACGAGCGGGAGTTCTCCACCACGGACATCACCGAGGGCCTGCGGCGGATGGTGCTGCACGCCGAGACCCCGGTGAAGGAGACGTACAACACCTGCTCCATGGTGCTGGCGCAGCTGGCCCGGGAGAGCGGGACGAGCGTGATCCTCACGGGCGAGGGCGCGGACGAGCTGTTCGGCGGCTACGTCGGCTACCGCTTCGACCGGCTGGGCCGGGGCGGCGGCCGGGGCGGCGGCCTCGGCGAGGCCCTGGAGGACGACGTCCGCAGGCAGCTGTGGGGCGACTCCGGGATCTTCTACGAACGGCGCTACCACGCGTGGCGCGAGGCCAAGCTCGGCCTGTACTCCGCCGGTGTGCGCGAGGCCTTCCACGAGAGCGACTGCCTGCGCTTCCCGCCGGTCGACCCGGCGAGCCTGGCCGGCCGGGATCCGCTGGACCAGCGTTCCTACCTCGACTTCCGCATGCGGCTCTCGGACCACCTGCTGTCCGACCACGGCGACCGGATGGCCATGGCCCATTCCGTGGAGGCCCGCTACCCGTTCCTGGACCGGGAGGTCGTGGAGTTCGCGACCCGGGTCCCCGCGCACCTGAAGGTGAACCCCCTCGGCGAGAAGTACGTGGTGCGCCAAGCGGCGCAGGGCCTGGTTCCCCCGGAGATCATCGACCGGGAGAAGTTCGGCTTCCGGGCGCCGGGCAGCCCCGCGCTGCTGCGCGCCGACATCGAGTGGATCAACGACATGCTCTCGCCCGCGCGGATCCGGCGCCAGGGGTACTTCGATCCCGGCGCCGTGGAGCGGCTGAGGACCCGGTACATGGCGGACGGGTTCGAGATCCACCCGCACTACGGCGACGACCTGCTGCTCGTCGTCCTGACGTTCGGCATCCTCCTGGACACCTTCTCGCTGGCCAACCACGGATGAGACAAGGAAGCAAGATGACCTTCGAACCGATCCACGAGCTGGTGGGAAGGGCGATCGAGCGGTTCCCGGACCGGGTGGCCGTCGAGTCGCCACAGGGCCGCCTCACCTACCGCGAGCTGGACGAGCGGGCCGCGCGCATCGCCGACGCGCTCCGCTCCGCGGGTGCGGGCGCCGGGGCCTTCGTACCCGTGCTGGCCCGGGACTGCCGCGAGCTGATCGCCTCCGTGCTCGGGATCCTGCGCATCGGCGGCGTCGTCGTGCCCCTGGACCTGTCGGCGCCGCCCGCCCGGCTGCGGCTCATCGTCGCCGACGTGGCCCCCGGGTGGGCCGTGCTCGGCTCCTCACCCGACGCGGTGGCCGCGCAGGTGCTCGCGGACGCCGCTCCGGACGCGCGCACCGTCACCGCCGACACCCGGGCGTCCGGACCCGTGCCCCGCGTGAGTCCGCACCGGGCCGGCGCCGACGACCCCTGCTACGTCTTCTACACCTCCGGCACCACGGGCCGTCCCAAGGGCATCGTGGGCCGGCTGGGCTCGGTGACGCACTACATCGAGTGGGAGACCGAGCTGCTCGGCGTCACCCCGGACTGGCGGGTCGGCAATCTCGTCTCCCCCGCCTTCGACGCCGTGATGCGGGACCTGTTCGTGCCGCTGAGCACCGGCGGCACCTTCGTCGTACCGCCGGCGGACACCCTGCTCGACCCGGCGGCACTGGCCCGCTGGATCGACGAGGCGCGCATCGACCTGGTGCACTGCGTCCCGTCCCTGTTCCGCGGGCTGGCGGACGCGGCGCTCGCGGCCGACCTCACCCTGTCCCGCCTGCGGTGCGTCGCGCTGTCCGGCGAGCGGCTCGCGCCCGCCGACGCCGGGCGCTGGTTCGGCAGGTACGGCGACCGGATCCGGCTGCTCAACCTGTACGGGCCGTCGGAGACGACGATGACCAAGACCTTCCACTTCGTCACCCGGCGGGACGCCGAACGCGTCTCCGTGCCCGTCGGACGGCCGATGCCGGACACCGAGCTGCTGCTCCTGGACGAGCGGGGACGGCCCGTCGAGCCCGGCACCGTCGGTGAGGTCTACCTGCGGACTCCCCACCGCTCGCTGGGCTACCTGGGCCTGCCCGAGGAGACCGCCCGGGTCTTCGTACCGAACCCGCTCACCGGTGACGCGGACGACATCGTCTACCGCACCGGGGACTTCGGGCGGCTGCTGGAGGACGGCGCGCTGGAGTTCCTCGGCCGCAAGGACCACCAGGTCAAGATCGGCGGCGTCCGGATCGAGCTCACCGCCGTCGAGAGCCTCCTGCGCACCCACCCGGCGGTCGCCGAGGCGGCCGTCAGCGTGGTGGACGAGGACGGTGCCACGTACCTGGGCGCGCATCTCGAACTCGCCGCGGACGCCGCGGACACCGACCCCGACGTGCTGTACACCGCCCTGCGCGACCACCTCCGGCAGCAGTTGCCCGACAGCGCGGTGCCGGCGGTCTTCGTTCCGGTGGCCGCGCTGCCCCGCACCATCAGCGGGAAGATCGACCGCGGCTCGCTGCCCGTGCCGGTGCGGCGCGCCGTCACCGACGTCCGCGGCGGCGAGCCGCGGACCCCGACCGAGCGGACGCTGGCCGAGCTGTGGCTGGGCATCCTGCCGGTGGGCCGGGTGGGCCTGGAGGACGGCTTCTTCGACTCGGGCGGCACCTCGCTCCTCGTGGTCGAGCTGCTGTCCCGGGTCAACCGCACCTTCGGTGTCACGGTCGCGCTGCGCGACTTCCTTCAGTCGCCCACGATCACGACGCTCGCCGAAGCCGTCGAACGCGAATTCCTGGCCGCCGACGCACCGCTCGACGACCTCCTCGCCATCTAGGGACCCCGATGACCACGCAACTCGCCCCGCAGCCTGCCGCCGTTTCCGCCGTGGCGCAGTCGCGGTCCTGTGACCGCTGCGGGATCAGCAGCCGCTACCCCGGCATCACCTTCGACGCGTCGGGGGTCTGTGACCTGTGCGCGATGTACGAGGCGAAGGGGCAGGACATCCTGTCGTACTTCGCTGACGTGGACGCCTTCGTACGGCTGGTGCGCGCCCGCGCCGAGGAGCGCGGGTCGCGCTACGACTGCCTGCTGCTCTACAGCGGTGGCAAGGACAGCTCGTACGTGCTGTACCGGCTGATCGAACTCGGCCTGCGCGTGCGTACGTTCACCTTCGACAACGGGTTCATCTCCAAGACGGCCCTGCGCAACGTCGAGGCGATCACCTCCGAGCTCGGCATCGAGCACGTCACCGCCACCCACGCCGATCAGAACAAGGTCTTCCTGCAGAGCCTCCAGCAGCACAAGAGCGTGTGCAACGGCTGCTTCCGCTCGCTGCTGGACCTCAGTACCCAGCACGCCCACGACCTGGGGATCCCCACCATCGTCACCGGTCTCTCGCGCGGCCAGATCATGGACGAGCGGCTGAGCTGGTTCCACAACCAGGGCATCTTCGACCCGGCGGAGATCGAGCCCAGGCTCAAGGCCGGCCGCAGCGCGTACCACCAGTCCGGCGGCGCCATCGGCGCCGAGGCGGTCGACTCCGTCGAGGTCGTCGACTACTACCGGTACTCCGACGTCACCAAGGACGGCATCCGCGCCCTGCTGAAGTCCCGTTCGGACTTGTGGTCCCAGCCCGGGGACACCGGCTTCTGCAGCTCGAACTGCATGATCAACGACGCGGGCGTGCTCGTGCACACCCGTGAGCGCGGCTTCCACAACTACGAGGCGCCCACCCGCTGGGAGGTCCGCCTGGGACACCTGGCGCGGACCGAGGCGGACGAGGAGCTGCGCGAGCCCGCCGCGACCCCGCGGGTGAAGAAGATGCTGCTCCAGATCGGCTACCCGCTGCCCGAGGCGGGCGTCCCGGTCACCCCGGCCGAGACGGCCGGGGCGGAGCGCACCTCGGTGGCCCCGCTCGCCCCGGCGGTGCGGGAGGCCGCGCTGACGCCCGCCCAGCACGAGGTGCTCGCAGGCGCGGGCACGTCCGGGCCGGCCCTGCAGGGCCGGGCGCTGCTGCTGGAGGCCGCGAACGGCGCCGACTCCGGCAGGGTCCGGCGGGCGGCCCTCCAGCTGCTGCTGCACCACGAGGCGCTGCGGCTGCGGTTCACGCACGAGGGGGGCGCGTGGCGCCAGTACGACGCGGGCGTCGCGGGCGCTCTGCCCGTGCTGCGCCTGGACCTCTCGGCCGGGGATCCCGCGCGGGAGCCGGAGGCGCTGCGCACCGCCGTGGAACGGCTGCGCTCGCGGCTGGACCTCACCGAGGGACCGCTCCTGCAGATCGCCCTGGTCGACCGCGGGTCCCGGCCCGCCCGGCTGCTGCTGGTGGTCCACGACCTGCTGGCCGACACCGCCTCCTGGCGGGTGCTGCTGCGCGACCTGTGCACGCTGTGGGCCGCGCCGGACGGCCGGGCGCAGCTCCCGGCCGCCGGCGCGTTCCTGGAGCGTGCCGCTGCCGCCACCGGTGGGCCGGCGCCCGCCGTGCCCGGCCCCGCGGCCGCGGGGCATCCCGCCGGCACGGCGCAGGAGGCTCCGGTGCGGATCCGGGTGAGGTGCGGCGCTGCGGCCTCCGCGGCCGACGTGGCCCGGGCGCTGTCGCAGACGCTCGTCTCCCTCGGTGACGAACCGGCGGTCGACGTGGTCGACCACACCGCCGGCAACGGGCACGACGGCATCGGCCGCTGGTCCCGGGCCCGGACCGCGGCGTCCGCCGCGAAGGCCCTGATCCGCTACGAACACTTCGGTGACCTCTCCGGGCTGCTGCCCGCGGGCGCCCCCCTGGCCGTCGTCGAGGCGGACGAGGTCGACTTCACCGTGCTGCCCGCGACCGGCCGGGACACCGTGACCGTCAACGGTGTCGTGCGGGAGGGCACCCTGTATCTGGACTGGTGGTGCAGCCCCTCGCGGCGCGGCCGGCTGCTGGCCGCCGCGCTGCCGGAACGCGTGGCCCGCCGGCTGGCGGGACCCGCGGAGCCCGGGACGCGATGACCGCCCCGGCAGGAACCCTTGGCGTGCTGGGCGGCATGGGCCCCGCGGCGACGGCGGAGTTCCTGCGTCTGCTTGCCGCGCGCGTCCCCGGGACGACCGATCAGGAGCATCCGCGGATCATGATGCTCTCCGAGCCGTCGATCCCCGACCGCAGCACCGCCCTGCTCGACGGCAGCGACGCACCCCTCCCCGGCATCCTGGAGGGTCTCACGACACTGGCGGGCTGGGGAGCGGACCTGCTGGCCGTGCCGTGCAACACCGCGCACGTCTACATCGACCGCATCAGGGACCGGCTGCCGGTGCCGCTCGTCCACATCGTGGATGCGACCCTGCAGGCGGCCATGCTGCTGAGCCCGCAGGGCGGCTGGCTGACGGCGACCTCCGGGACCGTGGCCAGCGGCCTGTACCAGGGGCGGGCGGCGGAGCTGGGCTACCGGCTGATCGTTCCGGCGCCCGGGATGCAGGAGCTGATCCAGGAGACCGCCGTCCTGGTGAAGGCCGGACACACGGAGCAGGCCGGCCGGGTGTTCGCGTCGGTGGTGCGCAGTCTGTGGCGGCGCGAGCGGCTGCCGGTCATCACGGCCTGCACCGAGCTGCCGCTGGCCTACGAGAGCGCGGGCCTGCCGGAGGGGATGAACGTCTCCAGCCTCGGCGCGCTGGCCTCGGCCTGCGCGCACGAGCTCTACGTGACACCGCTCCTGCGTGCCGGGGCGGATCCGGTACTCGCGTCCGTCTGACCCGCGGCGCACGACCGGCGTGCGACCGGCGTGCGACGGCCCGGCCGGGACCCCCTGCGTCTGCGACCGGGCCGTCTGCTCGTGGCGCACGCGCCCGTGCTCCGCGTCAGATGCGCACCGTGAGGCAGTCGGGCGTCAGCGGGCCGGTGCCCTGCGCGTAGGCGTTGTAGTCGTCGAGCAGCGTCTGGGCCCGCTCCTGCGCGCGCGCGAACCGCGCGCGCGGCTCGGCGCCGGCCAGGACGTCCTGCACGGCTTCCATCATCACGATCTGGATGGCGTGGAAGCCGCCCAGCACCGCTCCGTGCGCCTCCGGCGGTCCGCTGCGCAGTTCGAGCTGCTCGCCGGTCGCCCGGTGGTGGGGGTGCTGGTCGAACCAGCCCTCCTCCTCCAGCAGCGCGATCACGCCGTACGTCGCGGGGGCCGAGCCGCTCGCCTTGTGCCATGCGGCGGCGGCGCGGGGGCTGTTCAGGTACTGCATGAACGCGAGCGCACCGTCGCGGACCGCCTCGTCGAGGCCGTCGGTGAGCCAGAGGGAGTCGCCGCCGATCCAGTTGCCCGCGCAGGGCATGGCTCCGTTGCGGGGCAGGACGCCCACCTCGAGGTCGAAGCCGGCCGCCTCGGCGGCCCGCACCATGTAGTTGGCGTCGAAGGACGAGCTGAAGCGCAGCGCGACCTTCTGGTCCACCAGCGCCTTGAAGGTGCCCGCCCAGTCCTCCGGTACGCCGGTGTCCAGGTAGTGCCCCTCGTCGTGCAGGCTCCGCCACCAGTCCACGTAGTCGGCGAGTGCGGCGGACTGCAGGTCGAGCTTCGCGGCCCGGCCGTAGCGGCCGTTGCCCGCGTCGGCGAGGAGGGCTCCCTGCTGGGCGAGGGCGTGCTGGATGAACTTGCCGTCCACCGGCCAGGCGATGCCGTGGCCGGGACCGTCCTCCAGACGGGCCACGGCCTCGCAGGCGGCCGTGGTCTCCTGCCATGTCCGGGGCAGGGCGTCGACTCCGGCCCGTCGCAGGACGGTGGTGTTGGCGTAGAGCAGCATCGTCGAGAGGGTCAGCGGCACCGTCGCGAAGTCGCCGTCGACCGTGTAGTACTCGCGCACGCCCGGCAGGAAGTCGTCGAGGACCACGCGCTCGCCGAGGATCTCGGAGCGGCCGGCGACGGCCTTCTCCACGGAGACGAACAGCGGCGATCCGTCCTGGGCGCGGGCGTCCCGGGCCAGCTGCGAGGCGCCGGCGTAGTACGTGGCGATGGCCGGGGCCGCGCCCCTGGCCGCCGCTTCGGCGACGGCCTCGGGGAGCCGCTCGTAGGAGTGGCCGCGGATGTCGATCCGGTATCCGGGGTGGGCCTTCTCGAACTCCCTCGCGCGTTCCCGGATCGGCTCCAGGAAGTCGGGGAACGGGAACTCGGAGAGCCAGGCCTCGATGACGACGACTTCGTCCGGGGCGCCGGGGTTCATGGATCCTCCAGTAGGGGCGGGTGGTGGTGCGGGCGGAGCTGCTCTCGCAGCTGCCGCCAGGGCGTGTCGTGAAGGTCCCGCCCGGCCGGCGGCGCTGCCCCGGCTACCGCCGGGAGGGGCGGGGGCACTGCGCGTCGCCGCGTGGTCGGACCGCGCCGGTGCGTCCCGTACGGGCCGCGGCCCCAGCCGTGCGGTGCACCGCACCCGGGGGCCCCTCCCCGCGGTGGCCGGGGGGAACGCCGCGACCCGGCAAACCCTTCCGGCCACAGCGCTAGGCGGCGAACACCGGCAGCAGGACGGGCTCGTGCCGGGGCGGCTCCTCGCCGTCGGGCGCGGGCGCCGGGGCCACGGTGACGGGGGCGCCGTTGAAGACGGCGTTGCCCGACAGGGCGTCGATCGTCGAGTCGTCGGTCAGGGCGTTGGCGTTGACGCCGGGGTGGGCGGCGGCGGTGCGCTGCGCGGACCCGGCGTGTCCCCAGCCGTGGGGAAGGCTGACCACGCCCGGCATGATCGCCTCGTTGGGCTCGATCGGGACGACGAGGTCGCCGGTGGCCGAGGTGACGCGGGCGTGGGTGTCCAGGCCGAGCCGGGCCACGTCCTCGGGGTGGATGTGCAGGGTGCAGCGGTTGCTGCCGCCGACCAGCGACGGGACGTTGTGCAGCCAGCTGTTGTTGGAGCGCAGCTGGCGGCGGCCGATGAGGAGCATCTGCGGGGTGGGCGTGGCCAGCCGCGCGCCGAGGCGTTCGATCTCCGGGTCGAGCTCGACGGGGGCGAGGCGTACCGCACCGGACTCGGTGTCGATCACTTCGGCCAGCCGGGGCTCCAGCGCGCCGAGGTCCAGGCCGTTGGGGTGGCGGCGCAGCTCCTCCAGGGAGAGCCCGTAGGGTCCCAGGCGCAGCATCGCGTCGAGCATCAGCTCGGGGCCGCTGTCGCCGGTCAGGAGCGCACGGGCCTCGGTGGCCTCCATGCCGTGGAAGGGCGAGCCGGGTATCTGGGTGCCGATGCCGAGCAGCTGGCCGATGACCGCCTCGTCCAGCTGGGCGGGGTCCGCGTGGGCGCCGGCGCCTGCGGCGATGAGGCTGAGGCGGGCCATGATCTCGGCCTCGGAGAGCTGTCCGGGTTCCAGGGGCAGCACGGGCGGCGAGAAGCGGGTGTAGTTGCGGACCGTGACGGTCAGGAGCAGCAGGTCGTAGTGCGGCATCTGCATCATGCGCGGGGGCGGCAGGATGACGTCGGCGTACTTGGTGGTCTCGTTCAGGTAGGGGTCGACGCAGACCATGAACTCCAGGTCGCCGAGGGCGCGGGCGAGCCGGGGGCCGTTGGGTGCGGACAGGGCGAGGTTTCCGGCGATGGAGACCAGCGCCCGCACCTGTCCCTCCCCCGGGGTCTCGATCTCGTCGGCGAGGGTGGCGACGGGGAGTTCGCCCATCGCCTCGGGGTGGTTCTTCACGCGGCTGTGCCAGCGGCCCGAGGTGAAGGGGCGGGGGCCCCAGGGCATTTCGAGGGTGGCGGGTTTGGGGAACATGACGCCGCCGGGCCGGTCGAGGTTGCCGGTGAGGGTGTTGATGACGTCGACGAGCCACTGGGTGAGGGTGCCGAAGTCGGCGGTGCTGGTTCCCATGCGGGTGTAGACGGCCGCGGCGGGAGCGGCCGCCAGTTCGCGGGCGAGGCGGACGATGTCGCCCGCGGGCACCCCGCAGACGGGTGCGACGGCCTCGGGGGTGAACGGACCCGCGTGGGAGCGCAGTTCGTCCAGGCCTTCGGTCTCGACGCGCAGGGTGACGAGGTTCTCGGCGAGCAGGGTGTGCACGATGGCGAACAGCAGCAGGGAGTCGGTGCCCGGGCGCACGAAGTGGTGCTCGTCGGCGAGGTCCGCGGTGCGGGTACGGCGCGGGTCGACCACGACGATCTTGCCGCCCCGGGCGCGCAGGGCCTTGAGCCGGCCGGGGAAGTCGGGGGCGGCGCAGAGCGAGCCGTGGGACTCCGCCGGGTTCGCTCCGAGGATGAGCAGGTACTCGGTGCGGTCCAGGTCCGGCACGGAGATGGCGGTGCCGCTGCCGAACATCAGGCCGACGGCCACGTGCTTGGGCAGCTGGTCGATGGTGCCGGCGCTGTAGAGGTTGGTGGTGCCCAGGGACTGCGACAGCGGTCCGCGGTAGAAGATGCCGCCCATGGTGTGGAAGGTGGGATTGCCGAAGTAGGCGGCGACGGACTGGCGGCCGTGGCGGTCGATGACGCCCATGAGGCCCTGCTCGACCGCTTCGAAGGCCTCGTCCCAGCTCGCCTCGCGCCACTGGTCGCCGGTACGGATCATCGGCACGCGCAGGCGGTCCGGGTCCTCGTCGATACGGCCCAGGCTGGCGCCCTTGGGGCAGACGTAGCCCTTGGACAGCGGGTCGTCGGCGTCCCCTCGGACGCTGAGCACCTTCCCGTCGTCGTCGAGTTCGATCCGCAAGCCGCAGACGGCGTCACAGATGGGGCAGGTGCGGTGCGCGGTTCTCAACGGAACTCCAGGATCGTCGGTTGGCAGGATCCGTACGGCCGGCGGACCGGACCGGGCGGTCCGACGATCCCATCCGGCGCCGCGGACCGGCATCTTCCCGCGTGCTGTTCCGGCTTCCCGCCGTCCCGGCCCGGCGACGGCCCTGCCGGGTGCCGCAAACCAGGAGATGCGCCCGCTCCGGGGCGGTGCGACTCTGCCACCGTCGGCCGTGGGCCACTTGTCGCGCGCCGGCGCCGCGGGGTGGTGTGGCCCCGTGCAGCGGCATCATCCGAGGCAAAGGAATCCGCGCAGCAATGACAGTCACCGCGAGTGCTCCCGAACGGACCGCCGTCCTCCCGCCCGAGCCCGGCCTGACCCCGGACGAGGTCGTGGCCAGGGCCGAGTCCCTGGCCCGGGGTCTGATCGGCCGCCAGGCCGAGACGGAGCAGCGCGGCTTCTACGCCGAGGACACCCACGAGGCCTTCCGGCGGGCCGGCTTCTACCGGATCCTGGTGCCGCGGCGCTACGGCGGTTACGAGTTCGGCGTCGACACCTTCATGCGCGTGGTGGTCGCCCTGACCCGCGGCTGCCCCTCGACGGGCTGGATGTTCTGCCTGGGCGCGGCGCACTCCCACGCGGTGGCGACGCTGTTCGACGAGCGGGCCCAGGCGGAGGTCTTCGCCGGCGGCGACTTCATCGCCCCGGCGACGGTCGCGCCGAGCGGCACCGCGGAACGCGACGGTGAGGGACAGTGGGTGCTCAACGGCACCTGGAGGTACTGCTCCGGCTCGCCGTACGCCACGCACTTCATCGGCCACACGCTGGTGGACGGCGGGGACGGGGAGCCGCGGCCGATGCTGTTCGTGGCCCCGCGCAGCGAGTTCACCCGGCTCGACGACTGGAAGGGGACGCTGGGCCTGCGCGGCAGCGGTTCGCACAGCATCCGCATCGAGAACGGCCGTGTCCCCGCCCACCTGACGCTGGACACCCACATGAGCCAGGTGGACGTCAGCGGCGGTACACCGGGCCGCGCCCTGCACGGCAATCCGACGTACGGCGGCGGGCCTCTGAGCTTCATGATCCTCGAGGACGCGGCGCTCGCCGTGGGCATGGCCAAGAACGCCCTCGACGCGTACGAGGAGCTGATGCGCGAACGCCACACCATGTTCCCGCCCATCGTGCCGCGCACCGAGGACCCCGACTTCCAGTACTGGTACGGCCAGGCCGCCGGGCTCGTCCACTCCGCCGAGGCGGGCCTGCTGGGCGCGGTCCGGCAGTGGGACGAGGCCGCCGCCCTCGGGGCCGAGCACGTCACCCCGGAACTCGAACTGCGCATCGCCACCATCTGCCGGGAGGCGGTACGGATGAGCTGGCGCGCCGTCGAGGCCCACCTGTTCCCCACCGCCGGTTCCAGCGCCGTGCGCCAGGGCCAGCGCATGGAACGGGTCTGGCGCGACATGTCCATGCAGCAGAGCCATGCGGGCATCGCCCTGTTCCTCTTCACGGCGGCCGCGCGCGAGCTCTCGCGTGCGCATTTCGCCACCGGCCCCGCCGACCGCTGACCGCTGCGGCCCGGTAGAGCACAACCGCTCCACCGGGCAGCACGCCAGGAGATGCGCCGCGGCTCGGCTGGGCGCGACGATCGGCAGCATCTAATCCGATCATCCGAATTCCATCCATTCCCTGATTCTCATCCCATAAAGGGAAGTTCGAGGAGGTCCCCGTGTCGGGCGACAAGACCGGTACTCGCGCGGTGGTACTCGGCGGAAGCATCGCCGGCCTGTTCGCGGCCAGAGTGCTCGCCGATGCCTATGACGAAGTACTCATCGTTGACCGTGACGTGCTGACCGGGGTGGACGGCCCGCGCAAGAACTGCCCCCAGAGCCGGCACATCAACGGGCTGCTGGCCCGCGGCCAGCTGGCCATGGAGGAGATGTTCCCGGGCATCACCGAGGAGCTCTTCGCCGACGGCGTCCCGACCGGCGACCTGGCCGGGCACGTGCGCTGGTACTTCAACGGCAAGCGGCTCAAGCCCGAGGTCGCCGGGCTGACCTGTGTGGCCGCGAGCCGCCCGATGCTGGAGAAGCACATCCGCCAGCGCACCGCGGCCCTGTCGAACGTGGCCTTCTTCGAGGAGCACGACATCCTCGGTCTCGTCACGACTGCCGACCGCACCAAGGTCACCGGTGTCCGCGTCCAGAGCCTGGCGGCGGGGAGCACCGAGGAGACCATCGGGGCCGACCTCGTGGTCGACGCGACGGGCCGCGGTTCACGCACCCCGGTGTGGCTGGAGGAGCTCGGCTACCCGCGCGTCGTCGAGGAGCGCAAGAAGATCGGCCTCGGCTACGTCACCCAGCACTACAAGCTGCTCGAGGATCCCTACCACGGCGACCTGTCGATCAACCCGGTCGCCTCCCCGGAGCTTCCCCGCGGCGCCATCTTCACCAAGACCGACGGCGACCGCGTCGAGCTGACCACCTACGGTCTCCTGGGCGACCACCCGCCCATCGACCAGGAGGGCCTGTACGCCTGGGTGAAGTCCCTCGCGGTGCCGGACATCTACGACGCCCTCCAGCACGCCGAGCCGCTGGACGAGCCGGTCGCGTTCCGCTTCCCGACCACCCTGCGCCGCCGCTACGAGGACATGCCGCGCTTCCCGGAGGGCCTGCTGGTCACCGGTGACGCCGTCACCACCTTCAACCCGGTCTACGCCCAGGGCATGACGGCCGCCGCGCTCGGCGCGCTGACCATCCGCGACCACCTGCACACCGGCGCGGCCCCGATCCCCGCCGACTTCTTCCGCGACCTGGCCCGCGACGTCATCGACCCGCCGTGGGAGATGACCAACACCGTCGACCTCACCTTCCCCGGGGTGCAGGGCGAGCGCACGCCGCAGGTCAAGGCCGCGCAGACGTTCCTCAAGCTGGTCCAGACGGCGGCGACCCGCGACGGCAAGATCACCGCCGCCTACATGCGCGGCGCCGGTCTCGTCGACAAGCCCGACGCGATGATGCGCCCCGCGTTCATCGCCCGGGTGCTGTGGAACGTCGCCCGCGACGCGGTCGAGAAGTTCACGGGCCCCGCCGCCGGCGCCGCCCGGACCCCCCAGGCGGCACCTGCCGCACAGCCCGCGGCCCCGTCCCGGTCGGCCGACGAACTCGTCAGTCACTGAGCCGACCGGCCACATCACACGAAGGGAAGGGATGGGGCGTGACCGAGACGGCCCACGTTGTCCGGGCGTATGCCGTGACCGGCGGCCTCGACACACAGGCGCTGCGCGCCGCCTGGCGGGGCGCCACCGCCGGGCAGGACATGCCGGACGCCACCACCAGGACGGGCGGTGACGCCCACTGGTTCACGGACCTCGGCACGGTGGCGGACGCCGGTCCGTGGGAGGCGGCCGAACGGCTGTGGGGCGACCCGCTCGCGCTCTCCTTCCCCGCGGACCGCGGCCCGGCCGCCCGCCTGACCGTCGGGCGGTTCGCGGACGACTCCCACCTGGTTCTGATCGCGGTCAACCGGGCGTTCGCGGCCGGCCGCTCACTGGCCGGCCTGGCGGACGACCTCTCCACCGCCTACGCGTCCGAGACCGCCGGCCGGACCGGTGACTTCGGCAGCGCGGACTTCGACTGGGGCCCGGAGTTCGCCTCCTCGCTCGGCGAGGTGAGTGCCCGGGAGGGCGTCACTCCCTACGACATCCTCCTGACCGCCTACCACTGGCTGCTCGGCCGGCACCGCGCCGAGGGCGCCGTGACGGTCGCCGTCACGGGGGGCGGGCGCATCCGCGGCGACTTCTCGGGGCGTCCCGCCTTCCGCGAACTGCTGCTGCGGACGGCCGCACTGCGGCGGTCCGCCGCCGCCGACCAGCGCCTCCCGCTCCAGCGGACCACCGGGGCCGCCGCCGACGAGGTCCCGTACGACGCGGTCTTCGCCTCCGCCGACCCGTTCGGGCCGGTGCTCCGGCTGGCGGGCGCGCACGTGCGCAGGCTCCGCTCGGACGAGGGCTGGTTCCGCGGTGACTCGCCGGAGGCCGACATCGCCCTGACGGTGCACCAGACCACTCCTTCCGTCACCGGTCACCTGACGTACCGCACCACTCCGTACGACCCCGAAGCCGCGGCCGGCTTCCTCGGCCAGCTGCGCACCGTGCTGGAGGCGGCCCTGGCCGATCCCGCGGCGCCGGCTCACGCGCTCGCGCTGGAGAGCCCCGAGGAGATCCTGCGCTCGGTCGTCGACGCCGACGCGGCGGCGGCCGGAGTGTGGAGCAGCCCCGCGGTCCACGACCGCTTCCGTGCGGTGGCCGAGCGGGCCCCCGGCGCGACGGCGCTGTCCGAGGCCACCGGCGAGGTCACGTACGGCGAACTCCTCGCGCGGGCCGCACGCGTCACGGGCGCCCTGCGCGACCTCGGCGCGGGCGAGGGCTCGGCGGTGGCGCTGATGCTTCCCCCCGGATCCCCGCAGGCCGCGGCCCTGCTCGGCGTGTTCGGGGCGGGCGCCCACGCCGTCTGCCTGGGCACCGGCGACACCGGGGAGCGCGGCAGGGCCGTCTTCGACAGCCTGCGGCCGCACTGTCTGATCCTGGCCGGCGACCGCGGCGACCGCCGCCTCGTCGACTGGTACCGGAGCGAACTGGACGGGCACGTCCTGGACCTGGACGTCCTCACGGACGTCCTCACCTACCCGGCAACCCCCGACCGGGCGGTCCCCGGCGCGGACGGCACCACGGTGGCCTCCGCGCCGGGGCGACCGGACGAGGTTGCCTCGTCCCACCGGTGGGCGTACGTGACCTACACCTCCGGTACGACCGGCACCGCGAAGGGCATACCGCAGACCCACCGCACCTTCGCCCAGTTCATCGACTGGTTCACCGGGGAGTTCGGCATCGGACCGGGCTCGCGCGTGGCCCAGTGGGCCGCTCCCGGCTACGACGCCGGCCTGGTGGAGGTGTTCGCCGCTCTGGCGGTCGGGGCCACCCTGTGCCCCGTGCCCGAGCGGATCCGGGCTCATCCCGAGAAGCTCGTGGCCTGGCTCGACGCGCAGGGCATCACCCACTTGCAGACGGTTCCGAGCTTCGCGCGGGAGCTGATCGGCGCCGTCGGCGCCGCCCCGGGACGCCTCGGCTCCCTCGGGCACCTGCTCCTGGCCGGCGAGGCACTGTCCGGGGAACTCGCGGAGGCGGTGCGGACCGCGCTGCCCGCCGCCCGGCTGGTGAACCTCTACGGCTCCACCGAGACGATCCTGGCCACCTGGGCCGAGGTCGCCGCACCGGTGCGCGGCGCCGTACCGATCGGCCGGTCCATCCCCGGCCGTCAGGTGCTGGTCCTGGACGAGAACGACCGGCCCTGCCCCGCGGGTGTCACGGGCGACATCGTCGTGCTGGGCCCGCAGGTGACACCCGGTTACATCGGCGAGGGCCCCGGCTGCGAGGCCTTCCGGCCCCTGGCCGACGACAGCCTCGACGCGCTCGTGGGCAGCGGCATCCACCGCACGGGCGATCTGGGCCGCCGGCGCTGGGACGGCTCGCTGGAGTACTCCGGTCGCGGCGACTCCCGCATCAAGATCTCCGGTACCCGGCTGGAGCTCATCGGTATCGAGGCGGCACTGGCCGCCCACGCGTCGGTGTCCTCCTGCGCCGTGGTCGCGCGCACCGGCCCCGACGGACTCGTGACGCGGCTGGAGGCGTACGTGGTGCCCCGTCGCACACCGGACGGCGATCCGGTGGCCACCCCGGCCGACTGGCGGGCCGCCCTGGTGCGGTGGTTCGGCAAGACCCTGCCGGCGTTGTCGTTCGTGACGCTGGAGCGCCTGCCCCGCAACACCGGCGGCAAGGTCGACCGGCGCGCTCTGGCCGGGGCCGCTCCGGCCGCCCGCTGAGCGCCGGCACCGAGCACGGCCGTCAGGGCCTCTTTCCACTGAACTTGCGTATTCCATACCACTTGGGGTGAATGTCGTGACACTGCTTGAGACGGACTTCTCGGTCGACGCGGACGGATCGAGCGTCAGCTTCGACGGCGAGACTCTGAACATCGCTGCGGTCCGCCGCGTGGCCGAGGAGCAGACGCCGGCCGTCGTGAGCCCGGAGACCCTGGCCAAGGCGGCCAGGAGCCGTGTCCAGTTCGAGAAGATCGTCGAGGAAGGTGCCCCCGTCTACGGCGTCACCACCGGATACGGCGAGATGATCTACATGCAGGTCGACAAGTCGAAGGAGATCGAGCTCCAGACCAACCTGGTCCGCAGCCACAGCTCCGGCGTCGGCCCGCTGTTCGCCGAGGACGAGGCCCGCGCGATCATGGCGGCCCGTCTCAACGCCCTCTCCAAGGGCTACTCCGCCGTGCGCCCCGAGCTGCTGGAGCGCCTGGCCCTCTACCTCAACGAGAACATCACGCCGGCCATCCCGGAGATCGGCTCGCTCGGTGCCAGCGGCGACCTGGCTCCGCTCTCGCACATCGCGGGCACGCTCATCGGCGAGGGCTACGTCCTGCGGGACGGCAAGCGCGTCCCGACCGCCGAGGTGCTGCGCGAGAAGGGCATCGAGCCGCTCCAGCTCCGCTTCAAGGAGGGCCTCGCGCTGATCAACGGCACGTCCGCCATGACGGGTCTGGGCTCCCTGGTCGTGGCCCGCGCCCTGGACCAGGTGCGTCAGGCCGAGATCGGCACCGCGCTCGTCCTGGAGGCGCTCCAGGGCTCGACCAGCCCGTTCCAGGCCGAGGGCCACGACATCGCCCGTCCGCACCAGGGCCAGATCGACACCGCGGCCAACATGCGCGCGCTGCTCAGCGGCAGCGGCCTGATGGTCGAGCACGCGGAGCTGCGCCGCCAGGCGCAGGAGCAGCGCACCGGCGACGGTGTCTCGCGTACCGAGGTCTACCTGCAGAAGGCCTACACGCTGCGGGCCATCCCGCAGGTCGTCGGAGCGGTCCGGGACACCCTGTACCACGCCGTGGAAAAGCTCGAGACCGAGCTGAACTCCTCCAACGACAACCCGCTGTTCTTCGACGGCAAGGAAATCTTCCACGGCGCGAACTTCCACGGCCAGCCGATCGCCTTCGCCATGGACTTCGTCATGCTGGCCCTCACCCAGCTGGGCGTGTTCTCGGAGCGCCGTACCAACCGCCTGCTCAACCGTCACCTCAGCGACGGCCTGCCGGAGTTCCTGGTCGCCAGCGACCCGGGCCTCAACAGCGGCTTCGCCGGCGCACAGTACCCCGCCACCGCCCTGGTCGCGGAGAACCGGACCATCGGCCCCGCGAGCACCCAGAGCGTCCCGTCCAACGGCGACAACCAGGACGTCGTGAGCATGGGCCTGATCGCCACCCGCAACGCCCGCCGGGTGCTGTCGAACAACACCCGCATCCTCGCGGTCGAGTTCCTCGCCGCGGCCCAGGCCGTCGACCTGTCGGGCCGCTACGAGCGGCTCAGCCCGACCGGCAAGGCGACGTACGACCAGATCCGCTCGCTGGTCCCCACCCTGGACAAGGACCGCTACATGTCCGACGACATCGAGCTGGTCGCCGCCGCCCTCTCCCGCGGCGAGTTCCTCGCCGCCGCCGCCTCCACCGGCACCGAGCTGCGCTGAAGCCCGGCACCCGGTTCGCGCCTCAGCCCCGGCCGGGCCGTCCGCAACGCGGCCCGGCCGGGGCCCGCCGCTTCCTCCACGACACTTGGGACGACCCGATGAGCATTCCCCTGTCCTTCAACCAAGAGTTCCTGTGCATGTTCGACCAGGGCGACGAGAAGGGCCCCTTCGGCCCGCTCTACAACATCGTCGGCGGCTGGCGGCTGGCCGGGAAGACCGACCTCGACGCACTCCAGGGCGCGCTCGACGACGTCGTCGAGCGCCACGAGGCGCTGCGTACGACGATCGTGCGGACCCCCGGCGGCCAGCGCCAGGAGATCCTGCCGGCCTCGCCCGTCTCCCTGACCGTGCGCGAGATCCCCGAACCGGACGTGGCGGCACGCGACCGCCGCGCCGAGGAGCTCCTCATCGAGCTGGAGGGCGGCCACTACGGCGTCGGGGACCTGCCGCTGCTGCGCGCGGTCCTGGGCCGGTTCGACGAGGACGACGCGGTCCTCGTCCTGATCGCCCACCACACGGCGGCCGACGAGGTGTCCATCCAGCTGATCATCCGGGATCTCGGCGCGTACTACGCCGAGCGGCGCGGCTACCCGGCCGCCGCCCTCCCGGAGGTCACCCAGTTCCAGGACTTCGCCCGGTGGGAGCGCGAGCGCTTCGCTCCGGACGCGGACGTGAAGGCGCGCGGCTACTGGCGCGAGCAGCTGGCGGGGGCGAAGATCACCGGTGTCCCGACGGACCACCTGAAGTCGGCGGGCGTGGAGAAGACCACCTCCGTCCACCGCTTCCAGATCGACGCGGAGCTGACCTCGGCGGCCCTGGCGGTCGCGAAGGAGACCCGCAGCTCGGCCTTCATGGTCCTGCTCGCCGCCTACAAGGTGTTCCTCAACGAGAGGCTCGGCGCGACCGACGTCGTCGTCCCGACGATGGCCTCGGGCCGCGGGCCGGCCAGGTTCCAGGACACGGTCGGGGCGTTCTTCAACTTCGTCCCGCTGCGGACCTCCGTCAGCGGCGCGGCCACCTTCCGGGAGGTCGTGCAGCGGACCCGCGCGACCTGCCTGAAGGCGTACGGCAACGCCCTGCCGTTCGGCCAGGTCGTCGCCGAGGCCCCGGAGCTCGCCGCCTCCTTCGGCGCGGACGACCTCGGTGTCATCGCCTTCCAGGTCTTCCAGTTCCCCGCGCTGGAGGGCGAGGAGGCGGGCGACCTGCGGATCTCCGAGATCCGCCGCCGCCTGCTGTCGCAGCCCGTGAGCACGGACATCCCCGACGGCGTGATGTTCCAGCTGGACATCGACCCGCTGTCCGGTCAGATGCTCGGCCACGTGGGCTACAACACGAACCTCTACCACGAGAGCACCATGGCCGATTTCGCCGCCGGTTACCGCCAGGTGCTGAAGCGGACGGTCGTCACGCCCGACGCGCCGCTGTCCCTGGTCTGATCCGTCCCGCACCGCCACCGCGCCCGCGGCCCCGCAGAGGGGGCGCGGGCGCGGTGCGTCAGGCGTCGTGCAGGGGGCCGCGGGCGCGGTATGTCAGGCGTCGCGCAGGGAGCCGCGGGCCGAGGCGCGCAGGTCGTCGAAGGAGGAGAGGTCGGGCACGGTCCAGCCGTCCAGGTCGTACTCGGACAGGCACGCCTCCGCGAAGGCCTTGTACCCGTCGACCTGGCCGGACGTCATCTGGGAGAAGAGCAGCTCCACACGGGTGTTCTCGTGGTTGCCGGCGTAGTTGCGCTCGTACAGCTCGTGGCGCCCGCCGAACTCGGTGCCCACCGCGTCCCACAGGAGCTTCATCACCTTGACGCGGTCGACCGCTTCCACGCCGTCCGAGCCGCGCAGGTACTTGTCGAGGTAGGGCCGCACGTCCGGGTTCTTGAAGTCCTCGGCGCTGGAGTTGACGTAGACCAGGCCGCTCGCGACGTCCTGCTGGATGATCTCCTTGATCCGCGGGTAGCCGATCTGCATGAACCAGCGGTACGCCATGCCGTACTGCGGATTGGGCAGGAGCGCCCCGTTCTTCCACTCGACCGGGTTGCGCGCGGCGGCGTCGGAGAGCCCCTGGAAGAGGTTGCGCCAGGCGAGCACCTCACCGATGCGGGTCTGGACCCCGCGGAAGTCCTTGGTCCCGGTGATCTCCAGCGCCTTGACCAGCAGACCGGCGATGAACTCCAGCTTCACGGCCAGCCGGGTGCACCCGTGGAAGGTGAAGCGCTCCACGAATCCCGAGCGGGAGGGGAACATCTGGACCTTGCCCAGGTGACCGTAGACGAAGACGTTCTCCCAGGGGATGAGGACCTTGTCCAGGACCAGGATGGTGTCGTTCTCGTCGAGCCGGGAGGAAAGGGGGTAGTCGAAGGGGCTGCCCATGACGGCGGCGGTGGCGGTGTAGGAGGGGCGGCAGATGAGTTTCATGCCCGGCGCGTCCATCGGGATGGTGGCGATCAGGGCGAACTCGCGCTTCTTGACCGGCAGGCCGAAGTGGGCGATGAAGTTGTAGTGCGACAGCGCGGAGCCCGTGGCCACCACCTTGGCCCCGCTGACCACCAGGCCGGCGTCGGTCTCCTTCTCCACGTGGATGAACACGTCCTCCACCTGGTCGGGCGGCAGGTTGCGGTCGACCGGCGGGTGGAC
Organism: Streptomyces sp. NPDC056224; assembly: GCF_042267665.1. Classification (NCBI taxonomy): domain Bacteria; kingdom Bacillati; phylum Actinomycetota; class Actinomycetes; order Kitasatosporales; family Streptomycetaceae; genus Streptomyces; species Streptomyces sp. NPDC056224. The sequence goes on from NZ_JBHJTK010000052.1 coordinate 44,870, forward strand.
GATGGCGTGGTTCCAGAAGAGCACCTTCTCCTGCGACTCCCGGTACCAGCGCTGTGCGTTGTCCGAGTACGGGGCGTAGTAGTCCCCGTTGGCGCCGAGCGTGCCGAGGAACGACGCCTTGTAGTCGGGGCTGCGCCCCATCCACCCGTAGCTCATGCGCGCCCACTCCGCGATGGCCTTCTGGTCGGCCACCAGGTCGTCGACGCTGCGGGGGGTGGTGAAGAAGCTGTGCGTGTACCCGTCGCTGCCGGTGTCCGTGGGCCTGGTCAGGACACCGCGGTTCGCCGGATCGTGCAGAGCGTCGTACAGACGTGCCGTCATACGGATCGGATTGCGGAATGCGGGATGCTGGGTGACGTCCTTTACGCGATCGCCGTAGATGTATATTTCCCGACCGTCCCGCAGGCTTTCGATGTATTCATCACCCGTCAACGGGCGGGTTTTCCGCCGTTCCACGGCGGGGCCGGCAGGGATATCCTGACGCTCGGTCATCAGTTTTCTTCCCTCTTCCTCTTGCACGAGGCGTGTTCCAAGACTTGGTGGCCTCATGGTCGCAGCCGGGGAGGGGCCGGGCCTTCTCCTAGGATGCGGCGTCGCGCACGGCCCGGACACGGGAAAGCTCCGGCCAGGGCGACCGCCGCCGATCCCGCAATCCTGAAGATGCGTCCGATCGTCGCAGACTGCCAGGGTCGTCCGTAAATATCACGGACGGCCAATTTCCGGCCTCCGGGGATAGGACATCTTTTCCAGGAGGATATGGTGCTGACGACGACCGATGTTCCTACGCGGGAACAGCTTGTTCGTCGAGCGTCCGAACTGGTCCCGGTTCTGAGAGAGAACTCGGATTGGTCGGAGGATAACCGGCGTATTCACGACGATTCGATCGAGGCCCTGGCCGACGCCGGAATCTTCCGCATGCGGGCGCCGGCCCGTTTCGGCGGTTACGAGAGCGATGCCCGGACCCTGGTCGAGGTCGCCGCCGAGCTGGGCCGCGCCGACGGCTCCTCGGGCTGGATCGCCTCGGTGTACTCGATCCCCACCTGGATGGCCGGCCTGTTCCCGGACCACGTCCAGGACGAGGTCTTCTCCACGCCCGACGTCCGGGTCTGCGGCACGCTGAGCCCCAGCGCGATGGCCGCTCCCGTCGACGGCGGCATCGTGGTCAACGGCAAGTGGGGCTTCATCAGCGGCGCCCTCCACGCCCAGTGGCAGGTCATCGTCGCCGTCCAGATCGCGCCGGACAGCGAGCCCATGCCGGTCATGGCGCTGGTCCCGCTCTCGGAACTCCAGATCATCGACGACTGGCACACCTCCGGTCTCAAGGGCACCGGCAGCGTGAGCACCCTCGCGGAGAACGTCTTCGTCCCCGCGGAGCGCGTGCTGCCGCTGGGCGTGATCGTGCAGGGCCAGGGCGGCGCCTCCCAGGCGAACTCCGACGCCCCGATGTACCGCGCTCCGCTGCTCCCGGTCGCCTCCGCCTCCTCCGTGGGCGCGGTGCTCGGCATGGCCCGCGCGGCCAAGGATGCTTTCCTGGCCCGGCTGCCCGAGCGCAAGATCACGTACACGTCCTACGCCTCCCAGGCCGAGGCCCCGCTGACGCACCTCCAGGTCGCCGAGGCCACGCTCAAGATCGACCAGGCCGAGTTCCACGCCTTCCGGCTGGCCGACCTCGTCGATGCGAAGAACGCGACGGGCGAGCAGTGGACGCTGGAGGAGCGGGTCCGTGCCCGCGCCGACATGGGCGCCGTCTGCCGCCTGGCCAAGGAGGCCGTGGACATCTTCGCCACGGCCAGCGGCGGCTCCTCGATCTACAGCAACGTCCCGATGCAGCGCATCTCCCGCGACATCCAGGCCGTCAACCTGCACGCGCTGATGCACCCGGACACCAACGCCGAGCTCTACGGCCGGGTCCTGTGCGGCCTCGAGCCCAACTCCCTCTACATCTGACCCGACTGGAACTGGGGTACCACTGATGACCGCATCACCCGCCGCGACGGCGATCTCCGTGTCCGACGCCGACAAGGCCGCCGTCGCGGCTCTGCCCGGCCGCATCGTCGCGGCCTGGGCCCAGCACGACGCGGCGGCCTTCGCCCAGGTGTTCACGGAGCAGGGCACGATGATCCTGCCCGGCTCCTACCGCGACGGCCGCGCGGAGATCGAGGCCTTCATGTCCGCGGCCTTCCAGGGTCCCTTCAAGGGCACCCAGGTCACCGGCACGCCGCTGGCCCTGAAGTTCATCCGCTCCGACGTGGCCGTCGTGGTCACCCAGGGCGGCGTCCTCGCCCCCGGCGAGACCGAGGTCGCCCCCGAGCGCGCGGTGCGCGCCACGTGGGTGGCCGCCAAGGAGGACGGCGAGTGGCGCCTCGCCGCCTACCAGAACAGCCCGCGCGACAGCGCCTGATCCGCCTGCACGATCGCGGACGAAGAGCGGCGCCCCCCGGCCTCCGGGGGGC
>NZ_JBHJTK010000053.1:0-44722 GCF_042267665.1 Streptomyces sp. NPDC056224
CATCACTTAGAGCGGGCACGTCATGTCGGAATAAGACCGACGCGCCACAACGTCCTCGCTGTGTAATTGCCTGCAAGCACCCCGAAACCGGAGCCTTACAGGTCTTTTTCAAAGGAACCTCATCCACCGAAGTGGACGGGGTATCAACTTCTGGCGTTGATTTTTGGCACGCTGTTGAGTTCTCAAGGAACGGACGCTTCCTTTGTACTCACCCTCTCGGGCTTTCCTCCGGGCTTTCGTTCTGTTCTTGCGTTTCCGACTCTATCAGACTCTTTCGTGTCCGACTTCCTCGGTGCTTTCCAGGTTCTGCGCTTTCACGTTTTCCCTTTCCGGCGATTCCGACTCTATCAGATCCTTTCGGGCCTGACTCCCAGTCAGCGGGTATTTGCTTCGAGGCTGTTGGGCCCCTCGGCGAGTGAGACAGTAGCGGATTCCCTGCCCCCGAACCTAATCGGCGGCGGCGTCCTCGGACGCGGATTCCTCATTCGCAAATACGCATGAAAACGAGACGACGGAGTGCGTCGTTCGTTCGAATGTGTAGTGCGGGATGGCTGTCCGGGGACCGACCGGGGTCGGCGCTCACTTCGGACAACTCGAAGAACCTTACGGATCGGGCACACCCGTGTCAACCCCCGACTGGCCGTCGGCGCGGGGTTCGCGAACTTCACGCCGCCGTGGCCCCGTTGCGTCTACGCTGACTCCCATGACTACGCATGCGCTCACGCTCGACCTCCGCTGGTGGGCCGCCTGACGGCGGCCGATCCTGCAACACGAGCACGCATGCGCTCACGGCCGCCGCTACGGCGGCCGTTTTGTTCCTCCCTCCCGGGAGTGGCTCGGTCGCCCGGCGCGGTGGCCTCGACACCACTCACGTACAAGGGAGAGCAGGACATGACGAGGATCTTCAGCGGGGTCAAGCCGACCGGACATCTGACGCTGGGAAACTACCTGGGGGCCGTGCGGCAGTGGGTCGCGGCCGATCAGGAGCCCGACGAGGCGCTCTTCTGCGTCGTCGATCTGCACGCGCTGACCGTCGAGCACGAGCCGGCCCGCGTACGGCGGCTCAGCAGGCAGGCTGCGACGCTGTTGCTCGCCGCCGGGCTGGATCCGCAGCGGTGCACGCTGTTCGTGCAGAGCCATGTCGACGAGCACACGCGGCTGGCGTACCTGCTGGAATGCACCGCCACCGACGGCGAGCTCCGGCGGATGATCCAGTACAAGGAGAAGGCGGCGAAGGCACAGGCCTCCGGGGACGGCGTACGGCTGTCCCTGCTCACCTATCCCGTACTGATGGCCGCCGACATCCTGGCCTACCGGACCGACGAGGTCCCCGTGGGGGAGGACCAGCGCCAGCACGTCGAGCTGACCCGGGATCTCGCCGTGCGGTTCAACCAGCGCTACGGGCACACCTTCACGGTGCCGAAGCCGACCCTCCCGGCGGTGGCCGCGCGGGTCATGGACCTGCAGGATCCGACGTCGAAGATGGGGAAGTCGCACGAGAGCGGTGCGGGCATCGTCTATCTGCTCGACGAGCCCGAGGCCGTCCGCAAGAAGGTGATGCGGGCCGTCACCGACAGCGGGGACGGCGGCGTGGTCCACGACCGGGAGACGCGGCCGGGGGTCGCGAACCTGCTGGACGTCCTGGCCGCCTGCACGGGCGGGGATCCCGTGGCGCTCGCCGGGGGCTACACCGGCTACGGCGCGCTCAAACGGGACGTCGCCGACGCGGTGGTCGAGCTGCTGCGCCCGGTGCGGGAGCGGCACGCCGAGCTGGCGGCCGATCCGGCGGAGGTGGACAAGGTGCTGCGTGAGGGTGCCGGGCGGGCCCGGGAGCTGGCGCGGCCGGTGGTGGACCGGGCGTACGAGGCCATCGGGCTGCTGGCGCCGTGAGCGGGTACGGGCCCCCTGCCCGGGGGCCCGTACCGCGCGGTCAGCTGTTGCCGGAGGCGAGTTCGCGGCTGCGGTCGCGGGCCGCTTCGAGGGCGGCGATCAGGGCCGCGCGTACGCCGTGCCTCTCCAGCTCCACGATCGCGTTGATCGTCGTCCCCGCCGGGGAGGTGACGGCCTCGCGGAGCTTGACCGGGTGCTCGCCGCTGTCGCGGAGCATCACCGCGGCGCCGATGGCGGCCTGGACGATGAGGTCGTGGGCCTGGGCGCGGGGCAGGCCGAGGAGGATGCCGGCGTCGGTCATGGCCTCGACGAGGTAGTAGAAGTACGCGGGCCCGGAGCCGGACAGGGCGGTGGCCGCGTCCTGCTGGGACTCGGGGACGCGCAGCGTCTTGCCGACGCCGCCGAAGATCTCCTCGGTGTGGAGGAGGTGCGCGGCGGTGGCGTGGCTGCCGGCCGAGATGACGGACATGGCCTCGTCGACGAGGGCGGGGGTGTTCGTCATGACGCGGACGACGGGGGTGCCGGGCGCGAGCCGTTCCTCGAAGAAGGAGGTCGGGATGCCGGCTGCGCCGCTGATGACCAGGCGGCCCGCGGGGACGTGCGGGGCGAGCTCTTCGAGGAGCTTGGCCATGTCCTGCGGCTTGACGGTGAGGATGAGGGTGTCGGCGCGCTTGGCGGCCTCGGCGTTGCTGACGGCCTCGACGCCGTAGCGGGAGCGCAGTTCCTCGGCGCGTTCAGGGCGGCGGGCGGTGACGAGGAGCTTCGAGGCGGGCCAGCCGCCGCGGATCATCCCGCTGAGCAGGGCCTCACCGATCTTGCCGGTACCGAGGACCGCGACTGTCTGGGTCATGCCCGATTCACCTCGCCTGGGAGTACCTCCCAGCGGTGGCTGGGGGACGTGTTGCACGCGTGCTGCGGATACGTCCTCATCCTTGCACTCCGGCGGTGGCGGGAGGGCGACTGTCCGGTCCGTGGTCGTCAGGGGGTGCGGCGCCGGAGGGTGGCCGCTCCGAGGGCGAGGACGAGCAGGGCGCAGGCGGCGACGACGACGGTGTCGCGGACGAACTCGGCGGTCATGTCGGTGTGGGTGAGGACCTGGGTCATGCCGTCCACCGCGTACGACATGGGCAGGGCGTCGGAGAGTCCTTCCAGGACGGGGTGCATGGTGTCGCGGGCCGCGAAGAGGCCGCACAGCAGCAGCTGGGGGAAGATCACCGCCGGCATGAACTGCACGGCCTGGAACTCGGAGGCCGCGAAGGCGGACACGAAGAGGCCGAGTGCGGTGCCGAGGAGGGCGTCGAGGAGGGCGACGAGCAGGAGCAGCCACGGTGACCCTACGACGTCGAGGCCGAGGAGCCAGAGGGCGAGGCCGGTGGCGAGGAGGGACTGGACGACGGCGACGGCTCCGAAGGCGAGGGCGTAGCCGCCGATGAGGTCGCCCTTGCCCAGCGGCATGGCGAGGAGGCGTTCCAGGGTGCCGGAGGTGCGCTCGCGCAGGGTGGCGATGGAGGTCACCAGGAACATCGTGATGAGCGGGAAGATGCCGAGGAGGCTGGCGCCGATGCTGTCGAAGGTGCGCGGCGACCCGTCGAAGACGAAGCGGAGCAGCGTCAGCATCAGTACGGGGACCAGGAGCATCAGCGCGATGGAGCGCGGGTCGTGGCGGAGCTGGCGCAGGACGCGGGCGGCGGTGGCGGTGGTGCGGGCGCCGTTCATTGCGGTCGTGACGGTCATCGCTGGGGCTCCCGGTCGGTGGCGGCGGCCTCGTCGACGAGGCGGAGGAAGCCCTCTTCGACGGTGGCGGAGTGGGTACGGGTGCGCAGGGCGTCGGGGGTGTCCCGGGCGAGGATGCGGCCCTCGCGCATGAGGAGCAGGTCGTGGCAGCGCTCGGCCTCGTCCATGACGTGGGAGGAGACGAGGAGGGTGGTGCCGCGGGTGGCGGCAAGGGTGTGGAAGAGGTTCCACAGGTCGCGGCGCAGGACGGGGTCGAGGCCGACGGTGGGTTCGTCGAGGACCAGGAGCTCGGGGGTGCCGAGGAGGGCGACGGCGAGGGATACCCGGCTGCGCTGGCCGCCGGAGAGGTTCCCGGCGAGGACGGTGGCGTGGCTGGTGAGGTCGACGTCGGCGATGGCGCGGGTGACGGCGGCGTGGCGGCGTTCGGCGGCGGCGCGGCCGGGATCGAGGATCGCGGCGAAGTAGTCGAGGTTCTGCCGGACGGTGAGGTCGTCGTAGACGGAGGGCGCCTGGGTGACGTAGCCGATGCGGTGGCGGAGCTCGGGGTGGCCGGCGGGGCGGCCGAGGACGTCGAGGGTGCCGGTGACGTGGGCCTGGGTGCCGACGACGGCGCGCATGAGGGTGGACTTTCCGCAGCCGGAGGGGCCGAGGAGGCCGGTGATGCGGCCGCGGGGGACGTCGAAGGCGATGCCGGCGATGACGGTGCGGAGGGTGCGTCCGGTGCCGCGGCGCACGGTGAGGTCGTGGGCGCGTACGGCCGGCTCGTGGGCGGATGCAGCTGGAGGCGGCCCCTCGGTCCTGTTATTCATCATGTGATGAATAATGCTCCTGGCGGTGCCGGGGCGTCAATCCGCGGGTGGGCTACTTCTTGCGCTTGGGGCGGCGCGCGGCCGGGTTTCCGGTGCGGGCGCTGCGGCGGCGGGCGAATTCGGCCACGGCACGCTCGTACTCGGCACGGCGCAGCTTCTCGCCCGGGGCCTCGACGAGGCAGCGGAGGAAGTACGCGATGAGGGAGCCGATGAAACCGATCGCCTTCAGGCCCTTGAGGGCGGCCTCGTCCGAGGAGGGGGCCGGCCGGCGGCTGAAGGAGTCCCAGGTCTTGGCGAAGGCGATGGAGCTGGCGACCGCGAAGAGGATGACGACGGAGATGTTGAGGAAGGGGCCGACGTTGCCGATCTCCAGGCCCTCGTAGGCGAGGCGCAGGAGGACCGCGGCGGCGACGGCGGTGACCAGCGAGCCGATGGCGACGACGGCGCGGCGCAGGGCGTAGGTGCCGTCGTGGTCCACCCAGGTGGTGCCGAAGTAGCGGATCGGCTCGGGCTCGGGTCCGGCGGGAGCCGCGGGCGCGGGAGCCGGGGCCTGCGCGGCCGGCTCGGCGGGGGATCCCCCCAGCGGTGGCGGGGGGAGGGTCTGGTCTCGCTGGTCGTCGCTCACACCAGCGATTATCTCCCGCCGGGCCCGGCCGGCCGGGTGTGTCTCACGTGTCAGACGGGCGGCACGGGCGGCACGGGCGCCGGACCCTCAGCCGCAGCGGTTGGCGACGTAGCCGTCGGCGCCCGTCTGCACGTACGCGTCGGAGACGAACAGGCCGTTCCCGATGCAGTCCCAGATGTTCGTCGTGCCGTAGGGGCCCGAGACGGTGGTGCCCGGGCACTGGCAGCGGATCCCGACGACGGCGTCGTAGGCGAGCACCTTCATGATCGAGTAGTTGGTGCCCGGACCGCTGCGGACGTTGACCCGGTATCCCGGCGCGACCGGGAAGTACTGGAAGCCGTCATCGGCAAGGCTCTGGACCTGATTCAGTTCGTTCTCAACCGACATGCTGAATATCCCCCTTTGAGCATGAAGCTCTGCAACTCGCGCAGGGTAGCAGGCCCTTACCGATCCATATGCGCCATCGACTAGGCTCCGGCGGGGGTGGTCGGCAGTGTATTCACTGCGCGCGGAACGGGCCGGATTTCCGGAGTACGCCGGGCAGTACCGGCTGGAATCCGTACTGGGTTCCGGTGGCATGGGGGTGGTGCATCTGGCCACCTCCGGATCCGGGCTGCGGCTCGCGGTCAAGGTCGTACACGCTCAGCACGCCGTGGACCCGGAGTTCCGGGCCAGGTTCCGGCAGGAGGTCGCGGCCGCCCGGCGGGTGAGCGGGGCGTTCACCGCACCCGTCGTGGACGCGGACCCCGATGCCGAACGGCCGTGGATGGCGACCCTGTTCATCGACGCCCCCACGCTCGCCGAGCAGGTGCGGGAGCAGGCCCTGGGCCCCCTGGAACTGGCCAGGCTCGGCGCCGGGCTGGCGGAGGCGCTGCGGGACATCCACCGGGCCGGCGTCGTGCACCGGGATCTGAAGCCCAGCAACGTCCTGATGGCCTCCGACGGGGTGCGGGTCATCGACTTCGGCATCTCCCGGCCGGCCGACAGCGATCTGCGGACCGAGACCGGGAAGCTGATCGGGACGCCGCCCTTCATGGCTCCCGAGCAGTTCCAGCGGCCGCGCGAGGTCGGTCCGGCAGCGGACGTCTTCGCGATGGGCGCCGTCCTCGTGCACGCGGCGACGGGGCGCGGGCCCTTCGACTCCGACAGCCACTACCTCGTCGCGTACCAGGTGGTGCACAGCGAGCCCGATCTGACCGGGGTGCCCGCGGCGCTCAAGCCGGTCATCGGGCGCTGCCTCGCCAAGGATCCCGCCGACCGGCCCACTCCCGACGCGCTGCTCCACGAGCTGCGGGCGGCCGCGTACCCGACCGGGGAGGAGACCCGGGCCTTCATACCCCAGCCTCGGCGGCCGCTGGTCGCGGAGGCGAAGCCCGCGGTCGAGGAGGACACCCACCGGCGGGTACGGGTCGAGGCGCCGGCCCGGCCCACGGCCCGCCGACGGCGGTGGCGGACCGCGGCCGCGCTCGGGACGGGCCTGTTGCTGACGGGTGGGGCGGCCGGCGGATACCTCCACTTCCGGGAGGATCCGGGGCAGGCCGTACGGACGTCCGCGACGGAGCCGAGGCCGGCAAGGCCGCTGAGCCCGTGGGCGGCGCCCCTGGAGAGCCAGGGACGGGAGAACCTCGTCGTGTCCTGCTCCGCGGCGGCCGGCGCGCTGTACTGCTCGACACCGGCTCTGGCCGCGGCGCGGCTGGATCCGGCGGACGGCTCCGTCACCTGGTCCGTGCGCGCGACGACACCGGGTGCGGACAGCCAGTCCCCGCTGTCCGTCGGCGGACTCGTCCTGACGGTGGCACCGGGCAGCCGGACGGTCCAGGCGTTCGACCCCGGAACCGGTGCGCAGCGCTGGCAGAAGCCGCTGCCGGAGGGCGGCCGGATCGTGCCCGCCGGCGGGGCCGTGATGGTGACGGGCGGGGACGGCAGGGCGACCGTGCTCGACGTCGCCACGGGAGCCACCCGCTGGACGAAGCAGATCGGCGGGGTGGGGTCGCTCTGGCTCGCCGGCCCGGAGGGGCCGGACGGCTGCTCCCTGTACGCGGCCACCCCGGCCGCCGACGGCCGCTCGACCCAGGTCACGGCCGTCGACTGCGCGAGCGGCACGGTGCGGTGGCAGCAGCGCACGCCCGGCACGGCGGAACCGGTGGGCGTCTCGCACGGGGCACTGCACCTGCTGCGGACCGACACCGGGTCGAGGACCCGCGGGGTCCTGCGCCTGGATCTGCGGACCCGGTCCGTGACGGAGGTCCCCCTGCCGGTCAGCCTCCCCCAGGCGCAGGCGGCCGTCGACGCCCAGGGCGTGGTCTACGTCTTCGGTACGTCGGGCGCGCTGGCGGCGGTCGGTCCGGACAGGGAACAGTGGCGGTTGGAGACCGGCGTGGCCATCGCCTCACGGCCCGTGGCCGACGGCGGGCGCGTCTACCTGACCGCCGTGGACGGGCGGCTCCTCGCGGTCGACGCCGCCGCCGGGCGTCTCGTGGGGCAGACGAAGGCCCGTATGGGCACGGGCCGTTCCTTCACCGCGACGGTACCCGCGCCGGTGGTCGGCGACGGGCGGGTGTTCGGGAGCGCGCCCGACGGATCGGTGTTCGCCGTGGACGCGGCGGACCCCGCCGGGTGGTGACGCTTCCGACGGGGTCCGGGGGCTGGGAGCCGAGAGGCTGAGAGCCGGGAGGCTGGGCGCCGGGAGGCGTCAGGAAAGACGGCTCACGTCGCGGACCGCGCCCTTGTCGGCGCTGGTGGCCATCGCCGCGTAGGCGCGCAGGGCCGCGGAGACCTTGCGCTCGCGGTTCTTGGGGGCGTAGACGCCGCCCAGGGCCTCGTGCCGGGCCGACAGGGTGACGTCGTCCACGAGGAGCTCGATGGAGCGGTTCGGGATGTCGATGCGGATCCGGTCACCGTCCTCGACGACCGCGATGGTGCCGCCCGAGGCCGCCTCCGGGGAGGCGTGGCCGATGGACAGGCCCGATGTACCGCCGGAGAAGCGGCCGTCGGTCACCAGGGCGCAGACCTTGCCGAGGCCGCGGCCCTTGAGGAAGGAGGTCGGGTAGAGCATCTCCTGCATGCCGGGGCCGCCGCGCGGGCCCTCGTAGCGGATGACGACGACGTCGCCCGCCTTGATCTCCTTGCGGAGGATCTTGTCGACGGCCTCGTCCTGCGACTCGCAGACGACCGCCGGACCCTCGAAGGTCCAGATCGACTCGTCGACGCCGGCCGTCTTCACGACGCAGCCGTCGACCGCGAGGTTGCCCTTGAGGACCGCGAGCCCGCCGTCCTTGGAGTACGCGTGCTGCACCGAGCGGATGCAGCCGCCCTCGGCGTCGAGGTCGAGGGACTCCCAGCGCTCGGACTGGGAGAAGGCGGTGGCGGAGCGCTTGCAGCCGGGGGCCGCGTGCCACAGCTCCATGGCGACGTCCGTGGCCGTGCCGGAGCGGGCGTCCCACTTCCCCAGCCAGTCCTCCAGGTTGTCCGAGTGGACCGTGGTGACGTCCTTGTTCAGGAGGCCGCCGCGGTGCAGCTCGCCGAGGATGGCGGGGATGCCGCCGGCCCGGTGGATGTCCTCCATGTAGTACGTGCCGCCCGGCGCCACGTTCGGCGCGACCTTGGCCAGGCACGGGACACGGCGCGAGACCTCGTCGATGTCCTTGAGGTCGTAGTCCAGACCCGCCTCCTGCGCGGCGGCCAGGAGGTGGAGGATCGTGTTGGTCGAGCCGCCCATCGCGATGTCGAGGGCCATGGCGTTCTCGAAGGCCTGCCGGGTGGCGATGCTGCGGGGCAGGACCGAGTGGTCGTCCTGCTCGTAGTGACGCTTGGTGATCTCGACGATCGTGCGGCCGGCGTCCTCGTACAGGGCGCGGCGGGCGGTGTGCGTGGCGAGGACCGAGCCGTTGCCGGGCAGGGCCAGGCCGATCGCCTCGGCGAGGCAGTTCATCGAGTTGGCGGTGAACATGCCCGAACAGGAGCCGCAGGTCGGGCAGGCGTTCTCCTCGATGCGCAGGACGTCCTCGTCGGAGACGTTCTCGTTGGAGGCGTCGACCATGGCGTCGATCAGGTCGAGCTTGCGGACGGTGCCGTCGACGAGCGTGGCCTGGCCGGCCTCCATCGGACCGCCGGAGACGAAGACGACCGGGATGTTGAGGCGCATGGCGGCCATCAGCATGCCGGGGGTGATCTTGTCGCAGTTGGAGATGCAGATCAGCGCGTCGGCGCAGTGCGCCTCCACCATGTACTCCACGGAGTCCGCGATCAGGTCGCGGGACGGCAGGGAGTAGAGCATGCCGGCGTGGCCCATCGCGATGCCGTCGTCGACCGCGATGGTGTTGAACTCGCGCGGGATCGCGCCGGCCTCGCGGATGGCGTCGGAGACGATCCGGCCGACCGGGGCCAGGTGGGTGTGGCCGGGCACGAACTCGGTGAAGGAGTTGGCGACCGCGATGATCGGCTTGCCGATGTCCTCGCTCGCTACGCCCGACGCACGCATAAGGGCGCGTGCGCCCGCCATGTTGCGGCCGTGGGTGACGGTGCGGGACCTCAGCTCGGGCATCGGGTTCACTCCCCATGGGTGCGGCCGGCCTTGCGAGCGCGGCCACGACTGTAGATATGAATCAGTAACGAGGCTACGCCCCTGGCCCGGGATACGGACAGCAAGTCCGCATGCCGGGACGGGCGGCTCATTCCTCGGTCAGGTAGCGCTGCAGGGTCGGCGCCACCAGGGCCACGATGTCCTCCGGGTCCGCCGACGCGAGGGGCTCGACCTGGACGACGTAGCGCAGGATCGCGATGCCGACCATGTGGGAGGCGGCGAGCTCGGCGCGGAAGGTCGGGTCCGGGACGTCGAGGTCGGCGGCCACGCGCTCCAGCACGCGGCGCAGGACGAGCCCGCGCAGGACCTTCGCGGCGGCCTCGTGCGTGAGGGCGGACCGGATCACGGCGAGCAGCGGCACCCGGGTGACCGGGTTCTCCCAGACGCCGAGGAAGTAGCGGGCGAGGCGTTCGCCGATGCCGTCGGGGCCCTGGCCGAGGATCGCCGGGACCACCATCGCCGGCTCCATGCTCAGCTCGATGGCGGCGGCGAAGAGGTCTTCCTTGCTGCCGAAGTAGTGGTGCACCAGCGCCGGGTCCACGCCGGCGGCCTTGGCGACGCCGCGTACGGAGGTCTTGTCGTAGCCGCGCGCGGCGAACTCGGAGCGGGCGGCGAGGCGGATGCGCTCCTGGGTGCCGGGGCCCTCGTCCGCCTCGTCCTGGCGGGGGCGGCCGGGGCCGCGGCGGCGCGGGCGCGCGGGCTCCGTCATGGCCGGCGGGCCCGGTCGCGCGCGTCGGCGGCGGGGGCGGTGGATGCGGTGGCGAGGTGCAGGCGGGTGAAGGCCAGCGCCTCGGCGAGGTCCGCCTCGCGCTCGGCGGAGGACATGGCGCGCCGGGTGTTGACCTCGATGACCACGTGCCCGTCGAACGACGTCCGGGCGAGCCGTTCCAACAGCTCGGCGCAGGGCTGCGTACCGCGCCCCGGGACCAGGTGCTCGTCCTTCGCCGACCCGTTCCCGTCGGCGAGGTGGACATGGGCCAGCCGCTCGCCCATCCGGTCGATCATCGCGGTCGCGTCCGTGCGGGCGGTCGCGGTGTGCGACAGGTCGACGGTGAAGTGCCGGTAATCGTCCTTGGTCACGTCCCACTCGGGCGCGTAGGCGAGCATCTCGCGGTCGCGGTAGCGCCAGGGGTACATGTTCTCGACGGCGAACCGGACGTCGGTCTCGTCGGCCATCCGCCAGATCCCGGTGACGAAGTCACGCGCGTACTGGCGCTGCCAGCGGAACGGCGGGTGCACGACGACGGTGGACGCGCCGAGCCGCTCGGCCGCCGCCCGGGCGCGCTGGAGCTTGGTCCAGGGGTCGGTGGACCAGACCCGCTGGGTGATGAGCAGACACGGTGCGTGGACGGCGAGGATCGGGACCTGATGGTGGTCGGACAGCCGCCTCAGGGCGTCGACGTCCTGGCTGACCGGGTCCGTCCAGACCATCACCTCGACGCCGTCGTAACCGAGGCGCGCGGCGATCTCGAAGGCGGTCGCCGTGGACTCCGGATAGACGGAGGCGGTGGAGAGGGCGACTTTCGCGGTCGGGATGCGGACTGGTTCTGCCACGGGGACAGGGTACGGGCCCGGCGCCTTCCCGGGACCTCCGCCCCTCGCCCGACCGCCCCTCGCCCCTCACTCCTCACCCCTCCGCCCCTCGCCCCGGGGCGCGCCCCCTCGGCCGTCGCCGGTGCGGGGCCGGAAGGGTCCGCCGGGTCGCGGCGGCCGGCGTGCGTCGCGGGGCGGAGGGGCGCGGCCCGTGGGGGACGTACCGGTGCGGTCCGGTGGGCGCCCCGCGGCGAGGCGCCGTTGCCGGGGGCCGTGACCCGGTGGACCCCGCCGGTCACCGCACCGGCTGGCCGTTGCCCGTCGGCAGGTGGTCCAGCCGGCGCAGGATGATGCCCTCGCGCAGCGCCCACGGGCAGATCTCCAGCTCGTCGACGCCGAACAGGTCCATCGCGGCTTCCGCGACCAGCGCGCCCGCCAGCAGCTGGTTCGCCCGGCCCTCCGAGACGCCGGGCAGCGCGGAGCGCTGGGAGGTCGTCATCGCGGCCAGCCGGGGGACCCACTCCTCCAGGGACTTGCGGGTCAGGTCCCGCTGCACGTAGAGGCCCTCCGCCGAGCGGGCCGCGCCCGCGATGCGGGCCAGCTGCTTGAAGGTCTTCGACGTGGCCACCACGTGGTCCGGGGTGCCGAAGCGGCTGAACTCGCGGACGGTGCGGGCGATCTCGGCCCGTACGTGCCTGCGCAGGGCCTTGACGTCCAGCGGGTCCGGCGGGTCGCCCGGCAGCCAGCCCGCCGTCAGGCGGCCCGCGCCGAGCGGCAGGGAGACCGCCGCGTCCGGGTCCTCGTCGATGCCGAACGCGACCTCCAGCGAGCCGCCGCCGATGTCGAGGACCAGCAGCTTCCCGGCCGACCAGCCGAACCAGCGGCGCGCGGCGAGGAACGTCAGCCGTGCCTCGTCGTCACCGCTCAGGACCGGCAGGTCGACACCGGTCTCGGCCTTGACCCGCGCCAGGACCTCGTCCGCGTTCGTGGCCTCGCGCACGGCACTGGTCGCGAAGGGCAGCAGGTCCTCGCACCCCTTGTCCTCGGCTGCCTGCACCGCTCCGGTGATCACCGAGACGAGGCTCTCGACGCCTGCCGGGGTGACGGCTCCGTGCTCGTCGAGGAGCTCCGCCAGCCGCATCTCCACCTTGTGCGAGTGCGCAGGCTGGGGGCGCGCACCGGGGTGCGCGTCGACCACCAGCAGATGGATCGTATTCGAACCCACATCCAGGACACCGAGTCTCATAGGGGGAAACGCTACTGCGACGAACGCTCAGTGGTTTCGTAAGGGGCGCTTAGGCTTGGGTTTGTGCCAAATACGAAGAAGGCCAACAAGACCCGGTCGAAGAACGACAAGGGCACCGACAACAAGAAGGCCGGCGTCCGGGCCGCGGACGGCGGCAAGGCCAGGGCCATGTCCAAGGCCGCGCTCGCGGCCGACGAGAAGGGTCTCGACTTCCCCCGGGCCTGGGTGGAGTTCCCCGATCCGGCTGACGACGAGCAGGTCTTCCGCTGTGACCTGACCTGGCTGACCTCCCGCTGGACCTGCATCTTCGGCAGCGGCTGCCAGGGCATCCAGGCGGGCCGGGCGGACGACGGCTGCTGCACGCTCGGCGCGCACTTCTCCGACGAGGACGACGAGAAGCGCGTCGCCGGGCACGTGGCGCGGCTGACCCCCGAGCTGTGGCAGTTCCACGACGTCGGCAGCGAGAGCGGGTGGACGCAGCTGGACGATGACGGGGAGAAGCAGACCCGCCGCTGGGACGGCGCGTGCATCTTCCTGAACCGGCCCGGGTTCCCCGCCGGGGCCGGCTGTTCGCTGCACATCCTGGCGCTCAAGAGCGGCCAGGAGCCGCTGGAGACCAAGCCGGACGTCTGCTGGCAGCTGCCGATCCGCCGTACCTACGACTGGATCGACCGGCCAGACGACACCCGCGTGCTCCAGGTGTCGATCGGCGAGTACGACCGCCGCGGCTGGGGTCCGGGCGGCCACGACCTGCACTGGTGGTGCACGTCGGCCACTTCGGCGCACGGCGCCGGGGACCCGGTGTACGTGTCGTACCGCGCCGAGCTGACGGAGCTGATGGGCAAGGAGGGGTACGAGGCGCTGGTGAAGCTGTGCGAGGCGCGGCTCGCCTCGCTGCTGCCGATGGCGCCGCACCCGGCCGACCCCTCCTAGGCGGCCCGCGAGCCCGCCGGGTCAGCCAGGTCAGCCAGGCCCTGCGGGACCCGCGAGTCCCGCGGGTCCGCGAGTCCCGCGGGTCCGCGAGTCCCGCCAGGCCCGCCGGGCTCGCTAGGCCGCGGAGGCCGACGGCTCGGGGGAAACCGTTCCTCCTGAGGTCGGCGTCGGCGTCGCGGACTCCGTCGGCGCGGGAGTGGGCGTCGGGGTGGGAGTGGGTGTCGGGGTCGGCGTGGGTGTCGGAGTCGGCGTGGGTGTGGGCGCCGGGGTCGACGGCGGCTCCGGCGTCGGGGCCGGGCGCCCGCGGCCCTGGATGGCGATGACCGCGCCGGCGGGATCCACCCCCACCCTGGCCGTCCAGGCCCCCACGGGCTGCGCTTCGGGGTCCACGGCGATCCGCAGGGTGACCGATTCCCCGGGGGCCAGGGTGCCCGCGGTCCGGCTCGCGCGCAGCCAGGGCGCGTCGGACCACAGCCTCCAGTCCACCGGGCCGCCGCCGGAGGCGGTGAGGGTGATCAGTGTGGTGGAACCGTGCGAGGACGCGGTGACGGTGAGGCGGCCGGGGGCGCCGGGGCTGCCCGGTTCGGGGGTGGCCGGGGGGCCGCTGCTGATCACCTCGACGGAGACGTCGGAGTCGGAGCCGGTCCGGGCGAAGCCGGGGCCGCTCGTGGTGCCGGCGGCGTTCCCGGTGTTCTCGTACGCGGACAGCGGGCGGCCGCCGACCTGCGGCAGCGGGATCTCGGACTCGCTCGCGGAGATGCGGGTGCCGTCGCCGCCGACGGGCTCGCCGGTGCTGGGCGCGCCGCGGTACGCCGCCCACAGCGCCAGGACCGGCGCCGCGACGACGGTCGCGACCACGGTGGTGGTGACCGCCCGGGAGCGCAGCCGGTCGCGGCGGGCCGCGTGGTCCTTGGGGTCCATCGGGAAGCCGGTGCGGTCGAAGCGCGGACCGGGCCGGCGACGGCCCCGGCCGGAGCGGACCATCGCCGCCCGGACGGCGGTGCGGGGGGCGGGGACCAGCGGGAGGGCGGCCGTGTCGACGCCGGAGCCGGGCCAGGGAGCCCCGGCCCCCACGCGTTCGGCGACGCGGCGGCAGCGCGGACAGTCGTCGACGTGGCGTACGAGCTCGGCGCGCAGGGTGGTGGACAGCAGCACCTGTCCGTCACAGGTGAGCTGGGAAACGCTGGGACAGCCGCCGGTCTCCACGACGGCGAGGGCGGCGCGGGTGCGCTCCACCTCGCAGGCGGCACCCGACAGGAGCTCGCGGGCGGCGGCCTGGGAGGTGCCGAGGACTGCGGCCAGCTCGGTGACGCCGAGGCGGTGGCGGACGGCGAGCTCCAGTGCCTCGCGCTGCTCGGGCGTGGTCCCGGCGGCCTCCGGCCAGGCCAGCCGGGCCAGCTCGGTACGGCGGTACGCGCTCACGTCAAGTTCGCGGCGCGCCTCGGGGACCCGGTCGCCGTCGGTGCCGGAGTCGCTTCCGGTACCCGGCGCACGGCCGGAATCCGTGCGCTCCGGCGTGCGCCGAGCGCTATGCGCTCCCTGCCGTGCGTGCCGCTGCTCGGCGAGCCGGCGCAGGCAGCCCCAGCGGGCGAGCGCGTACAGCCAGGCCCGCAGGTCCCCCTCGTCGGGGCAGCGGCCGGGGTGCCGCTCGGCCACGGCGAGTACGTCGCCCAGCACGTCGGTGGCGGCGTCGTGGTCGCACAGGACCGACAGGCAGTACGTGAACAGGCCGTCCAGGTAGGGCTCGTGCCGGAACGCAGGCGGCGGCTCCCCTTCACGGGGCGTGCGTCCGTGCGCCCGGTGTGCGCCGGTGCGCGACGAGGAGTGCGGCTGATTGCTGCTGTTCACCTGGCGACCGTAGGCGGCGCGCCGGTGACGCCCTGGAAGCCTTTCCCACATTTAGCCCTTACGGGTGAACAGATCGATGCCCGGCTGACTCCCGTGTTGCCGGCTTCCTTTCCGCCGCTTTCCGCCGCCGCCGGCGCTCTCCCCACGAGCAGCGATGACAGCGCTGACAGTGGTGGCGGCTACCGTGAGCGCCATGGCTGCCCGCACTGCTCGTTCATCCGCCAAGGACCGGCCGTCCTACCGCTGCACCGAATGCGGCTGGACGACGGCGAAGTGGCTGGGGCGGTGTCCCGAATGCCAGGCGTGGGGCACCGTCGAGGAAATGGGCGCGCCCGCCGTGCGGACCACCGCCGCCGGCCGGGTGTCGACCGCCGCGGTGCCGATCGCGCAGGTCGACGGCAGGACGGCGGCCGCGCGCAGCACCGGCGTGGACGAGCTGGACCGTGTGCTCGGCGGCGGGCTCGTACCCGGCGCCGTGGTGCTGCTCGCCGGGGAGCCCGGCGTGGGCAAGTCGACGCTTCTGCTGGACGTCGCCGCGAAGGCCGCCAGCGACGCGCACCGCACCCTGTACGTCACGGGCGAGGAGAGCGCGAGCCAGGTGCGGCTGCGCGCCGACCGGATCAACGCGCTGAGCGACCACCTCTACCTGGCCGCCGAGACCGACCTGTCCGCCGTCCTGGGGCACCTGGACGCGGTGAAGCCCTCCCTGCTGATCCTGGACTCCGTGCAGACCGTCGCCTCCCCGGAGATCGACGGCGCGCCCGGCGGCATGGCCCAGGTGCGCGAGGTCGCCGGGGCATTGATCCGCGCCTCCAAGGAGCGCGGGATGTCCACCCTGCTCGTCGGCCACGTGACCAAGGAGGGCGCGATCGCCGGGCCCCGCCTGCTGGAGCACCTGGTCGACGTGGTGCTGAGCTTCGAGGGCGACCGGCACGCCCGGCTGCGGCTGGTGCGCGGCGTCAAGAACCGGTACGGGGCCACCGACGAGGTGGGCTGCTTCGAGCTGCACGACGAGGGGATCACCGGGCTCGCCGACCCGAGCGGGCTGTTCCTGACCCGGCGCGCCGAGGCCGTGCCCGGGACGTGCCTGACCGTGACCCTGGAGGGCAAGCGCCCGCTGGTCGCCGAGGTGCAGGCGCTGACCGTGGACTCGCAGATCCCCTCCCCCCGGCGCACCACGTCGGGCCTGGAGACCTCGCGCGTCTCGATGATGCTGGCGGTGCTGGAGCAGCGCGGCCGGATCACGGCGCTGGGCAAGCGCGACATCTACAGCGCCACCGTGGGCGGGGTGAAGCTGACCGAGCCGGCCGCCGACCTGGCGATCGCGCTCGCGCTGGCCTCCGCCGCCAGCGACGTCCCGCTGCCGAAGAACCTCGTGGCGATCGGGGAGGTCGGCCTCGCGGGTGAGGTGCGGCGGGTGACCGGCGTGCAGCGGCGGCTCGCGGAAGCGCACCGGCTCGGCTTCACGCACGCCCTGGTGCCCTCGGATCCGGGCAAGGTGCCGGCCGGGATGAAGGTCATCGAGGTGGCCGACATGGGTGACGCGCTGCGGGTGCTGCCGCGCGGCCGTTCCCGTACTCCGGCCAAGGAGTAGCTGGTCAGAGTGTCCGTACGGGATCCCCGCGGGGCGTACCTGGCCAAGCCACGGCGGGGCCGCAGCGCACGCCGGTAGACTTTGGGCTGGTCCGCCCGGCCGTACGCACGCCCTAGTGCCCGCGGCGCCGGGCGGCGCAACCCGCGACCGGAGGAGTGCAGTGGCAGCCAAGGACGGGGCAGCAGCATCCGGCAAGTCGGGCGCGAGCTCCAAGCAGGAGGCCATGGTGCGCGCCTCGCTGAGCGCGGTCGCACCTGGTCAGCCGCTGCGTGACGGCTTGGAGCGGATCGTCCGCGGCAACACCGGCGGGCTCATCGTCCTCGGCATGGACAAGACGGTCGACTCCATGTGCACCGGCGGATTCGTCCTGGACGTGGAGTTCACCGCGACCCGGCTGCGCGAGCTGTGCAAGCTCGACGGCGCGCTCATCCTCGACAAGGACCTCACCAAGATCCTGCGGGCCGGCGTGCAGCTGGTGCCGGACGCGTCGATCCCGACGGAGGAGACCGGTACGCGCCACCGCACGGCGGACCGCGTCTCCAAGCAGTGCGGGTTCCCCGTGGTGTCGGTGTCGCAGTCGATGCGGCTGATCGCGCTGTACGTGGACGGGGAGCGGCGGGTCCTGGAGGAGTCCGGGGCCATCCTGTCGCGGGCGAACCAGGCGCTGGCCACGCTGGAGCGGTACAAGCTGCGGCTCGACGAGGTCGCGGGCACGCTGTCGGCGCTGGAGATCGAGGACCTGGTCACGGTCCGTGACGTGACGGCGGTCGCGCAGCGGCTGGAAATGGTGCGCCGCATCGCGACGGAAATCGCGGAGTACGTGGTCGAGCTGGGGACGGACGGCCGACTGCTGTCGCTCCAGCTGGACGAGCTGACGGTCGGGATCGAGCAGGAGCGCGAGCTGGTCATCCGCGACTACGTGCCGGAGCCCACGGCGAAGCGTTCCCGGACGGTGGAGGAGGCGCTGCCGGCGCTGGACGCCCTGACGCATCCGGAGCTGCTGGAGCTGGCGATCGTGGCGAAGGCGCTGGGGTACACGGGGTCGCCGGAGACCCTGGACTCGGCCGTGTCGCCGCGGGGCTACCGGCTGCTGGCGAAGGTTCCCCGGCTGCCGGGGGCGATCATCGAGCGGCTGGTGGAGCACTTCGGCGGTCTGCAGAAGCTGCTCGCCGCCAGCGTGGACGACCTGCAGATGGTGGACGGAGTGGGCGAGGCCCGTGCCCGCAGCGTCCGCGAGGGCCTGTCCCGGCTCGCGGAGTCCTCGATCCTGGAGCGGTACGTCTAGATCCTGGAGCGGCACGTCCCGTGGGCCGTGCCCTGGGCCGTCCCGTGGGCCGTGCCCTGGGCCGTCCCTTGAGCCGTGCCGTGGGCCGTCCCTTTCGGATCCCGCCGGCCGAGCCCGCGTCGTCCGGTGCCGGGCAGCGCGGGTCGGGCACAGCCGCTCCGCGGGGGCTATTCCTTCTTCAGGACGAACGAGGTGCGGGCCACCGGCATGCCGGGCGACTTGACCTCGACCACGTACGTGTCGGGAGCCGCGGACCCCGCCGGAGGCGCCGCGCACTGCTCGGGCGCGCTGAACCTGCGGTCCCACTCCAGCGCCTGCTTCGTCTCGCTCTGCGCGGGAAGGCGGAAGAACGCGCTGCCCGCGCCCGTCGGGCAGTCGGCCGAGGACCACACCGCCTTGCCGCTGGTCGCCTGGAGGATGGTCAGGACCGCCTGCTTCGGGCCGAGGTCGACCTTGCACGTGGTGCCGGCGATGTTGCGGGCGACGAGTTCGAGGCGGGGCTTCTCGTTCGCCTCGTACTCGTTCTTCACGCTCTTGACCTCCCACTGCAGCGCGGCCGGCGCGCAGGTGGGCAGGGACGGGTCCGCCGGGACCGGAGCCGCGCCGCCGCCCGCGGCCGCGCCGCCCGCGCCGGAGGAGCCCGTGGCGCCGCCGGGATCGCCATTCTTGCCCGCGCCCGTGGAGCCCGCGCCCCCGGAACCCGTGCCGGTGCCCGTGCCGCCGCCCGACTCCGTCCGCCCGCCCGGGGCCTGACTGATCGCCGGGCCCGAACCGGCCGGTCCGGGAGTGATCGTGGTGACGGGATCCTTGCCGCCCTGGCCCTTTCCGTTCGTACTCGTCTTGCCCCCGCCGGAACTGACGGTCCATACGGCGAGGAGCGCCAGGAGCGCGACGACGGACGCCAGCACAGCCCTCCGTCGCCAGTAGATGGAGGAGGGGAGCGGCCCGACCGGATTGCGCAGAGATCCCACGGACGGAACTTTACGAGAGTCCGGGACCCGATCAGTGCCCCACATGCCGCACAGCGGACGTGTTTTGGCGATGATCATCCTGCGGGCGCAACCGGAGGCGCCCGGAATCGGCCAGGAGTCTGACGCGCAGGCCCATTCCGCTTGCGTACGGTCGGTGACCATGAACAGCTCCGGCCTCTACCTCGACATAACCGGCTTCGCCCATTCGACACCCGCCTGGGTGCGGACGGCGTTCGAGTCCTGGACGGAGTACGGACTGCTGCTCTTCGGGGCGCTCTTCCTGGCCGTCTGGTGGCGCTCGCGCGGGCAGCACGACCCCCGCGCGGTCGGGCTCGCCGTCCTGGCACCCCTGGCCACCGCGGCCGCGTACGTCGCCTCGGAGGCCGTGAAGTCCACCGTGGAGGAGGAGCGGCCCTGCCGCGCCGTGGCCCGGGCGGCGGCCTCGCTGGTCCCGTGCCCGGCGACCGGCGACTGGTCCTTCCCCAGCAACCACTCCGCCCTCGCGGGCGCCGCCGCCGTCGCGCTGGCCCTGGCCGTGCGCCGCATGGCGCTGCTGACCGTCCCGCTCGCGCTGCTGATGGCCTTCTCCCGCGTCTTCGTCGGCGTGCACTACCCGCACGACGTGGCGATGGGCCTGCTGCTGGGCGGTTCGCTGGCCGCCCTCCTCGTCCTGGCCCTCGCCGGTCCCGTCACCGCGGTCGTCGCCGCCATGCGGGCGAGCGGGATCGGCGCGGCTGTCTGGTTCACCGGCCCGGGCCCGGCGCGCCGGACCTGAAACGTGCCAGGATGCCGTCTGCCATGACTGCATCCCCCGATTCCCCCGAAACCGCCGTCGCCCACCCGCTGCACTCCCCCGTCATCGCGTGGTTCGACGAGCACGCCCGCGACCTGCCCTGGCGCCGCCCCGAGGCCGGCCCCTGGGGGGTCATGGTCAGCGAGTTCATGCTCCAGCAGACCCCGGTCAGCCGGGTGCTGCCGGTGTACGAGCAGTGGCTCGCCCGGTGGCCCCGCCCCGCCGACCTGGCCGCCGAGGCCCCCGGCGAGGCCGTACGGGCCTGGGGCCGCCTCGGCTACCCCCGCCGGGCCCTACGGCTGCACGGCGCGGCCGTGGCGATAACGGAGCGTCACGGGGGCGACGTACCGAGGGATCACGCGCAGCTCCTGTCGCTGCCCGGGATCGGCGAGTACACCGCGGCCGCGGTGGCCTCCTTCGCGTACGGGCAGCGGCACGCCGTGCTCGACACCAACGTCCGGCGGGTCTTCGCGCGCACCGCCACCGGGGTCGAGTACCCGCCGAACGCCACCACCGCCGCCGAACGGCGCCTCGCCCGGGCCCTGCTGCCGCAGGACGAGGACACCGCGGCCCGCTGGGCGGCGGCCTCGATGGAACTCGGCGCGCTGGTGTGCACCGCCAAGAACCCCGACTGCGCCCGCTGCCCGGTGGCCGGGCTGTGCGCGTGGCGCCTGGCCGGGAAGCCGGCGCACGAGGGGCCGCCGCGGCGCGGGCAGACGTACGCGGGGACCGACCGGCAGGTGCGCGGCAGGCTGCTCGCCGTGCTCCGGGACGCGGTCGGCCCGGTTCCCCAGGCCGTGCTCGACACGGTCTGGGAGGAGCCGGTGCAGCGGGCCCGCGCGCTCGACGGGCTGGTCTCCGACGGTCTGGTGGAGCCGCTCGAAGGAGGGCGCTACCGGCTCCCCCTGAGCTGATCCGAGCCGGTCCGCCTATGGCTGGAAGCTGAGTGGCAGATTCCGCTTCCAGCCGGAAACCCGCAGCTCAAGGGCACTGTTACACAACCTATGGGTGTCCGTGCGTCCACCGAAGGCTGGCCCGCACAGGCTCGTGACAACCCCTCCGTACCTTCGGATCCGTAAGACGGCGGTTGAACGGTTGGTCGGAACGGAGGCGGTCTGAGATGGCGCACGGCGAGGTACTCGAATTCGAGGAGTACGTACGCACTCGGCAGGACGCACTGCTGCGCAGCGCCCGGCGCCTGGTCCCGGACCCCACCGACGCCCAGGACCTCCTGCAGACCGCCCTCGTCCGCACCTACGGCCGCTGGGACGGCATCGCCGACAAGTCCCTGGCCGACGCCTACCTGCGCCGGGTCATGATCAACACCCGTACCGAGTGGTGGCGCGCCCGCAAGCTCGAAGAGGTCCCCACCGAGCAGCTCCCCGACGCCTCCGTGGAGGACGGCTCCGACCAGCGCGCCGACCGCGCCCTGCTGATGGACATCCTCAAGGTCCTCGCGCCCAAGCAGCGCAGCGTGGTCGTGCTGCGACACTGGGAGCAGATGAGCACCGAGGAGACGGCCGCGGCACTCGGGATGTCCGCGGGTACCGTGAAGAGCACTCTGCACCGCGCGTTGGCCCGCCTGCGGCAGGAACTGGAGAGCCGGGACCTGGACATGCGCGCGCTGGAACGCGGTGACCACACCATGCGGTACGAAGGGCGTGAGCGGTGCGCGGCCTGAACGGCCAAGGACTGACCAGCAGGCGTTCGCTGGTCCTGATGTCGGCGGGGACGGTCGTCCTCGTCGGCACAGCCGTGTTCGCGGTCGGCTGCGCCACCGGCGGCACCGGCCTGCGCGACGGCGGCCCCGCACGGACCGATGCCGTGGCGAAGACCACCCCGAACGCCCCCTCCCCCGACGCCTCCCCCGACGCCTCCTCGGCCACCGCCTCCGGCCGTCCCCTCAAGAAGGTCGACCCGGTGGCGCTCCTCAAGGCGGACCCCAAGGTCAGCGCCGAGATCAAACGGGACCTCAAGCCCTGCACGGGCAAGGACTACCCGGTGGACGTGAGCTACGGGAAGGTCACCGGCAACAGCGTCGTCGACATCGTGGTCAACGTCCTGTCCTGCGCCGACGCCCTGGGGCGCGGCTCGTACGTGTACCGCGCGGACGGCGCGACGTACGAGAATGTCTTCTCGGACGAGCAGCCGCCCGTCTACGCGGAGATCGACCGGGGCGACCTGGTGGTCACCAAGCAGGTGTACGGAAAGAGCGACGCGCTCGCCTATCCGTCGGGCGAGGACGTGATCACGTACCGGTGGAACGGGGAGAAGTTCACCGAGCAGGACCGCGTGCACTCCGAGTACAGCAACGTGGTCGACAGCGGGAGCCAGCCCGCCCCGGCCGTCACCCAGAAGAACTGAGTACCGAAGAACCGAGGCGAGGCTTCCGCATGGCCGAGACCCATGTCCTGTTCGTGGAGGACGACGACGTCATCCGCGAGGCCACGACCCTGGCGCTGGAACGCGACGGGTTCGTGGTCACGGCCATGCCCGACGGCCTGTCCGGCCTGGAGTCCTTCCGGGCGGACCGGCCCGACATCGCCCTGCTCGACGTGATGGTTCCCGGCATGGACGGCGTGAGCCTGTGCCGCCGCATCCGGGACGAGTCCACCGTCCCCGTGATCATGCTGTCGGCGCGCGCCGACTCCATCGACGTGGTGCTGGGACTGGAGGCGGGCGCCGACGACTACGTCACCAAGCCCTTCGACGGCTCGGTCCTCGTCGCCCGGATCCGCGCGGTGCTGCGCCGCTTCGGCCACGCCGGCGGCCCGCGGAACGGCGGCCCGGGCTCCGGCGACGGCCAGGACGCGGAGCGCGGGGTGCTCTCCTTCGGCGACCTGGAGGTCGACACGGAGGGCATGGAGGTGCGCAAGGCCGGCGCGGCCGTGGCGCTGACCCCGACCGAGATGCGGCTGCTGCTGGAGTTCTCCTCCGCGCCCGGCACCGTACTGTCGCGCGACCGCCTGCTGGAGCGGGTCTGGGACTACGACTGGGGCGGCGACACCCGTGTCGTCGACGTCCACGTCCAGCGGCTGCGCACCAAGATCGGGCAGGACCGGATCGAGACGGTCCGAGGCTTCGGATACAAGCTGAAGGCCTGAGGCACCGGGCATGAGGCGCTTCACCCTGCGCACGGGGATCCGCTGGAAGATCACCCTCGCCATCGCCGCCGTCGGCGCGCTCACCGCGGTCGCGCTGAGCCTGGTGGTGCACAGCGCTGCCCGTGTGTCGATGCTGGAGAGCGCCCGCGAGGTGCAGCTGGACCGCGTGCAGTTCATCTCCCGCAACGCCGAGGCCGGGCGCAAGCCGCCCATGGGCGCCAAGCTCAACGACCCGGAACTGCCGGCCCCGCTGCGGGAGAAGGCGCGCTCCGGCCGGCGCGGGACGTACGTCCAGGAGTCCGCGAAGGCGGCGCCCGAGGTGTGGGCCGCGGTACCGCTCGGCAACGGGCAGGTGCTGTCGCTGCACACGCAGTTCCGGGAGAGCGCCAACATGGTGCGCGACCTGGACCGGGCGCTGGTGGTCGGCTCGCTCGCCGTCGTGATCGGCGGCTCGGCGCTGGGCGTGCTCATCGGCGGGCAGATCTCGCGCCGGCTGCGCAAGGCCGCGGCGGCCGCCCAGCGGGTGGCGCACGGGGATCCCGAGGTGCGGGTGCGCGATGCGGTCGGGGGTGTCGTACGGGACGAGACGGACGACCTCGCGCGGGCCGTGGACGCGATGGCCGACGCCCTCCAGCAGCGTCTGGAGGCCGAGCGGCGGGTCACGGCGGACATCGCGCACGAGCTGCGCACGCCCGTGACGGGCCTGCTCACGGCGGCGGAACTGCTGCCTCCGGGGCGGCCGACCGAGCTGGTGCGCGACCGGGCGCAGGCCATGCGCGTGCTGGTCGAGGACGTGCTGGAGGTGGCCCGGCTGGACAGCGCGTCCGAGCGGGCGGAGCTCCAGGACGTGGCACTGGGCGAGTTCGTGAGCCGGCGCGTGACGGCCCTGATGCCGGAGGCCTCCGTACGGATCGTCGCGGACGAGATCGTCAGCACCGACCCGCGCCGCCTGGAGCGGATCCTGGGCAACCTGCTGGCCAACGCCTCTCGGTACGGGCGGCCGCCGGTCCAGGTCGACGTCGAGGGCCGGGTCGTCCGGATCCGCGACCACGGGCCGGGCTTCCCCGAGGCGCTGCTGCGCGAGGGGCCGAGCCGGTTCCGGACCGGTTCGACGGACCGCGCGGGCGGGGGCCACGGACTGGGGCTGACCATCGCGGAGGGTCAGGCGCGGGTGCTGGGCGCCCGGCTGACCTTCCGCAACGTGGCCGCCCCGGGCGGCTCGGAGCGCGAGGGCAGGGCTGCGGGCGCGGTGGCGGTGCTGTGGCTGCCGGAGCACGCGCCGACGGCGACGGGAAGCTTCCCGGTGATCAAACTGCCGCAGGGCTGAGAGCTGTCCCGTGCTCCCCGGCGGGCCGGCCCCCGGGCCGTCCCCCGGGCCGTCCCTCTGGGATCTTGCCGGCGGGCGGGAAACGAAAACGACGGCCCGGGACACCGGGCCGGGGGGCGGCCGAGTCAGTACCGGGCGGCACGGGCCGGGGGCTCGTGACTTAGCATCCGTGGCATGACCGACGGCACGAATCCTCAGAGCAACCCGCAGCCCGAGCCCGCTCCGGGGAGCGGTGGCTACGGGTTCCCGCCGGGACCGCCCGCCCAGGGCGGCTACGGCTACCCGCCCGGCCCGACGGCACAGAGCGGCTACGGCTTCCCGCCGCAGGGGCCCGCGCAGGACAGCGGGGGCTACGGCTACCCGCAGCAGCCCGGGCAGCCGAACCCGTACCAGCAGGGCCCGCACCAGCCGGACCCGTACGCACAGGACCCGGCGGCGCAGCAGGCCCCGTGGTCCCCGGCGCAGCAGGCGGGGACCGGCATACCGGGCGGCGACCAGCCGGACTGGGAGGCCATGGCGGACCGCTCGGCCGCCGAGCGGCGCCGCAAGCGGCTGTGGATGCTGGGCGGCGGGGTGACCGTGCTGGCGCTGCTGGCCGGCGGCGGAACGTTCTTGCTGCTCAGCGGCGACAACGGGAAGCAGGACAAGGCGGACGGCAACCCGTCCGCGTCCGCCTCCGCCTCACCGGGCGGCGACCCGTCCGGGTCGAAGTCGCCGGCGCCGTACTCGCCGACCGTCGAGGGCGACCAGACGCTGCTGCGCGACAGCTACGGCAAGATCGGCATCCGGCTGGGCACCGACACGCAGATCGGGCCGGTGGGCAAGCGGTTCCAGATCATCTCGAAGGGGACGGCGAACTCGTACGCCCAGGCCGCCGAGCAGGCGGTGGACGTGTCGAAGAGCTTCACCGTGACGGCCAGGGTCTACAACTCCGCCACCAAGGGCGGACGGATCGCCGTGAGCCAGGGTGACGGGGAGTCGTTCTCGTTCGAGCTCGGTCTGGACGAGGTGAACGGCAAGCCGGCCTGGATCTTCCGGGTGCAGACGGGCGACAAGGGCGCCGCGGCGACCACGCGGACCGTCGCCGCCGAGGGGCTCCCCATGGTCAAGACCGCCACGACGCTGATGGCGACGTACGACGCGGAGAAGAAGACGATCGCCCTCTACGTGGAGGGCAAGAAGGCCGGAGAGACGCAGGTGCCGGGGATCTGGCAGGCTCCCGGACCGCTCCAGCTGGGGCGGTCCAAGCACCACAACATCTGGATCAATGCGTGGCAGGGGGCCATGCACAACATCCGGATCTACGAGTCGGCGTTCTCGCCGGAGCAGGTCGCCGCTTTCGAGGAGGGCAAGCTCCCCGCGACGACGAAGCCGTCGCACGCCTGGCTGCTGACCTGACGGATCAGCCGGTCCGGCCGGTTCAGACGGTGACGCCGGCGTTGCGCAGGAAGGACACCGGGTTGACGGCCGAGCCGTAGTTCGGGGTGGTCCGGATCTCGAAGTGCAGGTGCGGACCGCTGGAGTTCCCGGTGTTGCCGGAGAGGGCGATCTGCTTGCCGGCGGAGACCTTCTGGCCGATCTTGACCTGGATCTTCGAGAGGTGCGCGTACTGCGAGTACGTGTTGTTCGCGTGCTTGATCACGATGGCGTTGCCGTAGGCGGGGCCGTCGCCGCCGCCGCCGGGGCCGGCCTTCACGACGGTGCCGGCGCCCGCGGCCTTGACCGGGGTGCCGACCGGGACGGCGAAGTCCTGGCCGGAGTGCTTGTGCGACCACATGCTGCCGCCCTTGCCGAAGGTCGCGGACAGCGTGTACTTCGCGACCGGCTTGGCCCAAAGGCCGGCCTTCGCGGCCTTGGCGTCGGAGGCCTGCGCGGCGGTCTGCGTCGTGTCGGCGAACGCGGCGGTCGTCCCGGCTCCCAGAGCCAGCACCGCACCGAGGGTGGTTGCGCCGACGGCGATACGGGTACGACGGGTGATGACGCGCTTCGCGAACATGAAGACCTCCGGGGCCGGGGACTGGGACGGGTTCGGGCATCAAGTCACCCGGCACGCTGAGCGGTGTGCCGGGCTTGCCCACCCTTGGTAACCCGCGCCCCCCGACATCCCCAAACCTCCCGATTACTACCGGAGGCCGTAGGTACGACCGGAGCTGTCCACCCTGTTGACCCGGCCCGTACTGGGCCGACGGTAGGACATATCGGACCTTTGGATCTACGAAAGTTCCTAGTAGGTCCGATTTGCCCTGTGCGGCTTGTCACCGGCCCTGGGCCATTGGATCTCCCTTTCCCGGCGGAGGACCCGCGGCCGCCGGGGCACGCTGCTGTCCGGGCTCAGCTGCGCCCTGCACCACGAGCGGCGCGGCTTCCCCGCCCCCGGCCGCAAGGAAGCTCTGCACGGCCGCCCTGGCGGTGCTGCGGCGCCACCGGGACCGCGACGGGCTCGGACAGCCGCGGCTCCGGCTGCGGCGGCGGCTCGTGTACCGGCTGATCCGCAACGGGCGCACGCGATGGACCGGGGACCGGGCGCCGACCCCCTCACGGACGCGCTGCCCGCCGTACCCGCCGTCCGCGTCCTGGGCCGGGCCCCTGCGGCGTCCCGGCGGTGTCCCGGCACCTCCGGAGCGCTCCGGGCTGCTCCGGGCGCCCACGGCGGACACCGGGACTTCCCGGGCGCCCCGACAGCCCCGGACGAGGGCAGCTCCGGCGAGCCGGGCCGGCCGCGCGGACGACGACGAGCGGGAGGACGTCATCGCGTGGCGGTGGCCCGGGGCCACCCCCGCCCCCCGCCTCCGCCGCCGGCCCAGATCATCCGGGAGCTGGTGGCCCGCGGCTCGCTGCGTTCGCCCCTGCCGCCCGGCCTCCCTGGAGTACGCCGCCGAGCTGGACCCCGTACCGCCCGCGGAGGCGCAGCGGCAGGCGAGCCGGTCGATCCCGCCCGCCGGCGTGGGCACGGCGCGCGAGCCGGGGCGGATCGGCCGCCTGGTCCCGGAGCGGCTCCCGCCGCCCTCACGCGCCCCGAGGCGGTGGCCCGGTACACGATCCGGGCGGAGCGGGCCGGGCGAGTGGCAGGAGCTCGCCCCGCTCACGAACCCGGCCGTGGCGGCCGTGGCGGGCCGTACCGGCATCGGCCCTCGATCCCGCCCCCGACGACCTGCGCACGCCTCGGTGGCGGCGCCGCACGTGCCCCGGAACACGGGCCGGCCGCGCCCCGGGCCCCGTGCGCCGACTGTCCCGTACGTGAAAAAGGGGCGGCCCCGGGACCTCTCGGTCCCGGGGCCGCCCCTTCGTACTGCCGGCGTCCCGCGAGGGTTACGCGCCCTTCGACAGGTCCGGGCCGGAGCCCGTGGCCTCGATCGGGGGGAGGTCCGGCAGAGCGGACTTCTCCTCGCCGCGGAAGGTGAACTTGGCGTCGTCGCCCTCACCCTCCTTGCCGACGACCACGATCTGACCGGGCCGCAGCTCGCCGAAGAGGATCTTCTCCGACAGCAGGTCCTCGATCTCGCGCTGGATGGTCCGGCGCAGCGGCCGGGCACCCATGATCGGGTCGTAGCCGCGCTTGGCGAGCAGGAGCTTCGCGTCGCCGCTCAGCTCGATGCCCATGTCGCGGTCCTTCAGGCGCTCGTCGACCTTCGCGATCATCAGGTCGACGATCTGGATGATGTCTTCCTCGGTGAGCTGGTGGAAGACGACCGTGTCGTCGACGCGGTTGAGGAACTCGGGCCGGAAGTGCTGCTTGAGCTCCTCGTTGACCTTCGCCTTCATCCGCTCGTACCCGGTCTTGGTGTCGCCCTGGGCCGCGAAGCCCAGGTTGAAGCCCTTCGAGATGTCCCGGGTACCCAGGTTGGTCGTCATGATGATGACCGTGTTCTTGAAGTCCACGACCCGGCCCTGGGAGTCGGTCAGACGACCGTCCTCCAGGATCTGCAGAAGGGAATTGAAGATATCCGGGTGGGCCTTCTCGACCTCGTCGAAGAGGACGACGGAGAACGGCTTGCGGCGCACCTTCTCGGTGAGCTGGCCGCCCTCTTCGTAGCCCACGTAGCCGGGGGGCGAACCGAAGAGACGGGAAACCGTGTGCTTCTCGCTGAACTCCGACATGTCGAGGGAGATCAGCGCGTCCTCGTCGCCGAAGAGGAATTCGGCGAGCGTCTTGGAGAGCTCGGTCTTACCGACACCGGAGGGACCGGCGAAGATGAACGAGCCACCCGGGCGCTTCGGGTCCTTCAGACCCGCTCGGGTACGGCGGATCGCCTGCGAGAGCGCCTTGATGGCGTCCTTCTGGCCGATGACCCGGCGGTGGAGCTCGTCCTCCATGCGGAGCAGTCGCGAGGACTCCTCCTCGGTGAGCTTGAAGACGGGAATGCCGGTCGCGGTCGCGAGGACTTCGGCGATGAGCTCGCCGTCGACCTCGGCGACGACGTCCATGTCGCCGGCCTTCCATTCCTTCTCGCGCTTGGACTTCGCCGCCAGCAGCTGCTTCTCCTTGTCACGGAGAGACGCCGCCTTCTCGAAGTCCTGGGAGTCGATGGCCGACTCCTTGTCGCGGCGCACGGCCGCGATCTTCTCGTCGAACTCGCGGAGGTCCGGCGGCGCGGTCATCCGGCGGATGCGCATCCGGGAGCCGGCCTCGTCGATCAGGTCGATCGCCTTGTCCGGGAGGAAGCGGTCCGAGATGTACCGGTCCGCCAGCGTCGCCGCCTGGACGAGGGCCTCGTCCGTGATGGAGACGCGGTGGTGGGCCTCGTAGCGGTCGCGCAGGCCCTTGAGGATCTCGATCGTGTGGGGGAGGGAAGGCTCCGCCACCTGGATCGGCTGGAAGCGGCGCTCGAGGGCCGCGTCCTTCTCGAGGTGCTTGCGGTACTCGTCCAGCGTCGTGGCACCGATGGTCTGGAGCTCACCACGGGCCAGCATGGGCTTGAGGATGCTGGCGGCGTCGATCGCGCCCTCGGCGGCACCCGCACCCACGAGGGTGTGGAGCTCGTCGATGAACAGGATGATGTCGCCGCGGGTGCGGATCTCCTTGAGCACCTTCTTCAGGCGCTCCTCGAAGTCACCGCGGTAGCGGGAACCGGCGACCAGGGCACCGAGGTCAAGCGTGTAGAGGTGCTTGTCCTTGAGGGTCTCGGGGACCTCGCCCTTGACGATCGCCTGGGCCAGGCCCTCGACGACGGCGGTCTTGCCGACGCCGGGCTCGCCGATGAGGACCGGGTTGTTCTTGGTACGGCGGGACAGCACCTGCATGACCCGCTCGATCTCCTTCTCGCGCCCGATGACCGGGTCGAGCTTGGATTCGCGGGCTGCCTGGGTGAGGTTGCGGCCGAACTGGTCCAGGACGAGCGAGGTCGAGGGCGTGCCCTCGGCCGGGCCGCCGGCCGTGGCCGACTCCTTGCCTCCGCCGGTGTAGCCGGAGAGCAGCTGGATGACCTGCTGCCGGACTCGGTTGAGATCGGCGCCCAGCTTCACGAGGACCTGGGCGGCGACGCCCTCGCCCTCGCGGATCAGGCCGAGCAGGATGTGCTCGGTGCCGATGTAGTTGTGGCCGAGCTGGAGGGCCTCTCGGAGCGACAGCTCCAGGACCTTCTTCGCCCGCGGGGTGAAGGGGATGTGGCCGGACGGGGCCTGCTGCCCCTGACCGATGATCTCCTCAACCTGCTGGCGAACAGCCTCGAGCGAAATCCCGAGGCTCTCCAGGGCCTTAGCGGCGACACCCTCACCCTCGTGGATCAAGCCCAGGAGGATGTGCTCGGTGCCGATGTAGTTGTGGTTGAGCATCCGGGCTTCTTCCTGAGCCAGGACGACAACCCGCCGCGCGCGGTCGGTGAACCTCTCGAACATCGTTTATCGCTCCTCAGAGCGGTCGGGCAGTTCGGGGTCGGTCCCCGCCCTGTCCTTCCGCATGCTAGTCCCGCGGGGCGGGACAGCTCATTCCAACTGCCGACATCCGTTCGCGGCTCACCCCCACATCTGCGAGGAAAACCGGCTTGAAGAGCCGACAACTGCTCCAACCCGATGGTGCGAGACGATGTTCCCGCAGGCCAGGCAGATACCCGTCATGCGTGTACGCCGATGGCGAACGGAAGCCCGTCAAATCAGCGTGTCGCCCCGATCCACTAGGAATGTCTTACCCGTAAGGACTGACACTCCATGCCCGCGGCACCGGTTCCCTCCGCTAAGGGCGAACACGCTTGCGTCCCGAATGTGGGACTCGAACCCCGCGGATGTTTACGTTCCGCATTCGTCCGCGTGCCGTGCGTCACCCTCGGCTGCCGCCGGAGGTGTCGCCAGCCGTAACCCGGAGCCCTTTGCGCGAGTTGCTCCCGACATGGCCTCCAGCACCGTCGGCGCCCCCACCGTCCCGCTGCCCCGCGTCCCGGCCGAGGAGGCCGCGTACGCCTCCTGGTACCGGCGGGTGCTCGGCTGGGCCGTCATGGACGGCCCTCCCGCCCAGCTCGTCACCGGGTCCCGGTTCGACGTACTGGAGCTGCCGTGCGACGCGGGTGCGGCGCTGCTCCGCAGGCCCGTCGCCACCGGGCCGGTGGCCCTCACGGGGCGCCGGATGCGGTTCCTGGTGGCCGCGGGGGGCGCGGAAGAGCTGGCGGGCCTGCTCGACTGGCTGGAGTGGGGCGGGGTCGAACTGGATCTCCTCGCTCTCGGCGCGGGCGGCCGGATCACCGCCCCCGCTCCGCCGGGCGGGGCCCCTGACCCTCGGGGAGCCGCCGTGTGGCTGCGACCCCCCGAGCAGGGGTGTGAGGCAGTGCTGCCCGCCCTGCCGGGCCTCGGGGAAGGCACCGGCCCCGCCCGTCGGCCCGATCTCGTACGCCTGGTGGCCGCCGCGGCGACGGAATGCCACCGCGCCCGCCTGCGGCGCCGTACGACCCGGTCCGGTCAGCCCTTGGCCTTCTCGTAGGCCTCGCGGATCTCGGCCGGGACGCGGCCCCGGTCATTCACGTTGTAACCATTCTCCTTCGCCCACGCGCGGATCTCGGCGGTGTCCGGGTTACCGGCCGTCGCGGAGGCGCGGCCCTTGGCGCGGGCCGCGGTGGCACGCCCACCGGTGCGGCGGCCGCCCTTGGTGTACGGGTCGAGCAGACCGCGGAGCTTTTCAGCGTTGGCGGTGGTGAGGTCGATCTCGTAGGTCTTGCCGTCCAGAGCGAACGTCACCGTCTCGTCCGCCTCGCCGCCGTCGAGGTCGTCGACAAGAAGGACCTGAACCTTCTGTGCCACCGGGATTTCCTTTCATCGAAAAGCAGTACGCGGAAAGGAAACCGCTTTTGCCTGGAAAACACAAACCCCCGGCGAGAGGTTCGAGACCGCAACAGGGCGGGAAACGTGCGCGATTCGGACATAGGCCACAGGCGGGCGGAGCGCCGGAAAAGCCGCGTTGATCGTTCAGAGGTGCAGAAGCATCCGACTGTTGCCCAAGGTGTTCGGCTTCACTCGTTCGAGACCGAGGAACTCGGCGACGCCCTCGTCATAGGAACGCAGGAGCTCCATGTAGACATCGGTCTCCACCGGGGTCTCGCCGATCTCGACGAAGCCGTGCTTGGCGAAGAAGTCCACTTCGAAGGTGAGGCAGAAAACCCGGCTCACCCCGAGCTCGCGGGCCGTCCGCAACAACTGGGCCAGCACCTGATGGCCGACGCCCGCGCCCTTCAAGTCGCGGTCGACCGCGAGAGTGCGCACTTCGGCGAGGTCTTCCCACATCACGTGGAGAGCTCCGCAGCCGACGACCTGGCCGTCGGAGTCGCGTTCCGCGACCCAGAACTCCTGGATGTCCTCGTAAAGGACGACCGGGGCTTTGTCGAGCAGGATCCGCTGCTGCACGTACTGGTCGAGCAGGCGCCGCAGCGCGGGAACATCACCGGTGCGGGCACGGCGGATCGTCACTGTTTCTGCGTGTGCAGCGGAAAACTCTCCCATGGCCCCGGACGTTATCGCCCCGGCGTGCCCGGATGCTCGGCGGAGTCCCCTTCGGCTTCGGCCGGCGCGGGGGCTTCGGGCGCTGCCCCGGCGGCGGCCTCGGCGGCGGCCTCGGCGGCCTCGGCGGCGGCCTCGGCGGCCTCGTCGTCGTGCTGGACGATCCGCACGGCGTCCCTGAGGGCTTCCCGCTGTTCCGCGGACATCATGCCGAAGAAGGCGACGAGGGCGGCTGCGGGGTTGTCGCTCGTCGACCAGGCTTCGTTCATCAGTGCGGCCGAGTAGGCGGCACGGGTGGAGACCGCCGTATATCGATAGGCGCGGCCTTCCGCTTCCCGGCGGACCCAGCCCTTCTGATGGAGATTGTCCATAACGGTCATGACCGTGGTGTACGCGATGGACCGTTCCTGCTGGAGGTCTTCCAGCACTTCCCGAACAGTGACCGGGCGGTTCCACTGCCACACCCGCGTCATGACGGCGTCTTCGAGTTCTCCCAAGGGGCGAGGCACAACAGCACGATAGTGCGGCTTGTGGGTAATTGCCCGACTATTCGCCCCGCCAACGCACAAAAAATCGGACGCGGGGCCCGAGGCCCTGCGCCCGATACCCGAAGGTTTCTACTTCTGGGGCTGGCGGGCGGCCTCGGCCCGGGCGATCACGGCGTCGACCGCCGCGTCCTCCTTGGCCTTGTTGGCGCCGCCCTGGCTCTTCACGATCGTCACGACGAGAGCGATGAAGAACGCGGCCATCACGACGGGGGGCACGAGCGCGGAGACGTAGTCCATGCCCATCAGCGTAGCTACACGGCGGCGCGTCCGGCCGCCGGGGGCGGGGTGGGCTTGCGGCGCGGCGGGAACACCTCGCCGGGCGTCGGGATGGGCTTGCCCGGCTGCTCGGGCCGGGGCGGCTCCTTGGGCCGGGGCGCCGGACGGCCCGGCTGCTCGTCCCGGCCCCCGGCCAGGGCCAGCAGCCGGGTACGGGGCGCGGGGGCGGTCGACAGCCGGCGCCGTACGGAGCGCTCCGCGACGGTCTGGGCGCGGTCCAGCAGCGCGGCCGCGACCGGGTTGGCACGCAGGGCGCGCAGCGCGGCGAGATCGTCGGGCACGGGCTCGTACCCGGCGGCCAGGGCGTCCTGCAGCAGTTCCAGGTAGCCGGAGAGGCTGCCGGGCAGGGCGCCCCGGTAGCGGGCCAGGTCCTCGACGAGAAAGGCTCTGAGCCGGGCCGCCTCCTGGACCGCGTCGTCCACCGACCGCGCGAGGCGCAGGCAGTCCTGGACCTCCTCGGCCGCGAGGGGGACCGAGGAGGACTGAAGGGCGTGGGCGAGCGAGCGCCTGAGTACGTGCAGCTCAGCGGCACTGAACGCCATGCCGCCGCGGGATCCGTAGGGCGTGGGCATAGGGCGAAGATACGCGCTAATCGGACAAAATCCCCTGAGGGCGAGCGGGCTCGGCGCGGCGGATCACTCAGCCGGTCTCTTTCACCGCGCGGAGGAACGCGGCCCAGGCGGCCTGGGTCGTGGCGAGCACGAGGTGCGCGGGGTCGGCGTGATCGGCGACGCGCACCAGGGTTCCGGGCGCGGCGCTGACGTAGACACAGGCGTCCCCCTCACCGCAGAACGAGGACTTCTGCCACATGGGCTGAGTGGTCATGGTGTCTCCTCCGGGCACGTCGCCGTTCATTTCCGTGGAGGACGGTATCGCCGTGACCGGCCGAAACCTCTGACTTCCCGGTAATTCGGAGTTTCGCACCACTCCCGTCCGGGGCGCGGGCGTGTCGCTGGGCGGGGCCTTTTCCCCACCCCGCCCTTCCCCGAAACCCGTCTCCGCGGGGGTGGGGTGCCGGCCCCGCCCGCGCGCGGCGAGCCCGCCACCGCCGAGTCCCCGGCAGGGACCCGGCAGGGACCCGCCGAGCCCTACAGACGCGCCGCGAACTCCGATGCCGCCGTCTGTACGTCCGCCGGGGTCCACGTCAGGCCCGGCGCGGTGACCTCGACCTCCGTCAGGGAGAGGCCCGGTACGCCCGCCCGGGACCAGCGGCGGAACAGGACCCGCCCCGTCTCCTCGGCCTGGCGCAGGCCCGCCCGTGCCAGGCGCTCCGCCTCGTACGGCAGCCACACCTGGAACTGGTGCGTGTGCGGAAGCCCCGGGTTGATCCGGAACCACGGGATGCCGGACGCGGCGAACGCCGGCCCCAGCGCGCCCGCCACCATCCGCGCCTGCGCCACGTACGACGGCAGGCGCGGCAGCTCCCGTTCCAGCCCGGCCAGCGCGGCCAGGGCCTGCGGGAACTGCCGGAAGACCTGGCCGCCGTACCGGTGCCGCCAGACCCTGGTCTCCTCCACGAAGTCCCGCGGCCCGGCCAGCGCCGCCCCGCTCAGCCCGCCGAGCGACTTGTAGAACGAGACGTAGACGGAATCCGCCAGGCCGGCGATCTCCGTCAGCGGGCGCGCGAAGTGCACCGTGGACTCCCACAGCCGGGCCCCGTCGAAGTGCACCACCGCCTCCCGCTCCCGGGCCGCGTCGACCAGCGCCTCCAGCTCCTCCCACGTCGGGAGCAGGAAGCCCGCGTCCCGCAGGGGCAGCTCCAGCATCAGCGTGCCGAACGGCTCCGCGAGGTCCGCGACCTCCGCCGCCGAGGGCTGGCGGGCCTCCGCCGTCGGGTGCGCCACGCGGAGTCCGGAGACCGTGGAGAGCGCCTGGCCCTCCCAGCGCTCCGGGTGGCTCATCGGGTGCAGCGCCACCACCGGGTTCCCGGTCCGCCCGGCCCAGCACCGCAGGGCGACCTGCTGCGCCATCGTCCCGGACGGGAAGAACGCCGCGTCCTCGGTGCCCAGCAGCTCCGCGACCCGCCGCTCCAGCACGTCGACGATCCCGTCCCCGTACACGTCGGCCGGCTGGTCCAGGTCGTACGGGGCTGCGGAGAGCGGCGCCAGCAGCTCCGCCACCGTCGGCTCGCGCAGGCAGCGGGAGAGTTTCCGCTCTGCCGCCCGCCAGGCCGCCACCTGCCGCTTCTCCTGCTCGGTGTCCTCGTCCATGGTCCGAATCATCGCCGAACGGCCCAAGGGCCCAGGAGCTAGCATGGCGGCGTATCGTCCGGTACCCCCCGCGGACTGGAACGGAAGGCCCTCCCCGCGTGAACCCAACACAGCAGCCACGCCCTGCCCGGCTGACGGTCGGCGTCGTCGGAGCCGGCCGGGTCGGCCCGGCGCTGGCCCGCGCGCTCCAGCAGGCCGGGCACCGGCCCGTCGCCGTATCCGGCGTCTCCGACGCGTCCGTGCGTCGCGCCGCGCGGATGCTGCCCGACGTACCCCTCGTCCCGCCCGCACAGGTGTTCGAGCTCGCGGACCTGGTCCTGCTCACGGTGCCGGACGACGCGCTGCCGTCCCTCGTCGAGGGCCTCGCCGAGACCGGTGCGATCCGGCCCGGGCAGCTCCTCGTGCACACCTCCGGCCGGTACGGGACCTCCGTGCTCGACCCCGCGCGCCGCGCGGGCGCGCTGCCGCTGGCCCTGCACCCCGCGATGACCTTCACCGGCACCGAGGTCGACGTGCAGCGCCTGGCCGGCTGCTCCTTCGGCGTCACCGCCCCCGAGGAGCTGCGGCTCGCCGCCGAGGCCCTGGTCATCGAGATGGGCGGGGAGCCCGAGTGGATCGCGGAGGAGAACCGCCCGCTCTACCACGCGGCCCTCGCCCTCGGTGCGAACCACCTGGTCACCCTGGTCGCCCAGTCGATGGAACTGCTGCGCACGGCCGGGGTCGAGCACCCCGACCGGATGCTCGGCCCGCTGCTCGGCGCCGCCCTCGACAACGCGCTGCGCTCCGGTGACGCCGCCCTGACCGGCCCGGTGGCCCGCGGCGACGCCGGCACCGTCGCCGCGCACGTATCGGAGCTGCGCAAGCACGCGCCCGCCGCGGTCGCCGGATACCTGGCCATGGCACGCACCACCGCCGACCGGGCCCTCGCGCACGGTCTGCTCAAGCCCGAGCTCGCCGAGGACCTGCTCGGCGTCCTCGCGGACAAGGACGGCGACGCCCGATGAGCGAACCACTGCTGCTGCACACCGCCGAGGAGCTCCACGGGCTCGCGCGCTCCGGCCGCCGGGCCGTGGTGATGACCATGGGCGCCCTGCACGAGGGGCACGCCACCCTCATCCGCACGGCCCGCGAACAGGCCGGCCAGGGCGGCCAGGTCGTCGTCACCGTCTTCGTCAACCCCCTGCAGTTCGGGGCGAACGAGGACCTCGACCGCTATCCCCGCACCCTCGACGCCGACCGGCGGATCGCCGAAGCCGCGGGCGCCGACGCGGTGTTCGCCCCCGCCGTCGACGAGGTCTACCCGGGCGGCGACCCGCAGGTGCGGATCAGCGCCGGCCCCATGGGCGAGCGCCTCGAAGGGGCCACCCGCCCCGGCCACTTCGACGGAATGCTGACCGTCGTCGCCAAGCTGCTCCACCTCACCCGCCCCGACCTGGCCCTCTTCGGCCAGAAGGACGCACAGCAACTCGCCCTGATCCGGCGCATGGTGACCGATCTGAACTTCCCCGTCGAGGTGGTCGGCGTACCGACCGTCCGCGAGGAGGACGGGCTCGCCCTGTCGTCCCGCAACCGCTACCTCTCCCCCGTCGAGCGGCGCACCGCCCTGGCCCTGTCCCGCGCCCTGTTCGCCGGGCGGGACCGGCTCGCCGCGCAGGCGGCGCTGCAGGCCCGCGCCGAGGCCTCCCCGGCCAGCGACGAGCGCGCCAGCGCGCTGGCGAAGCTCGGCGAGGTCCGGGCCTCCGCGGACGCGCACGCCGTGTCGGTGGCGGGCTGCGGGCTGCCGGACGCCGTACGGGCCGCCGCGCTGCACATCCTGGAGGAGGCGGGCCGGCACGAGCCGCCGCTCGTGCTGGACTACCTGGCGCTGGTGGACCCGCAGGACTTCACCGAGGCAGGCCCAGGGTTCACCGGGCAGGCCGTCCTGGCCGTCGCCGCGAAGGTGGGCACGACCCGGCTGATCGACAACATCCCACTGGAATTCGGAGCACATTCGTGAGCACCCCAGGCAGAGACATCCAGTCGGGCGGCGCAGGCACCGGCATACGGCTGCACGCTCCGGCCCCCGGCTGGTCGGTCGACGCCGACGTCGTGGTCGTCGGCTCCGGCGTGGCGGGGCTGACCGCCGCGCTGCGCTGCGCCGCCGCGGGCCGCCGTACGGTCGTGGTCACCAAGGCACGGCTCGACGACGGCTCCACCCGCTGGGCCCAGGGCGGGATCGCCGCGGCCCTCGGCGAGGGCGACACCCCCGAGCAGCACCTGGAAGACACCCTGGTCGCGGGCGCCGGCCTGTGCGACGAGGAGGCCGTGAGGCTGCTCGTCACCGAAGGCCCTGACGCGGTACGGCGGCTGATGGCCACCGGAGCCGTCTTCGACACCTCCGCGGAGACCGGGGAGATAGAACTGACCCGCGAGGGCGGCCACCACCGGCGCCGGATCGCCCACGCGGGCGGCGACGCCACCGGCGCCGAGATCTCCCGGGCACTGGTCGAGGCCGTGCAGGCCGCGGGCATCGAGACCGTGGAGAACGCGCTCGTACTGGACCTGCTGCAGGACGCGCAGGGGCGTACGGCCGGCGTCACCCTGCACGTCATGGGCGAGGGCCAGCACGACGGCGTCGGCGCCGTCCACGCGCCCTCCGTGATCCTCGCGACCGGCGGCATGGGCCAGGTCTTCTCGGCGACCACCAACCCGTCGGTGTCCACGGGCGACGGGGTGGCGCTCGCACTGCGCGCCGGAGCCGAGGTCTCCGACCTGGAATTCGTGCAGTTCCACCCGACGGTGCTGTTCCTCGGCCCGGACGCCGAGGGGCAGCAGCCCCTGGTGTCGGAGGCGGTGCGCGGCGAGGGCGCGTACCTCGTCGACGCGGACGGCGTCCGCTTCATGGTGGGCCAGCACGAGCTCGCGGAGCTGGCGCCGCGCGACATCGTCGCCAAGGGCATCACGCGCCGCATGCAGGAGCAGGGTGCCCGGCACATGTTCCTGGACGCCCGGCACTTCGGCGCCGAGATGTGGGAGCAGCGCTTCCCGACCATCCTCGCCGCCTGCCGCGCGCACGGCATCGACCCGGTGACCGAGCCGATCCCGGTCGCGCCCGCCGCGCACTACGCGTCCGGCGGCGTACGGACCGACCTGCACGGGCGCACCACCGTCCCCGGCCTGTACGCGTGCGGCGAGGTCGCCTGCACCGGTGTGCACGGCGCGAACCGGCTGGCCTCCAACTCCCTGCTGGAGGGCCTGGTCTTCGCCGAGCGGATCGCCGACGACATCGCCGCGCAGGCGCGCACCGGCAACGGGCCGGGCGTACCCGTCCCCGCGACCGGTCCGCTGCAGCCCGCCGAGGCGCGGTACGAGATCCAGCGGATCATGACGGACGGCGCGGGCGTGCTGCGCTCGGCCGAGTCGCTGCGGACGGCCGCCGAGTCCCTCGAAGGCCTGTACGCGACCGCCCTGAACAACCTCGAAGCGCACGGCAAGACCGCCGAACCGGGGGTGGACACCTGGGAGGCCACGAACCTGCTGTGCGTGGCCCGGGTGCTGGTCGCGGCCGCGCAGCGGCGCGTGGAGACCCGCGGCTGCCACTGGCGCGAGGACCATCCGGACCGGGACGACGCCGCCTGGCGCCGCCATCTCGTGGTCCGGCTCTCGGCGACCGAGAAGCGCGCCCTGGTCGTCGTCCCCACCGACTCCGCGGACTTCCCGTCCGTGCACGTTCCCCTGAGTACCCAGAGCCTGGAGCAGTGACCGTGAGCACCCCCGAACTTCCCCTGATCGACCAGAACGACGGCGGCTGCGGCGACGACTGCGCCTGCGGTGACGGCGAGGAGAGCGGCCTCGACCCGGCGCTGGCCCAGCTGCTCGCGGACGCGGGCCTGGACCCCGTCGAGGTCGAGGACATCGCGCACATGGCGCTCTCCGAGGACCTGGACGGCGGCGTCGACGTCACCACCGTCGCCACGGTGCCCGCGGACGCGGAGGCGGTGGCCGACTTCGTCGCGCGCGAGGACGGCGTCGTGTCCGGCCTGCGCATCGCCGAGGCCGTGTTCTCCGTGGTCTGCACGGAGGCCTTCGAGGTGGAGCGGCACGCGGAGGACGGTGACTCCGTCACGGCCGGGCAGCTGCTGCTGTCCGTACGGTCGCACACCCGCGACCTGCTCACGGCGGAGCGCAGCGCCCTGAACATCCTGTGCCGCCTGTCGGGCATCGCGACGGCCACCCGCCGCTGGGCGGACGTGCTGGAGGGCACCGGCGCGAAGGTCCGCGACACCCGCAAGACCACGCCCGGCCTGCGCGCCCTGGAGAAGTACGCGGTGCGCTGCGGCGGCGGCGTCAACCACCGCATGTCGCTGTCGGACGCGGCGCTGGTCAAGGACAACCACGTGGTGGCGGCGGGCGGCGTCGCGCAGGCCTTCAAGGCCGTCCGGGAGGCCTTCCCGGAGGTCCCGATCGAGGTCGAGGTCGACACCCTGGAGCAGATCGGCGAGGTCCTGGAAGCGGGTGCCGACCTGATCCTGCTGGACAACTTCACGGTCGCGCAGACCGCCGAGGCCGTGGCGCTCGTGGCCGGCCGCGCGGTGCTGGAGTCCTCGGGCCGCCTGACCCTGGACACCGCCCGGGCGTACGCGGAGACGGGGGTGGACTACCTGGCCGTCGGCGGGCTGACCCACTCCTCGCCGATCCTGGACATCGGCCTCGATCTGCGCGAGGCGGTGTAACCCGTGCTCCTCACCATCGACGTAGGCAACACCCAGACGGTCCTGGGCCTGTTCGACGGTGACGAGATCGTCGAGCACTGGCGCATCTCGACCGACCCGCGGCGCACGGCCGACGAGCTGGCCGTGCTCATGCAGGGCCTGATGGGCATGCACCCGATGCTCGGCAGCGAGCTGGGCGACGGCATCCACGGCATCGGCATCTGCTCGACGGTGCCGTCGGTGCTGCACGAGCTGCGGGAGGTCACCCGGCGCTAC
The DNA here is from genome assembly GCF_042267665.1 of Streptomyces sp. NPDC056224. Taxonomy (NCBI): domain Bacteria; kingdom Bacillati; phylum Actinomycetota; class Actinomycetes; order Kitasatosporales; family Streptomycetaceae; genus Streptomyces; species Streptomyces sp. NPDC056224. The sequence goes on from NZ_JBHJTK010000053.1 coordinate 40,193, forward strand.
TACGGGGACGTCCCGGCGGTGCTGGTGGAGCCCGGCATCAAGACGGGCGTCCCGATCCTCATGGACAACCCCAAGGAGGTCGGCGCGGACCGCATCATCAACGCGGTCGCGGCGGTCGAGCTGTACGGGGGCCCGGCGATCGTGGTCGACTTCGGTACGGCGACCACCTTCGACGCGGTGTCCGCGAAGGGCGAGTACGTGGGCGGCGTGATCGCCCCGGGCATCGAGATCTCGATGGAGGCCCTCGGTGTACGGGGCGCCCAGCTGCGGAAGATCGAGCTGGCCCGCCCGCGCAACGTGATCGGCAAGTCGACGGTCGAGGCGATGCAGTCGGGCGTGCTGTACGGCTTCGCGGGCCAGGTCGACGGGGTCGTCACCCGGATGGCCAAGGAGCTGGCCGGCCCGAACGGCGATCCCGACGACGTCCGCGTGATCGCCACCGGCGGCCTGGCCCCGATGGTCCTCGGAGAGTCCTCGGTGATCGACGACCACGAGCCGTGGCTGACGCTGATCGGCCTGCGGCTGGTCTACGAGCGCAACGCGCCCAACTTCGAGTAGCACAGCGGCAGATGCGTGCCCCCGGCTCCCCCCGATCGAGGGTGCGGAAGCCGGGGGCACGCGCATGTGCGCGGTGTTAGCTTGTCGGGATGCCTCGTGACACGGCGCACTTGCTGATTGCCGACGCGCTCCGGGCGCGGATCAGGGCCGGGGAGTGGCCGCCCGGATCCCGGCTGCCGTCGCGGGCACGGTTCGCCGAGGAGTACGCCGTGGGGCAGAACGTCGCCCAGCGGGCGATGGAGCTCCTGATCATCGAGGGGCTCCTCGAAGGCCGGGCCGGCTCCGGCACCTACGTACGGGGCCCGCGCCGGCGGATGCGGATCCCGCGCTCCCGGCTGCGGCGGGTGAGCGGTCCGGGCGGCCGCGACAACGGCGGCGGTACGTGGCAGTCGCGCTCGAAGGCCCGTACCCCTGCGCCGGAGCGGATCGCCGCGCGGCTGGCCATCGCGCCGGGCGACCCGTGCGTGGTCACCTCGTACGCGCTCCTGTCCGCGGGGCTGCCCGTGGAGACCTGCGAGTCGTGGGAGCCGATGGCGGTCACGGACCGCACTCCGGTCGTCCTGCCCGAGAACGGGCCGCTCAAGGGCGCCGGGGTGATCGAGCGGATGCGGGCGATCGGGGTGACGGTCGTCTCGGCGACGGAGATCCCGCGGCCGGCGCGCGCGGACCGGGCGCGGGCCGATCTGCTCGGCATCAGCGTCGGCGACCTGATCACCGAGATCGAGCGGACGCACTACGCGGCGGACGGCCGCCCGGTGGAGACCGCCGACATCATGGTCGCGGACCGGCGGGCGGAGGTCGCGTACGAGATCACGTACGGGCCGTGAGTCTGCGCAGGGCGGCCCACCAGGGGTGACGGCCCGGGCGTCCGTCCAGCACGGCCCGGAACTGCTCGTAGGTCCGGGCCGCGCGCGCCACGGCGAGATCGTCCCGCCCCGGCGGCGGGGGCATCGGATCGCCGTGCTGGGACGCCCGGTAGGTGTCGATGAGGTACTGCTCGATCGCGGTCATACGTCCACCCTCGCCCCGTGACGGCCGGGCCGCACCCTCCAGAATGGGCGGATGAGCGTCACCATCGACATCGCCGGGCTCCCCGCCGAGCGGATCTCCTTCACGCCCTCCCCGCTCGCGGAGCTCTGCATGGCCCTGCACGCGCTCTCCCAGCCCGCCCACCACCCGGCGCTCACCTCCTGGACCACCGCCACCGCCGCCGCCCTCGACCCGTGCCTCGCGGACCGGCTGCTGGAGGGCGACTTCATGTGGCGGAGCTCCTTCGCCGACATCTTCATGCCCTTCGCCGGAATCCCCGGCGGGACCGGGCTGCCCGCGGCGACCCTGGCCGAGGAGCTCGACGTACTCGACCGGCTGGACGACGAGCGGTTCGTGACGGCCGCCCTGGAGCACTGCTGGCTGGCCCTGTACGACGAGGGCGGCTGGCCCTCCCCGCTCACGGACCCGGCGGCGCGGGCCAGGGCGCTGGAGGCGGCCGCCGCCCGCGGCCCCCGGCAGCTGAACTTCTCGCTGCGCCTGCTGGACGACACCGCCGCCGTCCGGGTGTGGATGCGGCGGCTCCTGGAGGACTGCGGCGAGGCGTTCTTCAACGAGACCTGGAAGCGCGTCGAGCCCGGGCAGAGCGCCGACGCCCGGCACAAGACCGAGCTGCTGCGCCACAAGGGGCTGCCGGCCGTGCTGAAGGAGGTCTCGGGCGCGCTCAGCGTCGACCCGGGCCGCACCACCATCACCGCCGACAAGATGGTCGACGGCTCGACCACCGCCACCGACCCCCGCCTGGGCCCCGGTCTGGTCTTCATACCGACGAACTTCGGCTGGCCGCACCTGCTGGTGCTGCACGCGCCGGGCTGGCGGCCGGTGGTCCACTATCCGCTCGGCACCCCGGAACTGGCGGTCCCGCCGGGGTCGGTGGAGCTGCTCCGGCGCCGGATGGAGGCGCTGGCGCATCCCCTGCGGATGATGCTGTGCCGGAGTCTGGCCAGGGGCCCGTACTCGACGAGCGAGCTGGCGTCCGCGCACGGGATCACCGCGCCGGAGGTGTCGCGGCATCTGGCCGTACTGAAAAAGGCCGGCCTGATCCATACGCGGCGTCAAGGGCGTTATGCCCAGCACCAGTTGGATCTGCCTGTGGTCGCCCGCCTCGGCTCGGACTTCATCGAGGGCATCCTCCGATAGGCGCAAGCTCGCCGCTATGCGGAATTGCTGAACCGGAATCAGTTAAAACTCTGGCCAGAGTGGCTCCTCGCTGCTTAACGTGCGTCCACCGTTCAGCCCTGCTCGCACTTTGCCGTGAAAGGACCTACATGCCCTCTCGCCGTATAGCCGCAGCAACCACCGCCCTGGCAGCCGCGGCCCTCGTCTCGCCGCTGCTCCTCGCCGGGCCCGCCGGCGCCACCGGAAGCCCGCAGAGCGACGCCGCGCGGGGTGACGCGCTGGCCAGGAAGCTGGTCAAGGACGCGACCGGCAAGGGTGCCTACAACCACCTGAAGGTCTTCCAGTCGATCGCCGACTACAACAACGGCACGCGGGTGGCCGGGTCCAAGGGCCACGAGCAGTCCGCCAAGTACGTCGAGGCCGTGATGCGGGCGGCCGGCTACCAGGTCACGAGGAACGAGTTCGACTTCGTCTACGTCGAGACCGTCGCCGAGAAGCTGACGGTGAACGGCCCGAACGCGCACGACGTCCCGATCCACCTGATGACGTACACGGCGAGCACCCCGGAGGGGGGCGTGACCGCCCGGGTCGCCGTCGCCCCGGTCGACGCGGACGGAACGAACGGATGTGAGCCCGGTGACTTCGCCGCCGGCACCTTCACCGGCAAGATCGCCCTGGTCAAGCGCGGCGGCTGCACCTTCGCCACCAAGCAGGCCAACGCGGCGGCGGCCGGAGCGGTCGGCGCGGTCATCTACAACAACACCGCGGGCGCCCTGAACGGCACCCTCGGCGCCGCGGACGCGGGCAGGGTCCCGACCGGCGGCATCACCCAGGCGGACGGCGAGAAGCTCGCCGCCGACGCCGCGGCCGGCCCGGTCGAGGTCACCCTCGACCTCCGCCAGTTCCGCGAGGACCGCAAGACGTACAACGTCGTCGCGGAGACCCGCGGCGGGGACGCGGACAACACCGTCTTCCTCGGGGCGCACCTCGACTCGGTCGCGGCGGGCCCCGGCATCAACGACAACGGCTCCGGCTCGGCCGGCATCCTCCAGGTCGCGCAGCGCCTCGCGAGCAGCCAGACGAAGATCAAGAACAAGGTCAAGTTCGCGTGGTGGTCGGCGGAGGAGTACGGCCTGCTCGGCTCCGAGGCGTACGTGGCGGGGCTGACGGACGCGCAGAAGAAGCAGATCAAGCTCTACTTGAACTTCGACATGATCGCCTCGCCGAACTCCGCCTACTTCGTGTACGACGGCGACGACTCGGACGGGGTGGGCGCGGGCCCCGGCCCGGAGGGCTCCGCCCAGCTGGAGAAGGGGATCAACGACTTCCTCGACTCCAAGAAGATCCCGCACGCGGGCACGGACTTCTCCGGCCGCTCGGACTACGGCCCGTTCATCGAGGTCGGCATCCCGTCGGGCGGTACGTTCACGGGCGCCGAGGGCATCAAGACGCCGGAGGAGGCCGCGAAGTTCGGCGGGCAGGCGGGCGTCGCCTACGACGTGAACTACCACGCCAAGGGTGACGACATCACGAACATCGACCAGAAGGCGCTCGACATCAACGTCGACGTCATCGCGGACGCGGTCGGACACTACGCCTTCGACCTGGCCCCGCTCTCGAAGCCGGTCGTCTCCGTGCCGACGCCGGGCGGCGGCAGCGGCGGCGGCCTGCACGAGGGTCACGACGAGGTCCGGCAGTAGTCACGCACGGCGGGGTGGGGGGGGCCCGCCGGGGGGGGGCCGCCCCCCCCCCGGCCCCGGCGGCGGGGGGGGCGGGGGGGTATAAAAAAAAAAAAAACCACCACCC
>NZ_JBHJTK010000054.1:0-43169 GCF_042267665.1 Streptomyces sp. NPDC056224
TTTTTTTTTTTTAAACCCACCCCCCCCCCAAAAACCCGGCACCGCCCCCCCGCCGCTTTTGGGTGGGGGGGGGCCGGCCCCCCCCGCCCGCCCCCCCCCGCCCCCGAATCCAGCCACCCCGGACCCGGTCGTTCCACCTCCGTGTGAGGTGTGGCACGATGCTGGCTCCCCGTCACCCTTCGCACAGGAGACACCCCGCGTGCCGCACAGCCCCGCCGAGCTCGCGCCGAATGTGGAAACCCTGGCCCACACCCACGCCAAGCCCCTCCACTGGCTCGCCACGGCCACCGCCATGGCCGCCGTCATAGCCACCGCGGGACTCGTCCAGCCGGCCACCGGAACCCCCGCGGACACCGCCCGCCCCACGGCGAACGGCCCACAGGCCGCCGCCCCCGACGCAGCGGCGGTCACCTACCCCCTCGACTGCAAAGGCGCCCCGCAGGCCGTCACCGCCACCGCCCAGGGCGACCTCGACGGCGACGGCCGCCCCGAGACCGTGGCCGCCGTCCGCTGCGACGCAGGGTCCGGCACCCCGCCCCACGCGATCTACGTACTCACCCAGGACCGGACCGAAGGCGCCCGCCCCCGCGTCGTCGCCACCCTGCTCGACACCCCGCAGCGACAGACCACCGCCGACCTCACCGTGAGCGACGGAGTCGTCACCGCCACCCTCCTCGGCTACTCCTCACCGGAGATCCCGCGCTACAGCCCGGACGTGAAGAAGCTCGCCAAGTGGCGCTGGAGCGGCGGAAAATTCCGCCAGGAGCTGACGGACTCGACCGCCAGGAGTGTTTGAAGCGTCACTCGGCGTCGGGCCCGAAGACTTCCACCCCGTCCGAGACCCGCCTCACGTGGATGCAGTCACCCGGACATTCCTTCGCCGAATCCACCACGTCCCGGAGCAGCGTCAGCGGAACCGGAGTGGTCGCCCCCGCCGCCTGCAGCAGCTCGTCGTCGGCGCTCTTCACATACGCCAGACCATCGATGTCCAGCTCGAACACCTCCGGCGCGTACTGCACGCAGATCCCGTCCCCGGTGCAGAGGTCCTGGTCGATCCAGACCTCAAGCGGCTCGCCGGCCCCACCGACACCGTCAGTCCGGTCGGCGGTTGCCTCCTGCTGCACGCTCATATCTCCTGCCGTTCCCTGCGCTGAGTGATCCATCCCGGTCACCACTCGCGGCAAGTCGCGCGAGCTCTGACGGGTGTTGAACGCTTCGACCTTACAACCGGCCGCTTTCAGATGTTGATGGGTGGGTATTTCCTTGGCGTGAGGGAGTACGCAAGGGTGAAGATCGGACACACCTCTACCGTCTTTGTGATCTAGGGGTTTCAATCACCACCAGCCCAGGTAGGGTCAGGAAGCGTCCAGCTCCCCTTGGAGGAGGTGAGGACCGTGGCAGCCCACGACGACGACATCAACCGCGGCATCCGGCCCGGGCGAGGGTCTGAGGACCCCGCCGGCCAGGTTGCCTATCTCGAGCAGGAAATCGCCGTCCTGCGACGTAAGCTCGCCGACTCTCCGCGACACACGAGGATTCTCGAAGAGCGGATCGTCGAGCTGCAGACAAATCTTGCCGGCGTATCCGCACAGAACGAACGACTCGCGAATACCCTCCGTGAGGCCCGCGACCAGATCGTCGCCCTCAAGGAAGAAGTCGACCGGCTCGCACAGCCGCCGGCCGGATTCGGTGTCTTCCTGCAGTCCAATGAGGACGGCACCGTCGACATCTTCACCGGAGGCCGGAAGCTCCGCGTGAACGTCAGCCCCAGCGTCGAACCGGAAGACCTCCGGCGCGGCCAGGAGGTCATGCTCAACGAGGCCCTCAACGTGGTCGAGGCCATGGAATTCGAGCGGGCCGGGGACATCGTCACCCTCAAGGAGATCCTCGAGGACGGCGAGCGCGCCCTGGTCGTCGGGCACACCGACGAGGAGAGGGTGGTGAGGCTCGCCGAGCCGCTCCTGGACATCACCATCCGCCCCGGCGACGCCCTCCTGCTCGAACCCCGCTCCGGCTACGTCTACGAGGTCGTCCCCAAGAGCGAGGTCGAAGAGCTCGTCCTCGAAGAGGTCCCGGACATCGACTACGACAAGATCGGCGGCCTGGGCGACCAGATCGAGCTGATCCGCGACGCGGTCGAGCTCCCCTACCTCTACCCGGACCTGTTCAAGGAACACGAACTGCGCCCGCCGAAGGGCATCCTGCTCTACGGCCCCCCCGGATGCGGCAAGACGCTCATCGCCAAGGCCGTCGCCAACTCCCTTGCCAAGAAGGTCGCCGAGGTTACCGGCCAGCCCGCCGGAAAGTCCTACTTCCTGAACATCAAGGGCCCCGAACTCCTCAACAAGTACGTCGGCGAGACCGAGCGGCACATCCGCCTCGTCTTCCAGCGTGCCCGTGAGAAGGCCAGCGAGGGCACCCCCGTCATCGTCTTCTTCGACGAGATGGAGTCCCTCTTCCGCACCCGCGGATCCGGCGTCAGCTCGGACGTGGAGAACACCATCGTCCCCCAGCTGCTCGCCGAGATCGACGGCGTGGAGGGCCTGGAGAACGTCATCGTCATCGGCGCCTCCAACCGCGAGGACATGATCGACCCGGCCATCCTGCGCCCCGGCCGCCTCGACGTGAAGATCAAGATCGAGCGCCCGGACGCCGAGGCCGCGAAGGACATCTTCGCGAAGTACCTCAAGGCCTCGCTGCCCCTGCACACGGACGACCTGTCCGAACACCAGGGCTCCACGGCCGGCACCGTTCACAGCATGATCCAGACCGTCGTCGAGCAGATGTACGCCGAAACCGAGGAAAACCGCTTCCTCGAGGTCACGTACGCCAACGGCGACAAGGAAGTCCTGTACTTCAAGGACTTCAACTCGGGCGCGATGATCCAGAACATCGTGGACCGTGCGAAGAAGATGGCGATCAAGGCCTTCCTCGAGCACAACCAGAAGGGCCTTCGCGTCTCCCACCTCCTCCAGGCCTGCGTGGACGAGTTCAAGGAGAACGAGGACCTGCCCAACACCACCAACCCGGACGACTGGGCCCGGATCTCCGGAAAGAAGGGCGAGCGGATCGTATTCATCCGTACCCTTGTCACCGGAAAGCAGGGCGCCGACACCGGACGCTCCATCGACACGGTGGCGAACACCGGTCAGTACCTCTGACGAAGCGGAGCGGCTGCGGATGCCCTCCCCGGGCATCCGCAGCCGACTGCTTTACCGGACTCCCTGACTCCTTATACCGACTGCTTTTCAGCCGGTGACAGGGCAGATTCAATGACGGAAATGATCTCCCCACGAGCGCGCAGTGGTTCTAGGCTCTTCCGTACCGCCGGACGCGCAGTGCGGGGACGGGCACCGCACAGGCACACGCACCGGAGCACCAGCGGTACTTGAGCGCCGCTCCCGAAGGGGAGCGCCGCCGGGCAAGGAGGGCCGCATGACCGTACGGCGAGTAATGGGGATCGAGACGGAGTACGGGATCTCCGTCCCCGGGCACCCGAACGCCAATGCCATGCTCACCTCGTCCCAGATCGTCAACGCCTACGCGGCGGCGATGCACCGGGCGCGCCGCGCCCGCTGGGACTTCGAGGAGGAGAATCCGCTGCGGGACGCCCGCGGCTTCGACCTCGCCCGCGAGGCCGCCGACAACAGCCAGCTGACCGACGAGGACATCGGCCTCGCCAACGTCATCCTCACAAACGGCGCACGGCTCTACGTCGACCACGCGCACCCCGAGTACAGCTCGCCGGAGATCACCAATCCGCTCGACGCCGTGCTCTGGGACAAGGCCGGCGAGCGGATCATGGCCGAGGCGGCCGTCCGGGCGGCCCAGCTGCCCGGTGCCCAGCCGATCCACCTCTACAAGAACAACACCGACAACAAGGGCGCCTCCTACGGCACGCACGAGAACTACCTGATGAAGCGGGAGACCCCCTTCTCGGACATCGTGCGCCACCTGACCCCCTTCTTCGTCTCCCGCCAGGTCGTCACCGGCGCGGGCCGCGTGGGCATCGGCCAGGACGGCCGCGAGCACGGCTTCCAGATCAGCCAGCGGGCCGACTACTTCGAGGTCGAGGTCGGCCTGGAGACCACCCTGAAGCGGCCCATCATCAACACCCGCGACGAACCCCACTCGGACGCCGAGAAGTACCGCCGCCTGCACGTGATCATCGGCGACGCGAACCTGTCCGAGATCTCCACGTACCTCAAGCTGGGCACGACCGCCCTGGTCCTGTCCATGATCGAGGACGGGTTCATCAACGTCGACCTCGCCGTCGACCAGCCGGTGCGCACGCTGCACCAGGTCTCCCACGACCCGGACCTGCAGCACCTGATCACACTGCGCAGCGGCCGGACACTGACCGCCGTACAACTCCAGATGGAGTACTTCGAGCTCGCCAGGAAGTACGTCGAGGAGCGTTTCGGTTCCGACGCGGACGAGCAGACAACCGATGTGCTGGCCCGCTGGGAGGACGTGCTGGGCCGGCTGGAGACCAACCCGATGAGCCTGTCGGGGGAGCTGGACTGGATCGCCAAGCGGGAGATCCTGGAGGGCTACCGGCGCCGGGACGGGCTGGGCTGGGACGCGGCGCGCCTGCACCTGGTGGACCTCCAGTACTCGGACGTACGGCCGGAGAAGGGCCTGTACAACCGTCTGGTGGCCCGCGGCAAGATGCAGACGCTGGTGGAGGAGCCGGCGGTGGAGCGGGCGGCGGGCAAGCCGCCGGAGGACACCCGGGCGTACTTCCGCGGCCGGTGCCTGGAGCAGTACGCGGACGACGTGGCCGCGGCGTCCTGGGACTCGGTGATCTTCGACCTCCCGGGCCACGACTCGCTCCAGCGGGTCCCGACGCTGGAGCCGCTGCGGGGCACGCGGGCCCACGTCAAGGAGCTCCTGGACCGCTGCCGCACGGCGGAGGACCTGGTGCGGGTGCTTTCGGGGCGGTGAGCGGTGCTTTCGGGGCCTGAAAGGGCCCCGGTCCGGGAATCATGAGAAGGACCGGACGTTATGAAAGTGCGGGGACGAATGTCGGACCCTGCTAGTAGGGTCCGGCGTAGGGTCTGATCTTGAGAGATCCCGAATCCCGGGGTCTCTCGACATGAGCGTGCGAACCGAGCGGGGTGAGGTAGACATGGCGACCAAGGACACCGGCGGCGGACAGCAGAAGGCGACGCGCTCGACCGAGGAGGTCGAGGAGGCGGCGGTCGAGGAATCGACCGACCTCAAGGAGCGCCAGGAAAAGCTCTCCGACGACGTCGACTCCGTACTTGACGAGATTGACGATGTACTCGAGGAAAATGCCGAGGACTTCGTTCGGAGTTTCGTACAAAAAGGTGGCGAATAGCCTTCGAATCTAAGGTGAACTCGCCAGCATTGGCTCTATGTCCAATGGAGCAAAGTGGTGCCGCGGCTGTGGCCGTGACGTGCCCCTGAGCGGATTCGCCTCAGATCGGAATCGTGGGGACGGCTTACAGCCGAGTTGTCGGGAGTGCGTGGCGGCCTACAGCGCGCAGCACTACCGGCGCCGCCAGGCCGCCAGGGGCAAGGTCGTCAAGGAGAAGGTGGATGTACCGTCCGGCCACAAGCTGTGCCGGCAGTGCGGTGAGGTCAAGCCGCACAGCGAATGGCACAAGAACGCAACGGCCTCTGACGGACTGTCCACCCGGTGCAAGGCCTGCCGGGCCATCCAGGGCCGGCAAGGCCACCTCAAGCGTTCCTACGGCATCACCGAGGCTCAGCGCGACGAGATGATCGACGCTCAAGGCGGTGTCTGCGTGATCTGTCGTCAGGCTCCGGCAGAGCATGTGGACCACGATCATCAGACGGGTAAGGTCCGAGGCGTACTGTGCTTCAGCTGTAACGCAGCCTTGGGGCAGTTCAAGGATCGGCCGGACGTCATACGGCGTGCAGCCGCTTACGTGGAAGGAAACCTGTGGAACCCAACACTCGTAGCACAGGGCGTCTACCGGCAGCCTTCCTGACGCCGGGGTCGTCGTCCTTCATGGACTTCCTGGGCGCGCACTCGCCCGAGATGCTGCCCGGCAACCGCAAGCTGCCGGAGGGCGTCGTCGAGGCGCCGCACGGGACGACCATCGTCGCCGCCACCTTCCCCGGCGGGGTCGTGCTCGCCGGTGACCGGCGGGCGACCATGGGGAACATGATCGCGCAGCGGGACATCGAGAAGGTGTTCCCGGCCGACGAGTACTCCGCGGTGGGCATCGCCGGTACGGCCGGCCTGGCCGTGGAGATGGTGAAGCTGTTCCAGCTGGAGCTGGAGCACTTCGAGAAGGTGGAGGGGACGACCCTCTCCCTGGAGGGCAAGGCGAACCGTCTGTCCACCATGATCCGGAGCAATCTGGGCATGGCGATGCAGGGACTGGCCGTCGTACCGCTCTTCGCGGGGTACGACGAGGCCAAGGAGAAGGGCCGGATCTTCTCCTACGACGTGACCGGCGGCCGCTCCGAGGAGCACGGGTTCGCCGCCACCGGATCGGGCTCGATCTTCGCCAGGGGATCGATGAAGAAGCTCTTCCGGCCCGATCTGACGGAGGAGCAGGCCACCACGCTGGTCGTGCAGGCGCTGTACGACGCCGCCGACGACGACTCCGCGACCGGTGGGCCGGACCTGTACCGCCACATCTATCCGATCGTCACCGTCATCACGGACGAGGGTTTCCGCAGGCTGACGGACGCCGAGTCGCAGGAGCTCGCCCGTACGGTCACCAATCGTCGGCTGGAGCAGCCCGACGGCCCGCGCGCCGCCCTGCTCTGACCATCCGTCGCCCCTCAGGAGCCCAGAAGAAAGGGACGGACAGCCGGTGTCGACTCCGTTCTATGTGTCACCCCAGCAGGCCATGGCCGACCGGGCGGAATACGCCCGGAAGGGCATCGCCCGCGGTCGCAGCCTTGTCGTGCTGCAGTACGCCGACGGCATCGTGTTCGTCGGTGAGAACCCGTCGCGTGCCCTGCACAAGTTCAGCGAGATCTACGACCGGATCGGCTTCGCGGCCGCCGGCAAGTACAACGAGTACGAGAACCTGCGGATCGGCGGTGTGCGCTACGCGGATCTGCGGGGGTACACCTACGACCGCGACGACGTGACGGCCCGCGGGCTGGCGAACGTGTACGCGCAGACGCTGGGCACGATCTTCTCGAGTGCCGGTGAGAAGCCGTACGAGGTGGAGCTGGTCGTCGCCGAGGTCGGTGCGACGGCCGCCGGGGACCAGATCTACCGGCTGCCGCACGACGGGTCGATCGTGGACGAGCACGGCTCGGTCGCGGTCGGCGGCAACGCGGAGCAGATCAGCACCTTCCTGGATCAGCGGCACCAGGACGGGATGACCCTGTCGGAGGCGCTGAAGCTGGCGGTGCAGGCGCTGTCCAGCCAGGCCAACAGCGCGGACAAGACGATTCCGGCCGAGCGGCTGGAGGTGGCGGTGCTGGACCGGACGCGGGCGCAGCAGCGGAAGTTCAAGCGGATCCGCGGCCGGCAGCTGGCGCGGTTGCTGGAGGCGGATGTGCCGGCGGCCGCGCAGGCGGATGCCGTGTCGAACGACGAGGCTCCGGAGGACGAGGCCGAGTAGGTCCGGGAGCGGTGTGTGCCCCGGTCCGCCCGTGAGGGCGGGCCGGGGCTTCGTCGTGTTCGGGGGCGGAGGCCTCAGGGGGTGGGGGCGGGGCCCGAGGAGTTGCGGACGACGAGTTCGACGGGGAGGTCGGGGGCGGTCCAGGGGGTGTTGTCGAGGACGGAGAGGAGGGCGGTCATGCCCTGTTCGCCGACGCGTTCGGCGGGGAGGCGGACGGTGGTGAGTTCGGGTTCGACGGCGGTGGCCAGGGCGAGGTCGTCGAAGCCGGTGACGGAGAGGTCGTCGGGGATGCGCAGGCCCAGGCGGCGGGCGGCCTTGCAGGCGCCGGCGGCGAGGATGTCGTCGTCGCAGATGACGGCGGTGGGTGGGGTTCCGGGTGCTGCCAGGGCGGTCTCCGTGGCCGTACGGGCGCCGTCCACGGTGAGGGGGGCCCGTACGGTGCGCAGCTCGGTGCCGGGCCCCAGGAGGGTGGTCAGGGCTTCGGCGCGGACCTGGAAGGTCCAGGTGTCGACGGCGGAGGCGAGGTGGAGGAAGCGGCGGTGGCCGAGGGCGAGGAGGTGTTCGGTGACCTGGCGCATGCCGTCGGCCATGGCGAGGTTGACGTGGGCGCCGGCGGCGCCGGCGGTGGGGTCGCTGTCGAGCATGACGAGGGGGAGGCCGTCGCCGCCGAGGGCGTCGAGGGCGTCGGCGGCCATGGAGGAGGCGATGACTCCGTCGAGGGCGGCGCGGGCGGAGGCGAAGGGGTCGCGGGCGGGGCCGGTGCCGTCGGGGGAGGGGTAGAGGACGACGCCGAAGTCGTGTTCGGCGGCGATGCGGGCGGCGCCGGTGTAGACGCGGGCGAAGAACTCGTTGGTGAGGGCGGGGACGACGAGGAGGGCGGTGCGGGTGGTGCCCAGGCGGAGGTTGCGGGCGGCGAGGTTGGGGCGGTAGCCGAGGTGGGTGGCGGTTTCGCGGACGTGTGCGGCGGTGCGTTCGGAGACGCGGCCGCGCCATTTGCCGCCGAGGACGAGGGAGACGGTGGCCTGGGAGACCCCTGCGGCGGTGGCCACGTCGCGGCTGGTGGGTCTCGTCACACGGTTCTCCTGAAGTGCGAGGTCGGGGGGTTGGCGGGGTCCGGTGGGTGGACCGGTGACCTGTCGCCATGGTACGTATGACGGGTCACGTTATACGTATTACTCCGGCTGGGGCCGGGCAGAAGGGGGCGGACATGGCCGCGGGATACGCGGAGCTGCTCAGGACCCGGCACGCCGCGAGGCTGCTGGTGGGCACGCTCATAGGCCGGCTGCCCAATGCCACGGCGCCGATCGCGATCGTGCTGTTCACGCGGGCCGAGGGGGGCAGCTACAGCCTCGCGGGCGCGCTGGCCGCCGCGTACGGGCTGGCGAACGCCGTGGGCCAGCCGTTGCTGGGCCGGGCGGTGGACCTGTACGGGCAGCCCCGGGTGCAGCTGCCGGCCGCGGTGCTCTCCGCGCTGGGCATGGTGTGGCTGGCGGTGTCCGGTACCGGGGCGGCGGTCGCCGCGTATGCCGCGGTGGTGGTCGCGGGGCTCTTCACGCCGCCGCTTGAGGGCGGGCTGCGGGCCCTGTGGCCGGGCGTGCTGGGTGGCAGGGAGGAGCGGGTGCACGCGGCGTACGCCATGGACGCGGTGGCCCAGGAGGTCATGTTCACGGTGGGTCCGCTGCTGGTGACGCTGTTCGTGGCGCTGTGGTCGCCCGCCGGGGCGCTGCTGGCCCTGAACGCCATCGGCGTGCTGGGGGCGCTGTCCGTCGTGGTCAGTGAGCCGTCCCGGCGGTGGCGGTCGGCGCCGCGTGAGGCGCACTGGCTGGGCGCGCTGCGTTCGCCGGGTCTGCTGGCGCTGCTCGGCGCGTTCTTCTTCGTGGGGACGGCGCTGGGTTCGATCACGGTGGCGGGTGTGGCGTACGCGGACGATCACGGGAACCAGGCGGTGTACGGCTGGCTGATGGCGGCGCTCGGGCTGGGCGCGCTGATCGGCGGGGTGTTCTACGGTGCCCGGCGGTGGGCCGGTGCGCCGGAGCGGCGGCTGCGGATGCTGGTGGCGCTGCTCGCGGTCTGCTACCTGCCGTTGGTGCTGACGCCGGGGCCGGTGGCGATGACGGGGCTCGCGGCGCTCTCGGGCGTGTTCCTGGCGCCCGCGCTGGCGTGTGCGTTCATCGTCGTGGACCGGCACGCTCCGGCGGGCACGGTGACGGAGGCGTTCTCCTGGCTGGTGACGTTCTTCGGGGTGGGTGCGGCGATCGGTACGGCGGCCGCGGGGCCGGCGGTGGAGCTGGGCGGTACGGCGGCGAGTTTCGGTGTGGCGGGTGCGGCCGGGGGTGCGGCGCTGCTCGTGCTGACGGTCACTCAGCGGGTGATGGCAACTGGAGGCCGGAGCCGGGCGGTGGCGGGTTCGGCTGAGGGGGCGTCGGACGGGGTCGGTGAGGTGGCGCACGGGGTCCGGTCGGAGGGCTGATCGCGGCCGGTGTGTGGGCCGATCGGCGGAGCGGCCGGTGGGCTGATCGGTGAGTTCGCGGAGCCGTTCTCGGACGGGGGATCGGAAACTGATCGAAACGGCGCTCTCGAACCCGGTTTCAGAAGAGGGCAGAAGGCGTAATGTTCAGTCATGGACCGCCGCATTTTCGGGCTGGAGAACGAGTACGGCGTCACGTGCACGTTCAGGGGACAGCGCCGACTGTCACCTGACGAAGTGGCGCGCTACCTCTTCCGCCGTGTCGTGTCATGGGGCCGCAGCAGCAATGTCTTCCTGCGGAACGGCGCCCGCCTCTACCTCGACGTGGGTTCGCATCCGGAATACGCAACTCCCGAATGTGACAACGTGACCGAGCTGGTCACGCACGACAAGGCGGGCGAGCGCATTCTCGAAGGACTGCTCGTCGACGCCGAACGCCGCCTGCACGAGGAGGGAATCGCGGGCGACGTCTACCTCTTCAAGAACAACACCGACTCGGCGGGCAACTCGTACGGCTGCCACGAGAACTACCTGGTGGCCCGGCACGGGGAATTCTCCCGCCTGGCGGACATTCTCATTCCCTTCCTCGTCACGCGCCAGCTGATCTGCGGTGCGGGCAAGGTGCTCCAGACCCCCCGGGGGGCGGTCTACTGCGTGAGTCAGCGGGCCGAGCACATCTGGGAGGGCGTCAGCTCCGCGACGACCCGTTCGCGGCCGATCATCAACACGCGCGACGAGCCGCACGCGGACGCCGAGCGCTACCGCCGGCTGCACGTGATCGTCGGTGACTCGAACATGTCCGAGACGACCATGCTGCTCAAGGTCGGGGCCACCGACCTGGTGCTGCGCATGATCGAGGCGGGCACGGTGATGCGGGACCTGACCCTGGAGAACCCGATCCGGGCGATCCGCGAGGTCAGCCACGACATCACGGGTCAGCGCAAGGTGCGTCTGGCGAGCGGCCGGGAGGCCTCGGCGCTGGAGATCCAGCGGGAGTACTACGACAAGGCGGTGGACTTCGCCGAGCGCCGGGGCATCCGTACCGGTGTGGTGGACCAGGTGCTGGAGCTGTGGGGCCGGACCCTCGACGCGATCGAGGCGGAGGACCTGGACCGGATCGGGACCGAGATCGACTGGGTCATGAAGTACCAGCTGATCGAGCGGTACCGGGCCAAGCACAACATGACCATGTCGAATCCGCGGGTGGCTCAGATAGACCTCGCCTACCACGACATCCACCGTCGGCGCGGGCTGTACTACCTGCTGGAGCGCAAGGGGCAGGCGGCGCGGATCTGCAACGACCTCAAGATCTTCGAGGGCAAGTCGGTGCCCCCGCAGACGACGAGGGCGCGGCTGCGCGGGGACTTCATCCGGCGGGCGCAGGAGCAGCGGCGGGACTTCACGGTGGACTGGGTGCACCTGAAGCTGAACGACCAGGCGCAGCGGACCGTGCTGTGCAAGGACCCGTTCCGGTCGGTGGACGACCGGGTGGAGAAGCTGATCGCCGGGATGTGAGCCGGCGCCTCACCTCGCGTCATTGGGGCGGATGTGGGTGCTGTGACATCGCACTGATCTTGGCCAGGGCCTCGTACGGATCTCGTACGGGGCCCTGCCCACGGCTTAGAGTGGCGGGCGACCGCCTTGCCGTCTGAGATCTGAGGAACCCGTGCGCCGACTTGCCGGCTTGCTTGTCGTACCCCTTCTGCTGCTGTCGACAGCGGCCTGTGGCGACGACAGCGGCTCCGACTCCGCCCAGATGAAGAACGGGGCGCCCGCGATCACCAAGGGTGCCAAGTTCGGGGAGACGCCCACCCTGTCGAAGGGGAAGGGGCAGCCGCCGAAGGAACTGAAGGTGGTGACCATCAGCGAGGGCGATGGCCCGGCGCTGAAGAAGGGCGACATCGCCCAGGTCAACTACCTCGGCCAGGTGTGGGACGGCAAGGAGCCGTTCGACGCCAGCTTCGGCAAGGGCAAGCCCTTCGACGTCACCATCGGCGCGGGCATGGTCATCAAGGGCTGGGACCAGGGCCTGGAGGGCCAGAAGGTCGGCAGCCGCGTCGAGCTGGTGATCCCGCCGGCCCTCGGTTACGGCGAGCAGGGCTCGGGCGACAAGATCAAGCCGAACGCCACGCTGGTGTTCGTCGTGGACATCGTCAAGGGCACCTCCGTCCCGGCCTCGGCCACGGGCAAGGAGGTCGCGCAGGACAACAAGGACCTGCCGAAGGTCGGTACGAACACGGACGGCAAGGAAGTCGCCGTGACCGTCCCGAAGGACACCGCCGCCCCGGCCAAGCTGGTCTCGAACTACATCCTCGAGGCCGACGGCGCCGCGGTGAAGGACACCGACAGCGTCGTCGTCAAGTTCCACGGCAAGACGTGGAAGGACGACAAGACCTTCGAGAGCACCTACACGAGTGACACGACGGTCACGTGGCCGATGGAGCAGCTCTCGGTCAAGGGCCTGAAGGAAGGCCTGCTCGGCAAGAAGGTCGGCAGCCGGATCCTGCTGGTCATCCCGCCGGACATGGCCTTCGGCGACAAGGAGCAGGGGTCGATCCCGGCGAACTCGACGCTGGTGTTCAGCCTCGACATCCTCGCGGTGATGTAAGACTGTTCCGGTTGACCAGTTCGTACCTATGAGGAGCAGTTCCGTGAGCAACGAGCTCAGCAAGCCCGAGATCGACTTCCCCGGGGGCGAGGCCCCCAAGGACCTCGTCAAGGAGGACATCTGGGTGGGCGACGGCGCCGAGGCCAAGGCCGGCGACCGGGTCTCCGTCCACTACGTGGGCGTGGCCTTCTCCACCGGCGAAGAGTTCGACGCGTCCTGGAACCGTGGCTCCGCGCTCCAGTTCCAGCTCGGTGTCGGCCAGGTCATCGCCGGCTGGGACCAGGGTGTCCAGGGCATGAAGGTCGGCGGCCGCCGCAAGCTCGTGATCCCCGCGGACCTCGCTTACGGCGACCGCGGCGCGGGCGGCGCGATCGCCCCGGGCGAGACGCTGATCTTCGTCTGCGACCTGGTGAAGGTCGGCTGATCCGGACATCCGCGATCAGTGGAGGGGCCCCCGCCGTCCGGCGGGGGCCCCTCGCTTTTGTCCGGGCCCGCCGGGGCGGTACGGTCAACGGTCACGAGTGTGTGTGTCGAGAGCGGGGGAACGGCGTCGATGGCGATTGCCAAGGCCGAGCGGCTGATGAATCTGGCGCTGTGTCTGCTGGGGACCCGTCGGCCGCTCAGCAAGCGCGAGTTGCGCGGTTCCATCGAGGCCTACCTGGAGGCCGGCAACGACGAGTCCTTCAACCGCATGTTCGAGCGGGACAAGGACGATCTGCGTGAACTCGGCCTGGTCATCGAGACGGTGGAGAACCTGGAGGGCGAAACCGGCTATCTGGCCCGCCGGGACAGCAACCGGCTGCCGCCCGTCTCCCTGGACGCCGAGGAGGCCGCGGCCCTGGGGCTCGCCGCCAAGGTCTGGCAGCAGGCCCGCCTCGCGGGCGCGGCCAGCGGCGCCCTGCAGAAGCTGCGCGCCGGCGGGATGCCGGAGGCGGGGGACCCGTTCGAGGGCCAGCACAGTGCCATCGAGCCGCGCATCCCGGTCCACGAGGCGGCCTTCGAGCCGCTGATGCTGGCCTGCCGGGACCGCCGGCCGGTGGTCTTCGACTACCGCAAGTCCACCGCCGCCCGGCCCGAGACCCGGCAGGTGGAACCGTGGGCGCTGGAGTGCTGGCGCGGCCACTGGTACCTGGCCGGCTTCGACCGCGAGCGCGGGGCGGAGCGGGTGTTCCGGCTGTCGCGGATCACCGGCAAGGTGCGCTCCCGCGCCGCCAAGTACACCGCCGAGGTGCCGGACGTGGTGACCGTACGGGAGACCGTGGAGAGCTGGGCCGGGGAGAGCGCGGACCGCTCGGCGCGCATCCGGCTGCGCGCCGGCGCCGGGTACCCGCTGAGGGCCAGGGCCACCGCCGTGCGCGAGGGCGGCGACGGCTGGGACGAGCTGGAGATTCCTTACGGGCACGGGCTGGACGCCTGGCTGGTGGAGTTCGGCCCCGACGTCGTGGTGCTGGAGCCGGCCGACCTGCGGGCGGACGTGGTGGACCGGCTGCGCGCCGTCGCCAGGGGCTGACCCGGACATCGGGGCCCCGTACATGGGGACCCCGTACATGAGGACCCCGCACACCAGCGGCCCGGAACATCAGTAGCAACGCCCTGAGGGGGAGACGTACCAGCATGGCTGCCAACGCCATCGACCAGACCCGCCGGATGCTGTCCCTGGTCACGTACCTGCGCGAGCGCCCGGGCGCTCACGTCGCCGACGTCGCGCGCGCCTTCGGGATCACCGAGGACGAGCTGATCTCGGACCTCGACGTGCTGCCCATGTGCGGGACCAGCTTCCGGGGCGGGGACCTGCTCGACATCGACACCGACGGGGAGCGCATCTGGTGGCGCAATCCCGACGCCTCGGGGGAGTCCACCGCGGAGCCGCTGCGGCTCGCCGCCGACGAGGCGACCGCGCTGCTCGTCGCCGCCCGTGCGGTGGCGACGCTGCCCGGGCTGCGCGAGAGCGACCGGGACGCCCTGCTGCGGGCGACCGCCAAGCTGGAGGCCGCGGCGGGCGAGGCGGCCGGGGCCAGCTCCCGGCTGTCGGTGACCTTCGAGTCCGAGGGCGGGGTCTTCGCGGACGTCGACCGGGCCATCGCGGAGCGCCGCCGGCTGTGGGTGCGCTACTACTCGCCCGCGCGGGACGAGCTCACCGAGCGAAAGGTCGACCCGATCCGGCTCTTCGCGGTGGGGCACACGTACATGGAGGGGTGGTGCCACCTCTCCGAGGCGCGGCGCACCTTCCGGCTGGACCGGGTGGCGGAGATCCGGCTGCTGGACGAGCGGGCCGAGCCGCCCGCCATCGAGCCGCGCGACCTGTCCGAGGGGCTGGTCCAGCCGGCCGCCGAGGATCCGGAAGTCGTGGTCGAGGTGGGGCCCGGCGGGCGCTGGGTCGCCGAGTACTACCCGCACGACAGGGCCGAGGAGCTGGCCGAGGGGGGCTTGCGGATCACACTGCGCAGTCCGGACCCGGCCTCGCTGCGCCGGCTCGCGCTGCGGCTGGGCCGCGAGGGGCGGATCGTCGCTCCCACAGAGCTGGCTCAGAGCGCGCGGAGCGCCGCTCGAGAAGCACTCGCGGGGTACGGGGAACAGGTCTGAGGGGAGCAGCGGTCTATGTCGCCCATCTCCGGGTCCGTCGCCTTCAAGGCGGCCTGTCCCGACTGCCACGCCCGCTTCGAGCTGGACGCGGGCGCCCTGCGGCTGGTCATCGGCGGCAGCCGGCGGACCACCTTCTACTCCTTCACCTGCCCCCGGTGCGGCGCGGCGGTACGCAAACCGGCGGGTGAGCGCATCGTGGAACTGCTGACCGGCGGAGGCGTGAGCACCCTGCGCAGTGTGTGAGCCGGGCGGTGGCCTAGGCTCTTCCCATGCTGTGGCCGATGTTCGCAATTGCCCTGGGCTTCCTCGGGATCGCCGTCCTCGCCGCGGCGGCGGTACGCGTCTACGTGGAGGTCCGCAGGCTCTCCGGGCAGGTCGCGCTGGCCAGCCGCCGGATCACGGCCGCCTCGGAGGATCTTGAGCGGGCCGCGGCCGATCTGGCCCGGGCGGGTCGCGAGGTGCGTCCGTGAAGCAGGACGAACCGGTGCGAGCCGGGCGTGAACAACGGGCCCGCGCGCAAGCGGGGGTACCCCGGGGGATTGCCGGGCGTTAACCCCCGGGGGTTACGATCCTTGCCTGAGCGGTCACCGGAAACCTGTCCGAGCCGACCAGAGCCACCACAACCAGCCGCTTCGGTGAGAAGGAAGACACACATGATCGGCAATCTGAAGCCCCTTGAGATCCTTCTGATCATCGCCGTGATCGTGCTGCTGTTCGGCGCCAAGAAGCTCCCCGAGATGGCCCGTTCGCTGGGCAAGTCGGCCCGCATCCTCAAGAGCGAGGCCAAGGCCATGAAGAAGGACGGCGAGGCGGAGGACACGGCCACCGCGGCCACGGTCGCCGACCAGGCGCCGCAGCAGCCCGTCGCCCCGCGCACCATCCAGGCCGCGCCCGGTGACGTGACCAGCTCCCGGCCCGTCAGCGAGCCGAACCGCACCGCCCAGGGCTGAGACAAGCCGGACAAGCCAGTCATCTGCAACGAGCCAAGGGACGTGGGTTGCTCAAGTCTGCCCGCAAGCAGGAGAAAGCGGACAAGGACGCCGAAGGGCGGATGCCTCTTGTCGAGCACCTGCGTGAGCTGAGAAACCGTCTGCTGAAGTCGGTCCTGGCGATCATCTTGATCACCGTCGTGGCGGCCTTCTTCTACAAGGACCTCATCGACTTCATGCTGAAGCCGATGCTGGACTCCGTCGGCTGCACCGACGGGGTGGTCTCGCAGCGCAACGGCCGGCCGTGTGCCGACATGACCGTGAACGGCCTGATCGCGCCGTTCTCGATCGCCCTGAAGGTCTCGCTCACCGCCGGTGTGGTGCTCTCCGCGCCGGTGTGGCTCTACCAGCTGTGGGCGTTCACCGCCCCGGGGCTGCACAGTCACGAGAAGAAGTACGCGACGAGCTTCGTCGCGGTCGGCGCTCCGCTGTTCGGTGCCGGCGCCGTACTCGCGTACAAGATCCTTCCGCAGACCGCGACGATCCTCCTCGACTTCACCCCCGAGCACGCGCGCAACCTGCTCCCGGTCGACGACTACCTCGACCTGGTGACGCGCATGGTCGTCGTCTTCGGCCTGGCGTTCGAGCTGCCGCTGCTGCTGATCCTCCTCAACTTCACCGGCGTGCTGACGGCGAAGCGGCTGGCGAGCTGGTGGCGCGCCATGGTGCTGGGCATCACGGTCTTCTCCGCGTTCGCGACGCCCACCGGCGACCCGCTCACCATGCTGTCGCTGGCCGCCCCGATCGTGGCCCTGTACTTCATCGCCCTCGCCATCTGTCTGCTGAACGACCGCAGGCGCAAGCGCAACGACCCCGACGCGGGCCTCGGCGACGACGAGGCCGCCGATCTGGACCTGACCCCGGCGCCGATCGGCTCGATGGAGCCGGTCCAGGCCCCCGCCGAGCTGCCCGGCCAGGCGGACGGCGGACGTCATCGGATCAACGGTTACGACGACGCGACCTGACAGGTACATTCCGGTGCGTGAGCTCTGAGATCACCCTCTTCGTCAATCCCACCGCGGGGCGCGGCCGGGGCGCGCACGCCGCGCAGCCGGCCGCTTCCGCTCTGCGGGCGGCGGGCTTCTCGGTCCGGACCGTCGTCGGCACGGACGGCCCGGACGCGCTGGCCCGGCTGCGCGCCGCCGTCCGCGAGGGCACCGGCGCGGTGATCGCGGTGGGCGGCGACGGCATGGTCTCCCTGGCGCTCCAGGCGCTGGCGGGCACGCTCGTGCCGCTCGGGGTGATCGCGGTGGGCACCGGCAACGACTTCGCGAGGGCGATGGGGCTGCCCGTCCGCGAGCCCGCGCGGGCCGGACGGCTGGCCGCCGAGGCCCTCAAGGAGGGGCGGCTGCGCGAGATCGACCTGGGGCGGGTGCGCGGGTCCTCCCGGGCGGGGTCGGAGGGAGGAACCTGGTACGGGACCGTGCTGTGCTCCGGCTTCGATTCGAAGGTCAACGACCGCGGGAACCGGATGAGGCTGCCGGCGGGCCGGTTCAAGTACGACCTGGCGGTGGTCGCGGAGCTGGCGGCCTTCCGGCCCTTCCCGTACCGGATCACCCTCGACGACGGCCCGGCCGTGGAGACCGAGGCCACCCTGGTGGCGGTCGGCAACGGATCCTCCTACGGCGGCGGCATGCGCATCTGCGCGGACGCCGTCCCCGACGACGGGCTCTTCGACGTCACGGTGGTCGGCGACTGCAGCCGGGCCACCCTGCTCCGGGTCTTCCCGCAGGTCTACAAGGGGACCCACCTCAGCCACCCGAAGGTGACCGTCCACCGGGCGCGGAAGATCACCCTGGAGGCGGCCGGGGTCACCGCCTACGCCGACGGGGAGCCGCTGGGGTCGCTGCCGGTGACCGCCGAGTGCGTTCCCGGGGCGGTCCGGATCATCCGGTAGCCCGTATCCCGCAGCCCGTTTAAATGATCGCGACTGTTGTCAGGGGTGGCGGGTAGGCTCGATCTCAAGATGACCGAAGAACTCTCACCCGCCGAGCGGTACGCCGCTGCCCGGATCCGCGCCGCCGAAGAGGCCAGTGCCCTGGCCCCCTTCCGCGAGATGTACGCATTCGATCTGGATCCGTACCAGGTCGAGGCCTGCAAGGCACTGGAGGCGGGCAAGGGCGTCCTCGTGGCCGCCCCGACCGGCTCGGGCAAGACGATCGTCGGCGAGTTCGCCGTGCACTTGGCCCTCCAGCAGGGCCGCAAGTGCTTCTACACGACGCCGATCAAAGCCCTGTCGAACCAGAAGTACGCCGATCTCGTCAAGCGCTACGGCGCCGACAAGGTGGGCCTGCTGACCGGCGACAACAGCGTCAACTCCGAGGCGCCGGTGGTCGTGATGACCACCGAGGTGCTCCGCAACATGCTGTATGCGGGCTCGCAGTCGCTGCGGGGCCTCGGCCACGTCGTCATGGACGAGGTGCACTACCTCTCCGACCGGTTCCGCGGAGCCGTCTGGGAGGAAGTGATCATCCACCTCCCCGAGTCGGTCACCCTGGTCTCGCTGTCGGCCACCGTGTCCAACGCGGAGGAGTTCGGCGACTGGCTCGACACCGTACGGGGCGACACCGAGGTGATCGTCTCCGAGGAGCGGCCCGTTCCGCTGTGGCAGCACGTCATGGCCGGCCGCCGGATCTACGACCTCTTCGAGGAGGAGTCCGACCACGGCGGCCGCGGCTCCGCCCGCCGGGAGGTCAATCCCGACCTGCTGCGCATGGCGCGCGAGGAGAACAGCCGTACGTACAGTCCGAAGGACCGGCGGCGCGGCAAGATGGTCCGCGAGGCGGACCGCGAGCGCGAGCGGCGCTCCCGTGGCCGGATCTGGACCCCGTCCCGGCCCGAGGTCATCGCCCGCCTCGACGGCGACGGGCTGCTGCCCGCCATCAACTTCATCTTCAGCCGCGCCGGTTGCGAGGCCGCCGTCCAGCAGTGCCTGTACGCGGGCCTGCGGCTCAACGACGACTCCGCCCGCCTGAGGGTCCGCGAGATCGTCGAGGAGCGGACCGCCTCCATCCCCACCGAGGACCTCCACGTCCTCGGCTACTACGAGTGGCTCGAAGGCCTGGAGCGGGGCATCGCCGCGCACCACGCGGGCATGCTGCCCACCTTCAAGGAGGTCGTCGAGGAGCTCTTCGTACGCGGTCTGGTCAAGGCCGTCTTCGCCACCGAGACCCTGGCGCTGGGCATCAACATGCCCGCGCGCACGGTGATCCTGGAGAAGCTGGTCAAGTGGAACGGCGAGCAGCACGCCGACATCACCCCCGGCGAGTACACGCAGCTGACCGGCCGGGCCGGGCGGCGCGGGATCGACGTCGAGGGCCACGCGGTGGTGCTCTGGCAGCGGGCCATGGACCCGGCGGCGCTCGCCGGGCTCGCCGGTACCCGTACGTATCCGCTGCGTTCGAGTTTCAAGCCCTCGTACAACATGGCCGTGAACCTGGTCAGCCAGTTCGGGCGGCACCGCTCGCGCGAGCTGCTGGAGACCTCGTTCGCGCAGTTCCAGGCCGACCGCTCGGTCGTCGGGATCTCCCGGCAGGTGCAGCGCAACGAGGAGGGCCTGGAGGGCTACCGGGAGGGCATGACCTGCCACCTGGGCGACTTCGAGGAGTACGCGCAGCTGCGCCGGGACCTCAAGGACCGCGAGACGGACCTGGCCAAGCAGGGCGCGGCCCAGCGCCGGGCGCAGGCGGCCGCCTCGCTGGAGAAGCTCAAGCCGGGCGACATCATCCACGTGCCGACGGGCAAGTTCGCCGGGCTCGCGCTGGTCCTGGACCCGGGCGTGCCGGCCGGGCGGGTCAACGGGCACCGCGGGTACGAGTACGCGGAGGGCCCGCGCCCGCTGGTGCTCACCGCCGAGCGGCAGGTCAAGCGGCTCGCCGCGATCGACTTCCCGGTCCCGGTGGAGGCCCTCGACCGGATGCGGATCCCCAAGACCTTCAACGCACGCTCCCCGCAGTCCCGCCGGGACCTGGCGTCCCAGCTGCGGAGCAAGGCCGGGCACATCACGCCGGAGCGGCGGACGCGCGGCAGGGCCGCGGCGGCCGACGACCGCGAGATCACCCGGCTGCGGGCCGCGCTGCGGGCGCACCCGTGCCACGGGTGCGACGAGCGCGAGGACCACGCCCGCTGGGCGGAGCGCTACCACCGGCTGAAGCGGGACACCGTGCAGCTGGAGCGGCGGATCGAGGGCCGGACGAACACGATCGCCCGCACCTTCGACCGGATCCACTCGCTCCTCACCGAGCTGGACTACCTGCGCGAGGACGAGGTCACCGTGCACGGCAAGCGGCTGGCCCGGCTGTACGGGGAGCTGGACCTGCTGGCCTCCGAGTGCCTGCGGGCGGGCATCTGGGAGGGCCTGAGCCCGGCCGAACTGGCCGCCTGCGTCTCGGCGCTGGTCTTCGAGGCGCGGCAGTCCGACGACGCGGTCGCGCCGAAGGTGCCGGGAGGTGCGGCGAAGGCCGCGCTGGGCGAGATGGTCCACATCTGGGGCCGGCTCGACGCGCTGGAGGAGGAGCACCGCATCAACCAGGCGGAGGGCGTGGGCCAGCGCGAGCCGGACCTGGGCTTCGCGTGGGCGGCGTACCAGTGGGCCTCCGACAAGAGCCTGGACGAGGTGCTGCGCGAGGCGGAGATGCCGGCCGGTGACTTCGTGCGCTGGTGCAAGCAGGTCATCGACGTGCTGGGGCAGATCGCGGCGGCGGCTCCGTCGTCCTCCGGTGAGAGCGGGAGCACGGTGGCCCGCAATGCCCGCAAGGCCGTCGACGCGCTGCTGCGGGGTGTAGTGGCCTACAGCTCGGTCGGCTAGGCGTTTTTGGGGCTTCCTCCCAGAGGGGGGCCGGTTCGGTCTGATCTCTTGCCATGATCGAATTCCGGCGCCGTGTGCGACGATCGGGCCATGAGCGGGGGAGCGGACGAAGGGCCGAGACGGGTCGGTCGGCCACGCGCCGACCGGCTGAGACCGGTGAGCGGTCGGCCGCCGCGCGAGGAACTCCTCTGCGCGGCGGCCGAATTGTTCACGGTCCAGGGGTACGCGGCCACCACCACGCGGGCGGTGGCCGAGCGGGCCGGAATGCGCCAGGCGACGATGTACCACTATTTCGGCGGCAAGGAGGACCTCCTCGCCGAACTGCTGGAGTCCACGGTCGCGCCCTCACTCGCGCAGGGCCGGCGGCTGCTCGCCGACACCGCGCGGTCCGCCGCGCGGCGGCTGTGGGAGCTGTGCCGCTCGGACGTACTGCTGCTGTGCGGGACCCCGTACAACCTGGGGGCGCTCTATCTGCTGCCCGAGGTCGGGGGTGCGCGCTTCGCGCAGTTCCGCCGGATGCGCGGTGAACTCAAGCACATCTACCGGGAGTTGCTGGCCGAGATCTGTGCGGGCACCGAGCCGGCCGGGGACGGGGCGGCCCTGGCGCTCCGCAACGACCTGGTCTTCGGACTGATCGAGGGCGTCATGCTGATCCGCCGCGCCGACCCGGCCCGGCCGGTGGCGGCCTTCGCGCAGGCCACCGCCGACGCCGCGCTGCGGATCGCGGGCGTCGCAGCCGCACCCCGGGAGAAGCCCTAACCGCCCGTTCCGGCCTCCCAGCCGGCGCGGTCGTGCCAGGCCTGGAGGGTTCGGGCGCTCTCGAACCGGTGGGCGGCTCCGGTGACCGGGTCGGTGAATTCCAGCACCCGGGCCAGGAGTTGCAGCGGCCGCCGGTAGTCGTCCGGGGCGGGGTCGGTGACCCGCGGATACACCGGATCGCCGAGGAGGGGCAGGCCCAGGCCGTTCATGTGCACGCGCAGCTGGTGGGTGCGGCCGGTGTGCGGGGTCAGCCGGTAGCGGCCCAGTCCGCCCCGGACCCCGGTGAGTTCGACGAAGCTCTCCGCGTTGGGCTCGCCGGGGACCTCGGCCGCGGCGATGACCCCGCGGGTCTTCTCGATGCGGCTGCGGACGGTGCGCGGGAGCGCGAGCGAGGGGTCGTGGCCCGCGAGGGCCTCGTACTCCTTGTGGACCCGGCGCTGCTGGAAGAGGAGCTGGTACGCCCCGCGGTCCTCGGGCCGGATGCTGAACATCACCAGTCCCGCGGTCAGCCGGTCCAGCCGGTGCGCCGGGCTGAGGGCCGGCAGGTCCAGCTCGTCGCGGAGCCTGGCCAGGGCGGTCTGGGTGACGTGGCTGCCGCGCGGGGTGGTCGCCAGGAAGTGCGGCTTGTCCACGACCAGGAGGTGCGGGTCGCGGTACAGGACGGGGACCGGGAAGGGCACCGGCGGCTCCGCCGCGAGGTCCCGGTGGAACCACAGGTAGGCGCCCGGCTCGTACGGATCCCGTGCGTGCAGGACGCGCCCGCCGGGGCCGAGCACCCGCCCGGCGTGCAGCAGACGGGCGATGACCTCGGCGCCGGGGCCGCCCGCGTAGTGCTCGGCGAGGTGGCTGCCGAGGTCCGGCCAGTTCCCGTCGGGGTCGGGCGGCAGCCGCAGCCGGACCGGGTCGATGCCGGCGCGCTGGGGGAGCGGCGAGGGGGGTGGCTGGGCTCTGCGTCTCATCGGGGGACAGGCTATGCGGCTACTGCCGGGTGAAGGTGCCCAGGTGGTCGGCATCGAGGTACTCGACGCGGACCGTGCCGTCGGCGAAGGTCACCCCGGTGCGGCCGACGGCGTTCTCGCCCGCCGTCTCGAAGCTGAAGGTGTCCCCGTCGTAGTGCGCGAGCGGGAAGCGCAGGGGTTTGGGGCCGAGGGCCAGCGTGAGCGCGCCCTCGTCGTCCGCGGTCACGGTGAGCTTGCCGTAGTAGGGGTTGTCGTACGTTCCGGTGTACGCGGCGCTGTCCTTGGCGGGCCGCGCGGAGGCGGGCTGGTGCGCGTAGTCGGTGGGGGAGCGGTCCGCCGCCTCCAGCTGTGCGTAGAGCGCGCCGGCCAGGCCCAGCCAGTCGGCGGTGACCTTGCCGTGTTCGGCGAAGTCGAAGAAGTCGAGGGCGACGGCGTCGGCCAGGCCGACGGGGGCGCCGTTGGTGAGGACGACGATGCCGAGCCGCTCCAGGGGGAGCAGGGTGACGTTGGTGTTGGCGCCGAGGTCGAAGGCCCCCGAGTGACTCAGGCGCAGCCGGCCGGCGTCGTCGTAGGAGACGTTCCAGCCCAGGCCGTAGAAGCCCGTGCGGGCGGTGGGGCCGGCGGGCGGCTGCGAGACGATCTCCGGCACGTGCGTGCGGGCCAGGGTGCCGGCCGGGACGATCCGCTTCCCGTCGAGGGCGCCGTCGGCGAGCTGGAGGCGCAGCCAGCGGGACATGTCGCGGGCGGTGGAGCTGACCCCGCCCGCCGGGGCCTGGGCGTCGGGGTCGCGGACGAAGCGGGCGCTCCAGGTGCCGTCCGCGTTCTTGACGTGCGTGGCGGCGTGGTCGGGGGCGCGCGCGAAGGCGGAGAACTCGGTGCTCGTGCGCGTCATGCCGGCGGGCTTGAAGAGGGTGTCCGCGCTGAGCTTCTGCCAGCTGGTGCCCTTCGCGCGGGCGACGGCCTCGGCGGCGGCCGTGAAGCCGAAGTTGGTGTACGCGTAGCTCGCCCGGAAGGGGGCGAGGGGTTCCAGGCGCAGGTGGTCGAGGACGTACGCCTGGTCGTAGCCGAGGTCTTCGAGCAGGTCGCCGGCGTGGTCGGGGAGGCCGCTGCGGTGGGAGAACAGGTCGGCGGTCGTGAGGTGGCCGGTGACCCAGGGGTCCTTGAGGGAGAACCCGGGCAGGGTGGTGCGGCGGTCCCACTCGTCGGGGGAGGTGAGGGTGCCGGCCACGACGGTGGAGGAGACGGGCTTGGAGAGGGAGGCGATCTGGAAGACCGTGTCGGGGCCGACCTTCGCCGTGTCGCCGGTCTCGCGGAGCCCGAAGCCCTTGAGGTGGACGACCTCGTCGTCGTGGACGACGGCCACGGAGACGCCGGGGACGCCGGTGCGGCGCATCATGTCCCGGACCGTCCCGTCGAGGCGGGCGACGGCCTTGTCGACCGCGTCGTCGCTGATCGAGGGCCGGGGCTCGGGCGGGGGGCTGGGTGCGGCGTTCGCCGCCGCGGTGGCCAGCAGGACCGCGGTTCCGGCGGCCACGGCTGCGCGGAGCGTACGCATGCGGCCATTGTCCCGCCGGACGGGCGGGAGCGCGCGGGGCCGTCTGCTTCCGCGCGCTCCCGCCCGGGCGGGGCGAATGCGGCCGGCGCCGCCGGTCTGGCGCGGGCCGGATCGCCCGTCGGGCAATCGCGGTCCCGTCGGCGGTCCGGGCGCGGGCCAGGCGCGGAGCGCCGTGGGGGTTCCGCGGACGGGGTCCGGGGCGCCGTGGGTCCCCGCACGGTGGGGGCGCGGAGCGCCGTGACGGCTCCCGCGGACGGGGTTCGGGGCGCCGTGGGGTAGTGCCTCGACGGGGTCCGGGGCGGGTTCGGAGCGCCCGTGGGGGTGCCCGGTGGGCGGGGGCGCGGAGCGCCGTGGGGTCCTGACCCTCGGGGTCAGGAGCGGGTCCGGAGCACCGTGGGGATACCCGCACGGGGGTCCCGGGCGCGCGCGGAGCGCCGTGACGGCTCCCGTGGACGGTGTTCGGGCGGGTTCGGAGCGCCGTGGGGTAGTGCCCCGACGGGGTCCGGGGCGGGGCCGGGCCCGGTCGGGGCAGGAGCCCCAGGGGGCGACGGCGGTCGGAGGTTACGCGGCGGCGGCGTGGTCCTGTTCGGCCTCGACGGCCGCGTTCCAGTCGCGCTTGATCGCGCGCCAGCCCTCGTCCGTCTCGCCCAGGCGCCAGTAGCCCGAGATCGACAGGCGCTCGCGCGGGATGCCGCGTTCCAGGCGCAGGTGGCGGCGCAGGTCCTTCACGAAGCCCGCCTCGCCGTGGACGAACGCGTGCACGTCCGTGGACGGGAACTCCAGGGAGGTGACCGCCTCCACCAGGGCCTCGCCGATCGGGCGGTCGCCGCGGTGCAGCCAGACCGGCACGACCCCGTCCGGGGTGGCGACCTTCTGCTCGCCCCGCGGCCCCTCGACCTCCACGAAGGCGTGGACCCGCGCACCCGCCGGCATCCGCTCCATCGCCGCGGCGATCGCCGGCAGCGCGCTCTCGTCGCCCACCAGCAGGTGCCAGCCGGCCGTCGGGTCCGGGGCGTAGGCGCCACCGGGTCCGAGGAAGCGTACGAGCTCACCCGGCTGGACCCGGGCAGCCCAGGGGCCCGCCAGACCCTCGTCGCCGTGGACGACGAAGTCGAGGGTGAGCTCCAGGTGCACCGGGTCCCAGCCCCGTACCGTGTACGCGCGCTGGCGCGGCCACTGCGCCCGGGGGAAGTCGGCGCGGATCCGGTCGAGGTCCCACGGCGCGGGGTAGGCGACACCCTCCGGGGGGAAGAGGATCTTGATGTAGTGGTCGGTGAACTCGCCCGCGCCGAATCCGGCCAGGCCGTCCCCGCCCAGCACGAGCCGCACCATGTGCGGCGTCAGCCGCTCGGTGCGTACGACGACGGCGGTGCCGACGGTGCGGGCGCGTCCTTCTGCCACGGTGTCTCCCCTGACTCCCCAGAAACTTAGCCTTACCTAAGTTAGCACCTCACGGGCGGAGTGCAGTGCTCAGCCGGGACACTGCGCCACCCAGACCCCACCGATGGGCTAGGGCGTCGACCAGCTCGGGCTGCGCCGGGCCCGCGGGAAGGGCCGGGTCGAACCGGGGCAGCGGGACGTCGGCGGCCACCTGGACGACCTTCGGGGCCACGGCCAGATAAGGACGGGACTCGTCCAGGCGCTTGCGCTGGGCCGGGGTCAGCTTCGACTTCGGGTCGTCGACCGCCGCGATGATCCCGGCGAGGTTCCCGTAGGCGTCGAGGAGCTTCGCCGCGGTCTTCTCGCCGATGCCGGGGACGCCCGGCAAGCCGTCGCTCGGGTCCCCGCGCAGCAGTGCCAGGTCGGCGTATCCGGGGCCGTCCACCCCGTACTTCTCGCGCAGCCACGCCTCGTCCGTCACCTGCAGCGAACCCACGCCCTTGAGGGGGTAGAGCACGCGGCGCTGCCTGGCGTCGTCGACCAGCTGGTACAGGTCCCGGTCGCCGGTGACGATGTCCACCGGGCCCGTCGCGCGGGCGGTGAGCGTACCGATCACGTCGTCCGCCTCGTAACCGGCGACGCCCACGCGGGCGATGCCGAAGGCGTCCAGTGCCGCCTCGATGATCGGCACCTGCGGGGCGAGCGTGTCGGGGGTCTCCTCCACGTCCGGGCCGCTCGGCGTCTCCTGCGCGACCCGGTGGGCCTTGTAGGAGGGGATCAGCTCCACCCGCCAGTGCGGCCGCCAGTCGGCGTCCATGCAGGCCACCAGGTCGTCCGGGCGGTGGTCCTGGACCAACCGCCCGATGAAGTCGAGCAGTCCGCGCACGGCGTTGACCGGTGTGCCGTCCGGGGCCTTCACGGAGTCCGGCACACCGAAGTAGGCGCGGTAGTAGAGGGAGGCGGTGTCCAGGAGCATCAGGCGTCGTGTCGTCACGCAGACGATGATGCCGCAACGCGCCGACACGGCCTCGGGAGGGCGCCACGGACGGTGAGCGGGCCGGTACGGGAAGAGCCGTGCACGCGAAACCGGAGGCGGTTGCTGCGTAAGGTGCTTACAGCACACCGATGTGCAACGGACAAGGGGAGGGCAGCCCCGAGATGAACGACAAGGCCGACAAGGACGACCAGGGCAAGGACAAGGACGGCAAGGAACCGCTCCGTGTGGGCGTGGCCGTGCGCAAGCGGCGCCGCGCGCTCCACCTCACCCTTGCCGCCGTGTCGGCGCGCAGCGGCCTGTCGGTCCCCTTCCTGAGCCAGATAGAGAACGAGCGGGCCCGGCCCAGCATGCGGTCCCTGGAGCGGGTGGCGGACGCACTGGAGACCACGGCCGTCGAACTGCTGGCCGCGTCCGACACCGCGCGCACGGTGGACCTCGTACGGGCCGGCGACGAATCCGGGCTCACCCCGGTCCCGGGCGTACGGCCCCTCGTGCGCGGGCACCACCAGCTGCACGCGCTGGAGTTCACCGGGGACCAGGACGCCGGGCGTGAGTACCAGCACCGCAACGACGAATTGATGTACGTGGTCGCCGGTGCCTGCCAGGTGGAGGCGGAGGGGCGCGCCTATCGGCTGGAGAGCGGGGACGCGCTGTTCCTGTCGGGCGGCGTACGCCACCGCTGGCGGGCCGTCACCGAGGACACCCGGCTCCTGGTGGTCGCGGTGGGCGAGCACATCCACGCGACGTCCGAGCCGCCGTCCCCCGGGCATTGAGCGGCGTTCGGCGGGTCGTCTCGCTGGTGCCGTCGCTGACCGAGGCGGTGGCCGTGAGCGCGCCGGGACTGCTGGCCGGGGTCACGGACTGGTGCACCCACCCGGCAGACCTCGGGGACGCGGTGCGGATCGGGGGGACGAAGAACCCCGACGTGCGCAGGATCGTCGAGCTGCGCCCGGACCTGGTGATCGCCAACGAGGAGGAGAACCGGGCCCCGGACCTGGCGGCCCTGAGGGCGGCCGGAGTGGAGGTGCTGGTCACCGAGATCCGGGGCCTGCCCCAGGCGCTGCGCGAGCTGGACCGGGTACTGGTGGGGGCACTGGGGCTGGCGAGACCGGGGTGGCTGGCGGACGCGGAGGCCGCGTGGGCGCGGGTGGAACCGCTCGGCGCGCTCCGGGCCTTCGTGCCCGTGTGGCGGCGGCCGTGGATGGTGCTGGGGCGGGACACCTTCGCGGGTGACCTGCTCGCACGCCTCGGTGTACGCAACGTCTACGCCGGGCACGGGGAGCGGTATCCGCGGATCCCGGTGGAGGAACTCGCCGCCGCCGGATGCGATCTCGTGGTGCTCCCGGACGAGCCGTACCGCTTCACCGCCGATGACGGCCCGGAGGCCTTCCCGGGGCTGCCCGCCGCGCTGGTCAGCGGCCGCCACCTCACCTGGTACGGGCCCTCGCTGGCCGAGGCCCCGGCCGTACTGGCCGGAGCGCTCCGGGCGGCGCTCTAGCGGCGTGGCGCTACGGCGGCGCGGCGCTCTAGCGAGGGGCGGCGAGGAGCCGGCCGGCGGCCAGGCCGCGCAGGGTGTGGGCGGCGGCCAGGAGCCAGGCCGTGAGCAGGGCCAGGAAGAGCGCCGAGGCGAGCCAGGCGAAGGCGGTCAGGCCCGTGTGGCGGGCCAGGCCGGCCGCGCCGGTGACACAGGTGCCGACGGGGAAGGTCAGGGCCCACCAGGTCATCCCGAAGCCCATGCCGTCACGGGCGGCCCGGATCAGCATGCCGGTGGCCAGGGCCAGCCACAGCAGGGCGAAACCCGTCACGGGGACCCCGTAGACGACGGCGAGGGCGCCGAGCGCACCGGCGTAGGGGGCGCCGATCGACTGGGGAGCCACGTCGGCGAGCTGGTTCACGGCGGTGGTGGACTGGCCGAGGGGGCCGAGGACCAGGAAGAGGGTCGGGGTGAGGGCCAGGGGCAGCGGGCCGTTCACGATCAGCCGGCCGAAGACCAGGGGAAGCATCAGCAGGGTGCCGAACAGGCTGATCCCGAACATGGCGTAGCAGGCGAGCAGCATGGCCTCGCGGGGCTGTCCGGCCGGCAGGTGGGGTATCAGCAGCGGACCGAGCGCGGCGGAGACCATGGGGGCGACCAGGGGGAGCAGCCACACCGGGGTGGCCTGGTTCGCCTCGACCTTGTGGCGGACCACCATCAGATAGGGCACCGCCACCGCCATGACCAGGCCGACCGCGGTGCCGGCGGTGAACAGTACGGCGTCCACGGCGACGGCGGCGCCGGTCCCGATGAGGTCCTTGCCGACGATGAGGGTGCCGCCGCCGACGGCCAGCAGTGCCATCGAGAGACAGCCGTAGAAGGGGGCGACGGCCGGGTCGAGCAGGTGGGCGCGGGCCTGGTCGCGGTGGTGGATCCAGTGTCCGGCGCGGGCGGTGAGCAGCACGGCGAGGGCGGCGGCGGACAGCGCCCAGACGATCTGGCAGACCACGCGCTGGCCGGGGAGCTGGTACGGGAGGGTCGCGCCGGCGTTGGCGACGATGGCCGTGCCCATGACGGAGGCGTACCAGTTGGGGCCGAGGTGCCGCAGGGCCTTGTGGGTCCGGGGGGCGGTCTCGGGGGTGGAGGCGGTGGTGCGGGGTAGCACGAGGGTGGTGGCCATGGGCCCAGCGTCCCGCCGCGGCAGGGCGGGCGGCAGGGGGCATCCTCCTATGAGGCCATAAACTGATGTTATGGGTGATGAGGAGTGGGTGCCGCTGGCACACCGGGTGCCCGACCTGGGCGCGCTGGAACTGCTGCTCGCGGTCGCGCGGGTCGGCAGCCTGAGCGGCGCGGCCCGGCGGCTGGGAATCACCCAGCCCGCGGCGAGCAGCCGGATCAGGGCGATGGAGGCACGGCTGGGGGTGGCCCTGGTGGACCGCTCGCCCCGGGGGTCGACCCTGACGGCCGAGGGCGCGCTGGTCACCGACTGGGCCCGGCGGGTGGTGGAGGCGGCCGAGGCCTTCGACGCGGGGGCGCAGGCGCTGCGCGGGCGGCGCGACTCGCGGCTCCGGGTGGCCGCCAGCATGACCATCGCGGAGTACCTGATGCCGGGGTGGCTGATCGCGCTGCGCGGGCAGCGGCCGGACACGGCGGTGTCGCTGCACGCCGGGAACTCGGCGGTGGTCGCGCAGCGGGTCCTCGTGCACGAGGCCGACCTCGGTTTCGTGGAGGGGCTGACGGTTCCGGAGGGGCTCGACTCGGCGGTGATCGCGCAGGACCGCCTCGTGGTGGCGGTGGCGCCCGGCCACGCGTGGGCGCGGCGTTCGCGGGGGGTGGAGGTGGCGGAGCTGGCGTCCGCGCCGTTGATCCTGCGGGAGCGGGGGTCGGGGACGCGACAGGTGCTGGACGCCGCGCTGGCGGGCAGCGGGGGGCTGGCGGCGCCGCTGCTGGAACTGGCCTCGACCACCGCGGTGAAGGCGGCGGCGCTGAGCGGCGCGGGGCCGTGCGTGCTGTCGGAACTGGCGGTGGTGGACGAGCTGGCGGCGCGGCGGCTGGTGGAGGTGCCGGTCGCGGGCGCCGTCCTCGGACGGGCCCTGCGTGCGGTCTGGCCGGCGGGCTCCCGGCCGGCGGGCCCCGCCCGTGACCTGCTGTCGCTGACCCGGGGCACGTCCTGAGGGCCGTCCCGTGATCCCCGCGGGTCAGCGCACGGCGTCAGATGCGGTGCACCGTACGGCGCAGGGGCGCCCCGTACCGGTTGCACCGGTTGCGCTCGGGCCCCGGGTTGGGCGTATCCGGGCGTTCCGGCAACGGGGCGGGGTGCCGTGGCCGATGTCGAGCGCGCGCCGGGGATTGCGGCACAGCCCTCGGGCCCGGCGCTGTTCCTGGGGCTTCCTCCGGACTGCCCGGGCCCGGCGCCGTTCCTATGGCTCCCCCCGGACCGCCCCGCACGTCGGCGGGCCGTCAGCGTGCGGCGCCGCTGCCGCTGCCGTGGCTCCGGCCCGGACCCGGCGCCTCGAACGCGGCGGTACGGAGGTTCGCGCGGAGGGCGCCACCAGCCCGCCCGGCGTTCGAGGGCGTGCCCGCCCCGCGGGCGCCGGGTCCGGGGAGCCCCGCGCGGCGGTTACGGCACCGGGGCCGCCGCGCGGGCGGTGGCCGCTTCGATCAGGGACGCCATCACGCGGGTGTCCTTGTCGCGTTCCGGGTGCCACTGGACGCCCACGACCCACCGGTCGGGGTCGGGGAGTTCGATCGCCTCCACCGTGCCGTCCACCGCGTGCGCCGAGACCACCAGGCCGCTGCCCAGGCGCTCGACGGCCTGGTGGTGGTAGGTCGGGACCTCCGCCTCCTCCGGCACCAGGGCCGCGTACCGGGTGCCCGGGACCGGGCGGACGGGGTGCCAGGAGAAGGTGCCCGGCGTCTCGAAGTGGCCGTCGATGTGCTGGACCAGGCTGCCGCCCAGGGCCACGTTCAGCGCCTGCATGCCCCGGCAGATGCCGAGCAGCGGCATGTCCGCCTCCAGCGCGGCCGAGATCAGCGCCAGTTCCCACTCGTCGCGGACCGTCGCGGGGGGACCCGTACGGGAGTCGCGGGCGGCTCCGTAGAGGACCGGGTCCATGTCCGGGCCGCCCGCGACGACCAGGCCGTCCAGCCGGCTCAGCACCTCCGCCGCCGCCCCCGGTCCGTCCGGCGGGAGCAGTACGGCCGCACCGCCCGCCGCCTGGACGAGTTCGTAGTACCCGGTGGGTACGAGGGCCGTATCGAGGTCCCACACCCGGTAGCGGGTGGATTCCTCCACGTAGGTGGTGATGCCGATGAGCGGCCGTGGCACGGTCTTTACCTCCAGGGGCAAGGGCGGGGTCGAAGTCTGGGCCGTGGTCTGGGCCGGGGTCAGGATTTCAGTCGCGGGCCAGCTCCGCCTCGGCTTCCGCCAAGGCCGCGAACTCCTCCTCCGGGGCCGAGGCCACGAGGTGGTGCCGACTGTAGAGCGCGAAGTAGGCCAGGGCGACGGCGTACACGGCCAGGGCGATGAATGCCGCGTCCTTGTCCACCAGGAAGGTGGCGACGAGGGCCGACAGGGCGAGGACGAAGGCCACCGAGGAGGTCAGGATCCCGCCCGGGGTGCGGTAAGGACGCTCCAGCTCCGGCTCCCGGCGGCGCAGCACCATGTGCGAGAGGGCCATCAGGGCGTAGGAGATGGTCGCGCCGAAGACCGCCATGTTCAGCATCCGCGCGCCGTCGCCGGTGGCGGCGGCGAGCGCGAAGCCGATCGCGCCCGGGATGACCAGACCCAGGTACGGGGCCTTGCGCTTCGAGGTCAGGGACAGGAACCGGGGCAGGTAGCCGGCCCGGGAGAGGGCGAAGAGCTGGCGCGAGCCCGCGTAGATGAGGGAGAAGAACGAGGCGACCAGCCCCGCGAGGCCCGCGTAGTTGACGAAGCGGCTGAGCGCGGTCGGGCCGCCGTCCCCCTCCAGCGCCACGACCAGCGGGTTGCCCGCCGATTTGACGGCGTCGGCGCCCTGCGCGCCGGTCGCCGCGAAGAAGGTGATC
Source organism: Streptomyces sp. NPDC056224 (assembly GCF_042267665.1). Lineage (NCBI taxonomy): Bacteria > Bacillati > Actinomycetota > Actinomycetes > Kitasatosporales > Streptomycetaceae > Streptomyces > Streptomyces sp. NPDC056224. The sequence continues at coordinate 32,209 of NZ_JBHJTK010000054.1, forward strand.
AGTGCCAGCAGGGCGAGGATGCCCATGGAGATGGACAGCGCCTTCGGCATGGAGCGGACCGGGTCCTTGGCCTCCTCGGCCGCCAGCGGTACGCCTTCCACGCCCAGGAAGAACCACATGCCGAACGGGAACGCGGCCCAGATGCCCAGCACGCCCAGCGGCAGCCAGGAGTTCGAGCCGAAGGCGCTCGCGTCGGCAGGGATGTCGTTCAGGCCGTCGGCGCTGAACTCGGTGAAGGCGCCCACCGCGAAGATCAGCAGCGCGGCGACGGCGACGGCGGTCACCACGAGGCTGAAGCGCAGGGCCTCGCCGACGCCCCAGAGGTGGACCCCGATGAAGACGACGAAGCAGCCGAGGTAGACGGGCCAGCTGGAGGTGAGGCCGAAGAGGCCGAGGGACTCCACGTAGTCGCCGATGAAGATGACGATCGCGGCCGGGGCCAGGATGTACTCGATGAGGATCGCGGTACCGGTGAGGAAGCCGCCCCACGGGCCCAGCGCGCGGCGGGCGAAGCCGTAACCCCCGCCCGCCGTCGGCAGGATGGTGGACAGCTCCGCCAGGGAGAAGACCAGGCACGCGTACATCGTGCCCATGAGCACGGTGGCGATGGCGAGGCCGCCGAAGCCGCCCTTGTCGAGGCCGACGTTCCAGCCGGAGAAATCGCCGGAGACGACGTACGCGACGCCCAGACCGGTGAGCAGCAGCCAGCCGGCGCTGCCGCGGCGCAGAGTACGGCGCTCCAGATAGTCGGCGGACGTGGCGCCGCCCTCGGGGGACGTGGGGGGTGCGGGCACGGCTGTCAGCCGTGCCTCGATGTCGTCGGCCATCGTGCGCTCCTGCCTCAGGGCAATGGTTGTGGGGCGTACCTTTGCCGGATTGCAGGGGAGAGCGCAAGACCTCTGCGTTAAACAGAAGTTACGAAACCCTCCCGGTGTTCAGGTCAGGAAGCCCCGCAGCAGCGCCGCCGTGCCGCAGCAGTGCTCGCGCATCGTCTCGCGCGCCCCGGCCGCGTCCCGCTCCAGCACGGACTCCACCAGCGAGGTGTGCTGCTGCTGCGAGTGCTCCAGGTTGCGCACCAGGAGCGGGATGCAGTCCAGCAGGTCGTTGACCGTGGCCCGGACCGCCGCGTACTGGGCCGTCAGGGTGGCGGACCCGGCCAGCTCGCACAGGGTCAGGTGGAAGAGCGTGTCCTGGCGGCGGTAGTCGGCGAGCGGGGCGTCGTGGGTGGCGGTCAGGGCGGCGAGCAGCCGTTCGGTGCCCTCCTCCGTCAGCCCCTGGGAGGCGCACAGGCCGGCCGCCCCCACCTCCAGGACCTCGCGGAACCGCAGGGCGTCCTCGATGTCCACGCCCGCGACCCGCCGGCGCAGCTCCTCCTCGACGATGCCCGCCGGGGTGCCCGGCCGGGGCAGCACGAACGTTCCGCCGTACCGCCCGCGCCGTGCCTCCACCAGCCCCTGGTCCTGCAGTACCTTCAGCACCTCGCGCAGCGTGACCCGGCTGATCCCCATCCGCTCGGCCAACTCGCGCTCGGGCGGCAGCCGTTCCCCGCCCGGAACCAGGCCCAGCCGGACCACCTGGAGGATCTGTTCGAGTGCCTCCTCGAAGCCGTTGCCGGCCCGCACCTGCCGCAGTACGGGATTCAGCCGCGCGATCGCCCCGCCCTCGCTCGCCGTGTCGGTCATCTTGGCTCCTCCTCTTCCCAAGCAATGGTTCTATTCAATACCTTAGGCCCACTCGGCTCACCGAAGGAGATATTCCAGTGGTAGACCGCAAGCCCCCGCTCGCGACCGAGGAGCTCCGCTCCCTGGTTGCCGGCGGTGAGATCGACACAGTCGTCCTGGCCTTCCCCGACATGCAGGGACGCCTCCAGGGCAAGCGGTTCGCCGCACAGTTCTTCCTCGACGAGGTCCTCGCGCACGGCACGGAGGGCTGCAACTACCTCCTGGCCGTCGACACCGACATGAACACCGTCGACGGATACGAGATGTCCTCCTGGGACCGGGGCTACGGCGACTTCGCCATGCACCCCGACCCCGCCACCCTGCGCCGCATCCCCTGGAACCCCGGCAGCGCCTTCCTCCTCGCCGACCTCGCCTGGAACGACGGCTCGCCCGTCGTCGCCGCGCCCCGGCAGATCCTGCGCCGCCAGCTGGAGCGCCTCGCCGAGCACGGCTACACCGCGATGGTCGGCACCGAGCTGGAGTTCATGGTCTTCCAGGACACCTACGAGCAGGCCTGGAACGCGGGCTACCGCGGCCTGACCCCCGCCAACCAGTACAACATCGACTACTCGGTCCTCGGGACGGGGCGCATCGAACCCCTGCTGCGCCGTATCCGCAACGAGATGCAGGCCGCGGGCCTGACCGTCGAGTCGGCGAAGGGGGAGTGCAACCTCGGCCAGCACGAGATCGCCTTCCGCTACGACGAGGCGCTCACCACCTGCGACCAGCACTCCGTCTACAAGACCGGCGCCAAGGAGATCGCCGCCCAGGAAGGCGTCTCGCTCACCTTCATGGCCAAGTACGACGAACGGGAGGGCAACTCCTGTCACATTCACCTCTCCCTGAGCGACGCCGACGGACGCAACGCGATGGCCGGGGACGGACCAGGCGGAATGTCACCGGTGATGCGGCACTTCCTGGCCGGCCAGCTGGCCGCACTGCGCGACTTCTCCCTTCTCTACGCCCCGAACATCAACTCGTACAAGCGTTTCCGGCCGGGATCCTTCGCACCGACCGCCGTCGCCTGGGGCGTGGACAACCGCACCTGCGCCCTGCGGGTGGTCGGCCACGGCCGCTCCATGCGCTTCGAGAACCGCCTCCCCGGCGGTGACGTCAACCCGTACCTCGCCGTCGCCGGCCTGGTCGCGGCCGGGCTCTACGGCATCGAGAACCGCCTGGAACTGCCCGAGGCCTGCGGCGGGAACGCGTACACCTCCGACTACGCCCACGTCCCCGCGACCCTGCGCGAGGCCGCCGAACTCTGGGAGAACAGCGAGATCGCCAAGGCCGCGTTCGGCCCCGAGGTGGTCGCCCACTACCGGAACATGGCCCGCGTCGAACTCGACGCCTACGACTCCGCCGTCACGGACTGGGAGCTGCGCCGCTCCTTCGAACGCCTGTAAACCACCCACCGACCGTCTGAGAGGCACCACGTGTCCGATGCGCTGGCCCCACTCGATCTGAGAGTGCTGAATCCGGCCACCGAGGAAACCGTCGCCATCGTCCCGGCCGCCACACGGGACGACGTCGACGCCGCCGTCGCCCGAGCCGCCGCCGCCCAGCGCGGCTGGGCGGCGGCCGCACCCGCCGACCGGGCCCGGCTGCTGCGCCGCTTCGCCGCGGTCGTCGACGGGCACATCGAGGAACTGGCCCAGCTGGAGGTCCGCGAAGCCGGACACACCATCGGCAACGCCCGCTGGGAAGCGGGCAACGTACGCGATCTGCTCGAATTCGCCGCCGGGGGAGTGGAACGGCTCTCCGGCCGCCAGATCCCCGTCGCCGGGGGCATCGACGTCACCTTCCTCGAACCCCTCGGCGTCATCGGCGTGATCGCCCCCTGGAACTTCCCTATGCCGATCGCCGCCTGGGGGCTCGCCCCGGCCCTCGCCGCGGGCAACGCCGTCATCCTCAAGCCCGCCGAGACCACCCCGCTGACCGCGATGCGCCTCGCCGAACTCGCCCTCGAAGCCGGGATCCCCGAACACCTCTTCCAGGTGCTCCCCGGCCACGGGGCGGTCGCGGGCGACGCGCTCGTCGAACACCCCGGCGTCGCGAAGATCGTCTTCACCGGCTCCACCCGCGTCGGCAAGCAGATCATGGCCAAGTGCGCCGACCGGGTGAAGCGCGTCACCCTCGAACTCGGAGGCAAGAGCCCGAACATCGTCTTCGCCGACGCGGACCTCGAAGCCGCCGCGGCCGCCGCCCCCATGGCCTTCCTCGACAACACCGGCCAGGACTGCTGCGCCCGCACCCGGATCCTCGTCCAGCGCTCCGCGTACGACCGCTTCCTGGAGCTGGTCGCCCCCGGCATCGCATCGGTGCTGGTCGGCGACCCGTCCGACGAAAAGACCCAGATGGGCCCGCTGATCTCCCGGCCGCAGCTGGAGCGCGTACGGTCCTTCGTCACCGACGACCTCACCGCGATCCGCGGCACCGCCCCCGAAGGACCCGGCTTCTGGTACCCGCCGACCCTCGTCACGGACGTTTCCCCCACGGCGCCCGTGGCCGCCGAGGAAGTCTTCGGCCCGGTCGCCGTCGTCCTGCCCTTCGAGGACGAGGAGGACGCCGTCCGCCTGGCCAACGCGACCGAGTACGGCCTCTCCGGCTCCCTGTGGACCCGGGACATCGGCCGCGCACTGCGCGTCTCGCGCGCGGTCGCCGCCGGCAACCTGTCCGTCAACTCCCACAGCAGCGTCCGCTACTGGACCCCCTTCGGCGGCTACAAGCAGTCCGGCCTCGGCCGCGAGCTCGGACCCGACGCCCTCACCGCTTTCACCGAGACCAAGAACGTCTTCATCAGCACGGAGGCCTGAGAACATGTCCAGCCAGAGCACCGAAGAGATCATCTGCCGCCGGCTCGTCGGCCGCACAGCCGTCATCACCGGAGCCGGCAGCGGCATCGGCCTCGCCACCGCCCGCCGCCTGGCCTCCGAGGGCGCCAACGTCGTCTGCGGCGACATCGACGAGACGGCCGGCAAGGCCGCGGCGGAGGAGGTCGGCGGCACCTTCGTGAAGGTCGACGTCACCAGCCCCGACGAGGTCGAGGCCCTCTTCAAGACCGCCTTCGACACCTACGGCTCCGTCGACATCGCCTTCAACAACGCCGGCATCTCGCCCCCGGACGACGACTCCATCCTCACCACCGGGCTGGAGGCCTGGAAGCGCGTCCAGGACGTCAACCTCACCTCCGTCTACCTCTGCTGCAAGGCCGCCCTCCCCTACATGCAGCGCCAGGGCCGCGGCTCGATCATCAACACCGCCTCCTTCGTGGCCATCATGGGCGCCGCCACCTCGCAGATCTCCTACACCGCGTCCAAGGGCGGCGTCCTGGCCATGTCCCGCGAACTCGGCGTCCAGTTCGCCCGCGAGGGCATCCGCGTCAACGCCCTGTGCCCCGGACCGGTCAACACCCCGCTCCTCCAGGAGCTCTTCGCCAAGGACCCGGAGCGCGCCGCCCGCCGCCTCGTGCACATCCCGCTGGGCCGCTTCGCCGAGCCCACCGAGATCGCCGCCGCCGTCGCCTTCCTCGCCAGCGACGACTCCTCCTTCATCAACGCCACCGACTTCCTCGTCGACGGCGGCATCTCGGGCGCCTACGTCACCCCCCTGTAGGCCCTCCCCGTCCCCATCCCACCAGCCGGGCGCCGCGAGGTGCCCGGCTGTCCCTTTCCCGTTCTCCCGAGGAGCAGCATGCAGAGAAAGTGGGCGGCCCCCCTCGTCCTCGTGGCGGTCACCGGCTCCGGACTCCTGCTGGCACCACCGGCGCAGGCGAGCCACACCCCCTGCCCCCGGCCGGCCGTCGGGACCGGCTGGTACGGGGACAACCAGGCCCGTCTCCAGCAGCTCATCGACCGGTACGCCGACTGCAACCCGTACCGGCCGAGCCGTACCAAACCCGTCGCCGTCTTCGACTGGGACAACACCGTCGTCAAGAACGACGTCGGCGACGCCACCATGTTCTGGCTGCTGCGCAACGGAAAGATCCGCCAGCCCGCCCGCGGGGACTGGTCGGCCACCAGCCGCCACCTCACCCCCGCCGCCGCCACGGCACTGGCCGACGCCTGCGGCCCGCTCGCCCGGCCCGGCGCCCCGCTCCCCACCGGAACCCCGGAAGGCACCCGCTGCGCCGACGAGATCAACGCCGTCTACGGCACCGCCGCGACCCAGGCCGGCGCCGCCGCCTTCGCCGGCTGGGACCGCCGTACGACCGAACCCGCCTACGCCTGGCTCCCCCAGCTCATGCAGGGCTGGACCGCCCGCGAGATCCGCGGCTTCGCCGCCGCCGCCCGCACCGAGAACCTCGCCGCGCCCATCGGCACCGCGCAGCAGGTCGGCAGCGGCACCGCCACCGGCTGGGTCCGCTACTACGACCAGCAGAAGGACCTGATCGCCGCCCTCCGGAAAGCCGGATTCGACGTCTGGATCAGCTCGGCCTCGCCGCAGCCGGTCGTCGAGGTGTGGGCCGGGGAAGTGGGCATCGACCCGCAGCACGTCATCGGCATCCGCAACACCACCACGTACGGCGGGAAGTTCACCGCCCACCTCCAGGGCTGCGGATCCGTCGGGGACGGCGCCGACACGATGATCACCTACATCGACGGCAAGCGCTGCTGGATCAACAAGGAGATCTTCGGCGTGCGCGGCGCGGCGGCCGAGAAGGTCCAGCCCGCCGCCCGCCGCCAGGTGTTCGCCGCCGGCGATTCCGACACCGACGTCTCGTTCCTGCGCGACGCGACCGCCCTGCGCCTCGTCGTGAACCGCAACAAGAACGAGCTGATGTGCCGGGCGTACGACAACAGCGACGGCCGGTGGATCGTGAACCCCATGTTCATCGAGCCCAAGAAGCCGAAGACCGGACCCTACCCGTGCGCCACGACGGGCTACGTCGACCACGACGGCACCAAGGGCCCGGTCCTGCGGGGTGACGCGAGCGTCATCCCGGACCAGACGGACTCGGTCCACTGACGGACCCGGTCCACTGACGGACCCGCTCTGCTAGAGGAACGTACGGCCCTCGCCCCGGTACGTCGGGGCGGTGGCCGTCACCCGGTCGCCCTCCACCAGGTGCAAGGTGTCGAACCGCTCGCACAGTTCGCCCGCCTTCGCGTGCCGGAACCACACCCGGTCGCCGATCAGCAGATCGTCGGCCGGGCTGCCGAGCAGCGGGGTCTGCACCTCGCCGGCGCCCTCCTGCGGGTCGTAGCGCAGGCCCTCGGGCAGGTACGGGACCGGCAGCCGGTCCGCGCCGGGCGCACCAGAGGCGGGATACCCGCCGCCCAGTACGGTCACCACACCCACGCCGGGCCTGCGCACGACCGGCTGCGCGAAGAGGGCGGCCGGACGCCCGCTGAACGAGGTGTAGTTGTCGAACAGCCGGGGCACGTACAGCCCCGACCCGGCGGCGATCTCCGTCACCGCGTCCTCCGCGGCGGTCTGCTGCACGCTGCCGGTCCCGCCCCCGTTGACGAACTCCAGGTCGGGCACCACCTCGCGCACGGCCCGCACCACCTCGGCCCGCCGTGCCGCCAGCTCCCTGCGGGCCGCGCTCTGCATGAGCCGGATGGCCCGGGACCGCAGCGGCCGGCCCGCCAGCGCGTCCCCGACCCCGGCGACGTGCCCCTCGTACGCCATCAGGCCGACCACCCGGAACCCGGGCCGGGCACTGACCGCACGGGCCAGCCCGGCGAGCTCGCCCGGCTCCCGCAGGGGTGACCTCCGCGCCCCGACCCGCACCCTCCCGCCCAGCAGGCGCAGCGAGGTGTCCAGCTCCAGACAGACCCGGATCTCCTCCGTGCCGCCGTCGCGCGAGCGCTCGACCAGGTCCAGCTGCGCGAGATCGTCCACCATGACCGTGACCGCGGCGGCCAGCTTGGGATCGGCCGCCAGCTCGGCGAACGCGCCCCGGTCGGCCGACGGATAGGCGAGCAGCACGTCCTCGAACCCGGAACGGGCCAGCCACAGCGACTCGGCGAGCGTGTACGACATGATCCCGGCGAACCCGGGCCGGGCCAGGACCCGTTCGAGGAGCGCGCGGCAGCGGACGGACTTGCTGGCGACGCGCACCGGCTTCCCGCCCGCCCGGCGCACCAGGTCGTCGGCATTCGCGTCGAACGCGTCGAGATCCACGAGGGCCAGCGGCGCGTCCAGGTGCGCGGTCGCCCGGTCGTACCGGGCGCGATCGTCGGCGGCGGAGTTCATGGCGGGAGCTTGCCAGACCTCTCTACCGATGGGTAGGGCACGGGGCCCACCGGCCCACCGGCCCGCCCACCCCTGGCCCCGGCCCCCCGCCGGGCCCTCGCGGGCAACCGCCGGGCCCCGTCCGGCGACCCCGTAGAGTACGGGCAGGCAGCCGTACGGAACGGGGGGCGGAGCCGCCGGATGACCACGTCGACACCGCGGGCCTCGGTCCTGGGCGAGCCCGATCCGCCCCCGGCCCCCACCCCGCCGCCCGCGCCGCCGCGCCGCCCCGGACGGCTCGTCGCCGCCGGGCTCAGCGCCCTCCTCGGCATCGGCCTCCTCGGCGGCGCCGGAACCGACGCCTGGCTCGAACACCGTGCCGCGCACCGCCCCTTGCCCGCCGACGCCGCCTACCGCAAGGCCGGGTCGCTCTGGCGGTCCGCCCCCGTCGACACCCTCTTCCCGCCCGTCCTCGCCGGCCCCGCGGCCGGCCCCGGCGGCTCGAACCGCACCTGGACGCGCATCGCACTCGCCCCGGACGCCGACTGCCCCGCCGCGCTCGCCCCGGACTGGCAGCGCCTGCTGGCCGCCACCGGCTGCACCCGGGTGCTGCGCGCCACCTACACCGACGCCACCCGCAGCTTCCTCGTCACCGTCGGCATGGTCTTCACGCCCGCCGACGCCCCCGCGATGAACGCCCTCACCGGCCGGCTGACCGCACCGCCCGCGTACGGTTTCGCCGACGGCCGGCGCGCCGCCTGGACCGCGTCCGTACGGAGCGAGGCCCCCGCCGTCGTCTACACGGTCTCCGCCTTCGCCGACGGCCGCCCCCTGGAGGCGCCCCGCCCCGCGGAGGACGTGATGAGGAAGGACGCCACGGGAGCCGTCGCCCAGGCGGGCCTCGGCCACGAGGCCAAGGCCGTCGCCGACCGGATCGGCGAGGGCCTGGCCGTCCTCGCCGCCCCGCCCGCCACCCCCGCACCGGAGGCCCGATGACGTCCCGACGCGCCCGCGGCCGCGACGCCTCCCGCACCGGCCGCCCCGCCCGGGGTGCCGCCCCCCGCACCGCCGCAGTCCTCGCCCTCGCCGCCGTCCTCGCGGCCGCCACCGCGTCCCCGGCCGCCGCCGACGCCATCCGCGACCGCCAGTGGGGCCTCCTCGCCCTGCGCGCCGAAGAGGCCTGGGGCACCACCCGCGGCGACGGCGTCACCGTCGCCGTCCTCGACACCGGCGTGGACGACTCCCACCCCGACCTCGCCGGGCAGGTCCTCGGCGGCACCGACCTCATCGGCATGGGCGCCGGCCGCGGTGACCGCTCCTGGGCCCGTCACGGCACCGCCATGGCGAGCATCATCGCCGGGCACGGCCACGGCCCCGGCCACGGCCAAGGCGTCCTCGGCGTCGCCCCGCAGGCCAAGATCCTGCCGGTCCGGGTGATCCTGGAGGAGGGCGACCCGGGCCGCGCCCAGGCCCGCGACAGCAAGGGCGGCGCCCTCGCCGAAGGCATCCGCTGGGCCGCCGACAACGGCGCCGACGTGATCAACCTGTCCCTCGGTGACGACAGCGACTCCGCCCACCACGAGGCGGGGGAGGACGAGGCCGTCCAGTACGCCCTCGCCAAGGGCGTGATCGTGGTCGCCTCCGCGGGCAACGGCGGCGAGAGCGGCGACCGCGTCTCCTACCCGGCCGCCTATCCGGGGGTCATCGCCGTCACGGCCGTCGACCGCGGAGGCAGGAAAGCCGCGTTCTCCACCCGCAACTGGTACGCCACCGTCAGCGCCCCCGGCGTCGACGTCGTCATCGCCGACCCGGACCGCTCGTACTACGAGGGCTGGGGCACCAGCGCCGCCGCCGCCTTCGTCTCCGGCGCCGCGGCCCTGGTCCGGGCCGCCCACCCGGACCTCTCCCCGGCCCAGGTCAAGAAGCTGCTGGAGGACACCGCCTCCGACAGCCCGGCCGGCGGCCGCGACGACGCCCGCGGCCACGGGATGGTGGACCCCGTCGCCGCCCTCCAGACCGCGGAGGCGATACGGCCGCAGGCGCCGGTCCCCGCCCCCGCCGCGGCCGCGCACCCGTACTTCGGTCCCGGCCCCGACCCGGTCCGGCCGCCCGAGCGGCCCGCCCGGCTGGGTGCCCCCGCGGCCGCGGCCGCCGGGGCGGTGCTGCTCGCGCTGGCCGCCGTACTGGCCAGGCGCCCGCGCCGGGGCACCCGTGGACGTCCGCCCCGCGCGGCACAGTAGGGTCGGGTAACTGTGGCGAACATGGCGAACAAGAACATTCCCGACCCGGGCTTCTCCGACGACGACGGCTCGGCCGACCCCCGGCTGAGCGCGGCACTGGCCGCGTGGGCCGAGGACCGGGCGAACGAGCCGGAGGTACTGGCGGCCCTGAAGGGCGCCCGTCTGCTGGTCCCGGTCGTCGCGGTCCTCGGCGAGGTGGAGACCGACCCCGAGACGGGCCTGAAGCGCGAGAAGACCAGCGACATGGCCGTCCCGACGCTGCGGGCGGGCGATCGGCGGGCGCTGCCCGCCTTCACCTCCGTCGCCTCGCTCGCGCTCTGGGACCCGGCCGCCCGGCCGGTGGCGGTCCCGCTGCACCAGGCCCTGGCGGCCGCCGCGCACGAGAAGGCCGACACCGTGGTGCTGGACCTGGCCGGCCCGGTCACCTACCAGCTGACCGGATCCGCGCTGCTCGCGCTGGCCGAGGGCCGCACGGACGCGGACCCGCTGGCCGATCCCGCCGTACGGGAAGCCGTACGGGCCGTCGTGGCGGCGGAGCACACCGTGCTGCGCGCCTACCTGGGCCCGGGCTCCGCCGACTCCGACGGCACCCTCGCGATCGTGCCGGCCGCGGACGGCCAGGCCACGGCGGCGGCCCGCCGGGTCGCCGAGGGCCTGGCCGCGGACGCGACCCTGCGGGGCCGGCTGGTGCGCGGGCTGGATCTGGCACTGCTGCCCGCGGACGCCCCGGCCCCGCCCGGCGAGGCGCTGTTCAGCCGCTGACCGCGGGGAGGTCCGTGGACGCGGCCCGCACGTGACGACGGCCGGTGCGCCCCTTGGCGGC